>CALCBR010000030.1:0-73600 GCA_937897105.1 uncultured Acidimicrobiaceae bacterium | reverse complement strand
ACCTTCTGTTCAATCGTGTCAAACGTGAACTCAGTTCCTGCGGGAAGGCCGCCTCACCGCCTAAATCTCAGAAGTCCACTGAGGTAACAGTTCTCACCTCTCTTTATGAGTTGAACTCATCCCAGTACGGCTGGCGCAGTTCTCTCTTCAGTATCTTCCCTGAACCTGTTTTGGGAAGTTCGTCTGTCCAAGAAACGCTCCGAGGAATCTTGTAACTCGCAAGATGTGTTCGGGCATGTTGATCGAGCACTTCTTCGGTCACTTCTGTCGTTCCATTCTGCACGACAACTGCGTGAACGATTTCTCCCCAATCTTCACTCGGAATTCCAAATACTGCGGCCTCCAAGACGCCGGGGTGCTGCTCGAGTGCGGCTTCAATTTCAGCCGGATAAATGTTCATTCCGCCCGAGATAATCATGTCTTTCTTTCGGTCGCAGATGTAGATGAACCCTTCATCATCGATGTAGGCGATGTCGCCGACGGTCTGAAAGCCATCACGGTGATCTTCCATGAACTTGTCGTTCTGCTTGTAATAGTCACTGAATACCGACGGTGAACGAACGAAGAGCTCGCCGGTGTGTTCTGGGCCTATGCCGTCAACGATGTTGCCATCATCGTCGTACAGCCTGATTTCGACCATGGGAGAGGGTTTACCGCATGACCCGGGCTTACGCAGCTGGTCTTCAGGCCGAAGAATGGTGTTCACTCCAAGTTCGGTTGAGCCGTAGACCTCGAAGAGCGAGTGAGCGGGGAAGTGGCTGAGATACTGCTGCTTCAGAGCGAAACTCCATGGTGCGGCATTTGCAATCATCACCCGCATCGATGACACGTCGTAGTTCGCAATCGTCTCATCTGGAAGGTTGCAGATCATCCGAATTGGAGTTGGAGCCGAGAATGTTGAGGAGCAGCGATACTTGTCGACGAGCCGAAGCCAGTCTTCGGCGTTGAACTTGCGTTGCACCACGACGGTTTGGCCCATGGTGACGGCAATGCTCATGAACCCCGCAGGGCCTGAATGGTAGAGCGGGCCGGTTGTGAGGTAGGTGTCGTCTAACCGGTATCCGATGTGTTCCAACATGGCGAGCATCTGCGTTGGGTCTGTCGCCCTCTGACGAAATGCGCCCTTTGGTTTTCCGGTTGTTCCCGAGGTGTAAATCATCGTTGCGCCGTCTGCGGTTTCTGCCGGAGGCTCAGGCGGAGATGATGTTGGCATTGTGCTGATCTCGCCATCGACGGACACGAACCATGAATCAGATGCAGGGAGCTCGCCATCGAAGACGAGTACTTCTCTGATCTTTGGGATGCTCTCACGCACCCGTTCCAGCATCGGAGCAAAGTCTGCATCGACGTACACGATCTCAGCGTCGCAGTGGTCGATGACGTATGCGGCTTCATCGTCAGAGAGCCGGTAGTTCAGCGGTACCGCGGTTGCGCCAATCTTCCTTGCAGCAGACATGACTGCGACAACGCCAATCGAATTCTGTCCACACCAGACCACGCGGTCTCCGGGTTTCACACCGTGGCCAACTAAAAGATGGCCGAGCTGGTTGGTGTAGTCATCAAGTTCGGCATACGTGATCGTGAGCACGTTGCCATCTGGACGGTCGTCAATGACCGCAGGACGGTCGCCGAAGTTCTGAGCGTGAGCATTCAAGATGTCTGCCATCTCCCAAGACTGTCACACTGGGAAGAGCGAATTTTCGTTGGGCGTCGGCGCTCGGAATGCTCGGTGTCTATTCTCAAGAGATGCTTGATCACATCGTGTTTGCAACGCCAGATATTGCTATGAGTTCAGAGTGGATTGCCGACCTCACCGGCGTCATCGCCACTGAGGGTGGCCCTCATGTCAATAACGGAACACGAAATCGGTTGTGTTCCTTTGGCGATACCTACCTTGAGATCATCGGGCCTGACCCCGAGCAAGGCGACCCAGGTGTGCCGAGATCATTCGGAATTGATGAGTTGGAGACCCATCGGGTCGTCACATGGTGTGCTCGACAACACGATCTGTCATCGGTAGTTGCCTCAGGCGCAGAGGTAGGTCTTGGTTATACCGAGCCTGTAGCGATGCGACGGGTTGCCCCCGACATGACACTTGACTGGCATTTGAGTTTGCCGACAGGAGACACCGAGGGCGGAATTTTGCCGTTCTTCATTGATTGGGGTCAATCGAGACACCCATCGGAAACTGCCGCGCCCGGACTAACTGTTGCCGAAATGCACGGCCTTCACCCTGATCCAGATCGCGTTAACGAGCTACTTTCTGCGCTCGGGGAGACGATGGAGGTCGAACGCGCTGACTCGCCAGGGCTTTATGTCGAATTGTCCGGCCCCTCAGGCTCGATAGTGCTGCCCAACTAATCGTCGCCCTCATAGGTAGCCGGCGATGTCAAGGCGGACCTCGCCTAGGCGAGGCAACTCAGTGGTTTGCCGCCGTTGTAGGCAACCATGTCACCGATTGCGGCAACAATATTGATCGTGCTTCCGGGCTCAGCACCATTGAGTTCAAACATTGCTCGATGAAGGTTGCCGACAATTCGCTCCGGGTCAGAGAGCTCTCCGAACTCGCCAAGGTCAGTTTCCCTCGCTGCCTCGAGAGCACTTACCCCATCTGTAATCGCGCGTCGGGCGAGATCAAGAATGAAGTTGTCGTAGGCCCGAAGTTGATCGATGACCGTGAGATCGCAGACAGGTCCGTGCCCGGGGACGACCACATCGGCATCAAATTCGCTGAGCCGATCGAGTGCCGCCAGTGAGCCAGTAACCGAGCCCATGACCATGAACGGTGTTCCGCCGTTGAAGACGAGATCTCCCGTGTAGAGCACCTTTCGGTCGGGTAACCAGACCACAATGTCGTTGGTCGTGTGAGCGGGTGTTCCGATGTAGTGAAGTTCTGCTCGAATGTCGCCACAATGCACCTCGATGTGATCGTCGAACGTCACCATCGGCGGTTCGATCTGAATGTTGCCCCAATCAACGGGTTCAAACACGCCCTCAAAATGTGGCAGACCGGCTTCAAGAATTGCCTCTCGGCATCGACGATGACCGATGATTGCGGCTGGTTTTGTCAGCCAGTTTCCGTGGGTGTGATCGCCATGATGATGTGTGTTGACCACGGCTCGTATCGGGCCTGAGTCGAGGCGCTCAACCGTTTCAAGAAAGAGGTTTGTACGGCGTTCTGTTGAGCAGGTATCAACGATGACGGTGTCACCACCGTTGGCAAGAATCCCGCAGTTGTTGATCCACCACGATCCATCTGGCTGGATATATGCAAAGACGCCGTCGTCGATATTGACGACTTCTGGTGGCTCGATGTGGCCGTGATCATGTCCGTGGTGACGACTCATGATCTGAACGGTACGAAACTCGTCAAGTGAGGTCAACAGTTGCGACAATGTGTCAATGAGCGAGATTGAACAGCGAGTGCTTGACGTCGTGACTGCGACCGGTGTGCCATTTGAGGCAATGCCGTGTGATCCCGATCTCGCCGATACGGCCGAGTTTTGTGAGCACTATGGGTTCTCGCCCGACAACTCAGCGAACACGATCATCATCGCATCGAAAGGTGAGTCGCCGGTGTTTGCTGCATGTGTCGTGCTCGCAACGAGCCGGCTCGACGTCAATGGGGCCGTTCGAAAACGGCTTGGGGTGAGAAAAGTCTCATTTGCTCCGGCTGACCTCACGGCGGAGGTGACGGGAATGGTGATGGGTGGCGTCACGCCATTTGGCCTTCCTCACACGATTCCGCTGTGGATCGATGCAGCAGTGATGGAGCGCGAACGCATCGTTGTTGGTGGGGGGAGTCGGGCGCTGAAGATTATTGGTGCCCCGAAGATGCTGGCCGAGTTGGCGAATGCTGAGGTTGTCGAAGGGCTCGCTCGGCCGACGACGTGAACTGTCGGGTCCAAAGATCTGGAGTGATCTTGCGGAGACGCTGAAGTGGCACGAATTAAGGTGCAAGCATGACAACCTCTTCGTTGGTCATCATCTTGTCTGGAATTGCTCTTGGGTTTGTGTTGGCGAAGAAATGGAAAGAGCGCTCAGAAAAGAACCAGCGGCCGAACTGAACTCGCCAACGTCATCGTTATGCCGCACAGGCTCGTGATCAAGTCGTGAGTCACGATGTGCTGGTTCGAGAGCGACCAACTGCACGACATACATTGCTGGGTAACCGGCCCTCGGGCATATTCACGATGAAGGAGTTGTCGTCATGAGCGACCAAGCAGCAGTAGTAACCGAAGTACGAGGTCGAGTTCTCCTCATCACCTTGAACCGACCCGATCAGATGAATGCGGTCAACACAGATCTTGCACAAGGTCTTGTTGCAGCCGTTCGTGAACTCGATGAGAACCCCGAACTCACCGCTGGGGTGCTGACGGGTGCGGGACGCGGATTTTGTGCAGGAATGGACCTCAAAGCATTCCTTACCGATGGACCACCAGTTGGGTTCAACGAGTTTTTGGAAAACGGTGCGAAAAAGCCGCTCATCGCCGCAGTTGAAGGCTTCGCCTTAGCTGGTGGCCTTGAAGTTGCGTTGACCTGCGACCTCATCGTTGCCGCCGAGGGTGTGAAACTTGGAATCCCCGAAGTCGGTGTTGGGCTTCTCGCCGCGGGCGGAGCGTTGCTTCGGTTGCCAAGTCGTGTTCCATATGCGGTTGCAATGGAGATGGCGCTGACGGCAGATCCGATTACCGCGGAAAAAGGCGCGGAGTACGGGCTTGTTTCTCGGGTGACCGAAAAAGGCGGAGCGGTCGAGGGAGCGATGGAACTTGCAGATCGCATCGCTCGAAACGCGCCGCTTTCCGTTGCAGCATCGAAGCAGATGATTCAGGCGGTTCAGGGTCGAACCGAAGCCGAGTTTTGGGAGCACCAACGTCCGGTCATGGCTGCAGTGTTCTCATCAGAGGACGCCAAGGAGGGCCCAAAGGCCTTCGCAGAAAAGCGCCCTCCATCTTGGTCGGGTCGCTGAGGCACTGCGCTGCGGTAATCAACAGAGGCTTGGGCGCCAGGCCGTAGCGAAAACCATCAGTTTTCTGCAGGTGATTCGTGCGTAGCTGTCGCGCGCATGTCAAACTGATCTTGTGCGAATCGATGCGAATTTCTATGGTGGAGTCCCGATGCCTGATGCCGGCTACGGAGGGCCAGACCCGGTAGACCGCCGCTACGACAACCCAGACTTCATCGCTTGCTATGACAATCTGACGGCCTGGGCGAAAACGATGGACCGGCTCGGTTACGACACGATGTGGCTGACCGAACATCACTTCCAATATGAAGGCTATGAGGTGACGCCAAACCTCATTTTGTTTGGGTTGCACCTCGCGAAGGAGACAGAGCGCCTACGCCTCGGACAAATGTTCAACATCGTTCCGCAATGGCATCCTCTTCGTCTCGCAGAAGATGCTGCGATGATGCAGATCCTCACCAACAATCGGATGCAATTCGGTGTTGGGCGCGGCACGGTTCCTCGAGAGGCGCAGTCGCTTGGTGGGGTTGTTGCGTCAGGTGACAATGAGATGTCTGCCGAGCTTGATCGTGTCAACCGCGAGATCTTCGAAGAATCGATGGAGATCATCAAAGAGGCTTGGTACAACGAGCGCTTCTCGTTCACCGGCAAACATTTCGTGCTGCCTCCTCCCGGTATTCCAGACCGTGGTTCTACCGTCCAAGACCTCACCCTTATTCCGAAGCCGATCGCACCTATCGATGTGTGGCAGGCGGTCACCTCTCCTGCGACACTCGAGTACACGGCCCGCGTCGGACACCACGCGGTCATGCCCGCCCGCGGCATCGAAAAAACAAAGACATGGTGGGACGACTTCGGTGCCAAGGCAAACGAACACGGTTGGGAACTTGGTCAGGGTGACCACCGCTGCTTAGCGCTCAATGCTCACGTCGGCCGGACCTCTGATGAGGCCCGAAACGGTGCACGCAACGCCCATGACGAATGGATCAAGTTCCTATCGCCATACGGTCGATTCCGCAGTTACTCAATGCCTGATGGATCTGAGACTCCGTTTGATCACAAACCAAGCCTTGAAGATTCGATCGATCAAGATGTGATGGCAATCGGGTCTGTCGAAGAAGTCGCAGACACGATGGGCCGTTATCGAGATGAGGTCGGCGTCGAGCACTTCGTGCTGTTCTTCGATATGCCGGGCCTCACACAAGAAGCGATGAACGAGCAACTTGAACTCATGGCGACTGAGGTTCTTCCCCGGATTGGTGCCGATCTGAATTCCTGAAATGCGGCACAATGTTGCACTCGACGGCCTTTCGCTCTCGGTCGATCGAGGTGGGAGCGGTCAGCCGTTCATCTGGGGTCACGGGTTGACCTCGTCGATGGATCTTGAAGGAGACTTGCTCGATTTCGACTGGTCTTCTATTGCCGCCCGTAACGAGGTCATCAGATATGACGCCCGTGGCCACGGAAGGTCAACGCTGACACCAACACTCAGTGACTACTCCTGGCAGCGCCTTGCCGGAGATCAACTCGCTCTCGCCGACGCTCTCGACGTGCCGACCTATATTGCGGGAGGCGCGTCGATGGGAGCCGGCACCGCTCTTCATGCAGCGGTCGCAGCACCGTCTCAGATTAGGGCTTTGGTGCTGGTGATTCCGCCAACGGCTTGGGAGACTCGAGACGCTCAACGAGCGCTTTACCTCGAGCGCGCTGACCGAATTGCCGCTGGAAATATCGAGCACGTCATCGAAGCGAGTCGGCGTATACCTCCACCCGATCCGTTTGGCCCAGAGTGGCATGATCGAATGGAACGCAACTTACGAATTGCCGATGACCAACAGATGGCGCACGTCTTGAGGGGCGCCGCGACTGCTGATTTTCCAACACGAGACCAGGTGAGGAATATCGCTGTCCCCGCGTTGATTCTTGCCTGGTCAGGTGATGCTGGGCATCCGGTGAGTAGCGCAGAGGCTCTGCATCAGCTGATTCCCACATCAGAACTCGCGATTGCGACCTCCGCACATGATGTTGCAACGTGGTCGTCGCGGATAGTTGAGTTTCTGGGCTCGTTGAACTGATCGTGAGCAACGGCAGATGATTATGCCGTGCCGGAATGAGACAGCCAGAACAACTCTGATGCGCGGTGTGATGAAAATAGGCCGTCGATGCGCTGCAACGCGTCGTCGATGTCGCGATCTGAGATCGGGCCTCCCCGGCTTGCGGCAAGGATTGCGGCGATGACCTGAGGAGTGAATTCAGGATGGGGTTGCATCGTTAACACGTTGTCGCCGCTGAGCCCGGCAATTGCGCACCCAGGTGACGTCAGGTAGCACTGCGTTCCTGAGGGAACGGTGTGAACTTGATCTTGGTGGAACGCCAGCAGACGCAGTGGGTCGGTTGAATCTGCATATGGTCCGCTGAGAATCTCGTAGTTCTGCGCAGCGAGATTCCACCCGGTGGTCGAGGGGCCGACGTCGGCGCCCATCGCTGCTGCGACCACTTGATGCCCGAAACAGATTCCCCAGGTTGACATGTCGCTCTCAAGTGAGGAACGCACGACTGACAGCAAAGGCGTGATCCAGTCATGCGGTTCGTACACGCTGGCTCGACTGCCGCCGATGACGACTGCATCAAACAATGTGACATCGTCGGGAAGATGATCCTCATGGGCACGGAAAACCGAGGTCTCCAGAACGTCGGGTGCGGCCAAGTTGAGAAACTCGGCATACAGCGTTTCGTACGGCGCATACTGCGTTGAAATTCGACGACCTAGGTCGTCGCACAGCACGATTGCAACTCGGATCACCTGCGCACATTACCGACGTGAGTGGGCGGTCACTCGAGATGTTCGAGTTCGTTGTTGTTCCACATTTCGACGAGACGGAACTTTTGGATTTTCCCCGATCCGGTAAGAGGAAATTCGCTGGTCGTAAACCAACTGGCTGGGGTCTTGTGGGGTGCGAGGTGTCCGCGTACCCATGCTCGAAGTTCAGCAACCGACGGTGACGCGTCAGGGGTTGGTCGTATAACTGCACCAACGGTTTCACCCCATTTGTCGTCGGGAAGACCGATCACTGCGACCTCACCGACCGAGGGGTGACGGAACAACACCTCCTCGATCTCTTTCGGATAGATGTTTTCGCCCCCGCGAATGATCATGTCTTTGATTCGGCCAACGATGTAGCAATACCCGCGCTCGTCCATCGAACAGATATCACCTGAGTGCAGCCACCCGTCAGAGTCGATGGTCTCTTCTGTCGCTTCAGGATTGTCGTTATAGCCCAGCATGTTGAGATATCCGCGAGTACAAAATTCTCCGGGCTCACCGATGGGGACAGTATTCCCATCCGAATCGACGATCTTGATTTCAACGTGGGGGAGTGCAGTACCGAGGCTGTTCGCTTTGTCGTCGACGCCGTCATCAGGTCGCGTCATTGTTGCGACGGGCGACATCTCTGTCTGGCCGAAGACAATGGTCAGTTTCGCCCCGACCTCGCGTTCGAAACGCTCGACGAGGGCTGCGGGCACTGTAGATCCCCCCGAGGTAATCGTCTTCAACGCGGAGAGGTCACGGTCTTTGAACGTTGGGTGCTCCATCATTGCGATGAGCATCGTCGGGACACCACCGCCGAGGGTGACGCCGTACTTTTCGAATGTATCGAGCACGTGGCCGGGCTCGAATTCCTCGATGATCACAATCGTTAGCATTCGTGTACCAGCGGCGAGCACGGCCAACACAGATCCGCCGGTGTGAAAGAGCGGCATCGCTCCCAACATGACGTCGCCCGGCTTGCTCCCATTGCGAAGGGTGCTGTGCAGGGCATTGGTAACGATCCCTCTGTGATGCAGACTCGCCCCCTTCGGGAAGCCGGTCGTTCCCGAGGTGTACTGAATCATGACGAGGTCACCCGGGTCGGGCTTTGGCAGCACCGTTGTTGACGACCTTGCATGTTGAGCGACAGAGGTGAGCTCGCCCAACGAAGACACCTCACGAACCGACGGGCACCGTTCCATGAGTTGCTCAGCAATGCTCATGAGATTGCGGCCGCGGTAGCTGGTCGATGCGATCACACCCACCGACGTTGACTGGTTGAAGACGTACGCCGCTTCGTCTTCGAGAAGATTTGGGTTCACAGTAACTATCACCATTCCGGCGAGAGCGATTGCGTACTCGGCAATGACCCACTCAGGAAGATTCTGTGCCCAAATCGCAATGCGGCTACCGGGTTCAAACCGCTCAACCAAATCACGAGCCACAGCCTCTGCATCTGAGAGCAATTCGGCGAACGTCCATGTCGCTCTCGTGTTGGATGCAATCAGCGCAGGTTGATCCGGACGCTCAGATGCGGCGCGTCGGAGGACATCGCCAAGGGTGAGATCAAGGATTGCTGGCTCGCTCGGGCCAATGGTGTGGCTCATCGTGAGTGGTGGAGTTGTCATGGAGTCATCCTTTCGGTGTTATCGCCAGTCATCATCTAACGAGATGATCCTCGTTCGCCGTAATCACCAAATGGTCGATCACGTTCTCGAACAGCTTCTCGAAAGCCGATGTCTTCTGAGCGAGCGACGAAGTCTTTTCCTTCTTGGCTGTGCCGAGCCACTCCATCGAAGAGAGTTCCGAGCCGTCGAGACGCCGGCGGGTCATACATATGGTCAGCGACCGCATTGAGCGATCTCGTAATCATTTCGAGTTGGTTGGTTGGCACTTGAGCGATTCGTGTTGCGAGGGCCCATGCGTGGTCGGCGAGGTCATCATCGGCTGAGACCTGAAGGACGAGACCCATTTCAAGGGCCATTTGGGCGGTGATCTCGTCACCGGTGAGCATGTAGCGGCGCGCCTGTTGCAGCCCCATTCGAGCAACCCATGTCCACGGCGCTTCAGGGATGCCCCACACCCGAGATGGCGGGTAGCCAAATCGCGCTGATTCTCCTGCGATGATCATGTGAGCGTTGAAGACAATGTTGCTGCCCCCGGCGATACACCAGCCGTTCACCGCTGCAATCGTGGGCTTTATCGAGTCGTGCAACTTTGCCCAGGCCGCCGCGAATTCTCCGATCATATGAAGATCAGATGCCGAGTCCCACGCCCGGGAGTTTTCGGCCTGTTCATCATCTGCCTGCTCACCAGTCGCCCAGCCAAGGTCGTATCCGGCGCAAAACGCTGGGCCCTCGGCGTTGAGTAGAAGCACGCGAATACTGTCATCGTGCTGAGCCGAATCGATTGCGTCTGCGAGCTCATCTCGAAGCCGTGGAGTGATGGTGTTGTATTCGCCGGGACGACACAGCGTCATGGTTCTCACGCCAGCATCATCAGTTATCCGAACGGCATCCCCCATAACTCCCCCTCAGCCGAATTGCTAAGGAGACGGTAGCAAAGCGACCTTTGATGGGTGGCTTTGGCATGCTCCGTTTGAAGTGAGCCCGCGCTCGCCGTCTAGCGTTTGATGTCAGAGGAAGGGGAACCCATTGAGCGAAGTCATGTCACATCCTGAATCTGCGGAGCACAGAGAAGTCATTGTGATTGGCGCCGGTGTCGCCGGAATTTACGCGCTGCACCGCCTTCGAAACCTTGGCGTCGACGCCCTCGTGATCGAAGCCGGAGATGACCTCGGTGGCACGTGGTACTGGAATCGATATCCGGGGTGCCGCTTTGACTCTGAGAGCTATTCGTATGGCTACTCGTTTTCAAAAGAACTGCTTGATGAGTGGCACTGGAAAGAGCGATTTTCTCCCCAGCCTGAAAACCTGAAGTATCTCCAATACGTCGTCGAGAAGTTCGCGCTTCGCGATGGTATGCGCTTCAACACACCGTTGAAAAAAGCCGTATGGGATGACGAGGCCAACCGCTGGACTCTGCATCTTGGTGGTGGCGACGTCATGACCTGCGATCTCTTGTTGCCAGCGATTGGTCTTCTCTCCGCGCCGACGCTTCCGAGATACGAGGGTCAGCAAGACTTCACCGGACAGTCGTTTCACACCTATCACTGGCCGAAAGAGCCAATTGATATGTCAGAACTGCGAGTTGCCATTGTTGGAACTGGCGCAACCGGCGTGCAAATCATTCCCGCCATTGCAGAGAATGTGAAGTCGCTGCATGTGTTCCAACGGCGCCCAAATTGGTGCGCTCCACTCAAGAACGGACCTATCAGCGACGAGGAGATGGCTGATATCCGCACTCGGTATGACGAGATATTTGCTCGTTGCGCAGAGACTCCCGGTGGATTCATGCACGGTCCGATCGATGGCTCGTTCCACGACGCAACCGAGCAAGAGCGGTATGAATTTTGGGACGAGCTGTACGACAAGCCGGGGTTTGGCATCTGGTTGGCCAACTACCGAGAAGTCTTGATGGAAGAAGATGCGAACGCCGAGTTCTCATCGTTTATCGCAGACAAGATTCGTGAGCGAGTGAATGATCCGGTGATTGCAGAGAAACTCATTCCGAAGGATCACGGCTTCGGAGTGCAGCGAGTGCCGATGGAGACGAATTACTACGAGGCGTATAACCGCGACAATGTGTCGCTCGTCGATATTTCGGAGCAGCCAATTGACCGAATCGTTCCGGAGGGCATCAAGACCTCGGCAGATACCTACGAGTTCGACCTCATCATTTATGCAACCGGGTTTGATGCCATTACGGGGGCGTTTGACCGCATTGAATTCATCGGTCAAAACGGTCGGCGACTGAGAGATGAGTGGGAGAAAGGGCCACGGACCTACCTCGGGGTGCAAGTTGAGGGGTTCCCGAATCTCGTCATGCTCGCTGGCCCCCAAGGCGCATCGGTGTCGACCAACTTCCCACGGGCCATTGAGACTTCTGTTGAGTGGGCGTCGGATCTCGTCGAACATATGCGTGCCGAGGGATTACGTCGGGTCGAGTGCACCAAAGAAGCACAAGATGCGTGGGTTGTTGAAATCGAAGAGCTCTACGGCATGGTGCTGCTGCGAAACGCAAAGAGTTGGTTCACCGGGTACAACTCAAACGTCGATGGACACGACATCAAGCGCCACATGATCTACAACGGAGGCGCACCTCGCTATCGCCGTCGGCTCGACAAAGTGGTTGCAAACGATTACGACGGCTTCGTGCTGACGTAGATCACACTGGCTGCAACCGATGACAGAAGGTGGAACACATCAACGGCCTCCATCGGTGGACGCTCTCGCCCGCTCACTTGCCGATCAATTTGAACTTCCGCACGCCGTGCTGGTCGACTGTGCTCGACATGCAGTTGACCAGCAGCCTGATGACTATGAGGAAGCGGCCCGACTACTTGCAGAGCAGTTGTACTCCTCGTTGATTGGTGAGGTCATTAATGCGACGGGCGTGCTGTTGCATACAAACCTTGGACGGGCGCCGTATCCAACTCAACCGAGTTCGCGGGCAACCTCAGTTGAATTCGACCTTCTCGACGGAGTTCGGGGCTCGCGTCATACGGGGATTGCATCGCTACTTCGGATCTTGACAGGGGCCGAGGACGCGCTTGTCGTCAACAACAACGCATCAGCGGTGCTTCTCGTGCTTTCAGCTCTTGCTGAGGGTCGCGGGGTGGCAGTCTCCCGTGGCGAAAGTGTTGAAATTGGGGGCGGCTTTCGCGTGCCAGACGTCATGCAGCGATCTGGAGCGCGGCTCGTCGACGTCGGTACGACCAACCGGACGCGACGCGCTGATTACCAACAAGCTTGCAATGTCGCCGAACACGACATCGCCATGGTGTTAAAGGTGCATCCATCCAACTTTTCGGTCGAAGGATTTGTCGAAGCTGCGTCGGTGCGAGACCTTGCCGACTTAGAACCAGTACTTGCGGTTGATCTCGGATCAGGCCTCCTCGACTCAGAGGCGCCCTGGTTGCCGTCAGACATGCGACCGTTTCCCTCATGGATTACCGATGAGCCCTCGGTGAAACAAAGCATTGATGATGGCGCCGACATCGTGATGTTCAGTGGTGACAAGTTGTTGGGAGGGCCACAGTGCGGCATCATTGCCGGTCGCTCAGATCTCATTGAGCGGTGCGCCCGCCACCCATTGATGCGAGCGCTCCGCCCCGGTCATCACGCGCTCGTTCCTCTTCAGCAGGTGTTGATGTCGTATCTCAACCGAACGGCTACTGACGACATTTTGTTTTGGAAGATGGCAAGCACGTCACCCAACGATCTCGCAGCTCGCGCGGAACGAGTAGTTGTGCAGGCCGGTCGTGGAGAGGTGCGGGAATCGCTGGCAGTGGTGGGAGCCGGGGCTGCCCCAGCGGCGACGCTGCCGTCACGTGCCGTCGTCGTGCAGGGTGATCGATCGGGCGAACTTCGCCAGGCACTTCCGTTTCCGGTGATTAGCCGAGTAGCTGACGGTTACACCTGGATCGATTTGAGGTCGGTTGATCCATCTGACGATGACAACATCGCCCAGGCGCTCGCCGCGCTGGAAGGTTGATATGGCGGTCATCGCAACCGCAGGCCACATCGACCATGGCAAGTCGGCTCTCGTTCGGGCAATGACTGGCATCGAGCCCGATCGATTCGAGGAAGAACGGCGACGGGGTCTCACGATTGATCTTGGCTTCGGGCACGTCGCCGCGCGAGATGGCACCGTGCTCGACATCGTTGACGTGCCAGGTCACGCTGACTACCTGAAGACGATGATCGCCGGCATGTCGCACGCTTCGATTGCGTTGCTTGTCATCGATGCAGTCGAGGGATGCCGGGCGCAAACTCGTGAGCATCTTGCGGTCATCGATTCGATCAGGCCGTTAGCCGGAGTTGTTGCCCTGACCCGAGTTGACCTTGTGAGCGCTGATCGCAGAGTTGAGGTTGAGAGAGAGGTTGATGAACTGCTTGCCTCGTCGACTATCTCGTGGTCGCGTCCGTTGTGTACCTCAGCGGTAACCGGAGAGGGCATTGAGGCTCTCGTCGACACGCTTGCGCAAACAGTGCGGGAGGTCGAAGTGAGTGAGCAGACGTTGAGCGAGTTGCCGGCACGTTTGTTCGTCGACCGGGTGTTTTCAGTGAGCGGCGCGGGAACCGTTGTGACAGGAACATTGTCGTCAGGGTCAATATGTACCGGAGACGAGTTCGTTATCGCGGGAACCGGCCAGAGCGTCAGCGTGCGGTCGGTTCAGCGACACGGCACCAACTGCGACCGCATTGCTGCGGTGAGACGAACGGCTATCAATCTTTCTGGTGTCTCAGCCACCGACTTAGGTCGCGGCGATGTCATCGTTGCCGCAGCACGTTGGATTCATACCGATGTTGTTGATGTGCAGGTTGAACTCGTTGAAGGAGCAACGATCAGAAATGGCAAGGGCTTTAGCGCTCATATCGGCTCGGCGCGCAGGGATATCACTCTTCGTCCCGTTGGAGGCCCCGATGGCGCTCAACGAGGGTGGTTCCGGATGCGTTTCCCGAACGCGTTGCCTCTCGCTCCGAGCGATCGATTTCTGCTGAGAGACAGCGGCTCTGGGGTGGTCGTCGGTGTTGCGACAGTTTCCGATGTCTCACCGGTCGCCGCCCCGTCTCGCGCAACTCCAGACGGCTCGATCGACCAGCAACTGATTCATCATGGGTGGGTGACCATTGAGCAAGCCGAGCGTCTCACCGGGCGTGTCGTGGAACCGTACGTTGGGCGATGGGTTGCGGCGAAGAGTGTGATCGATGAGTCGATTGCGGCCCTCCGTGAACGTCTCGCTCAGTCGACGATCGAGACAGCGGAGTGCACCGAGGTTGAGCGGGCACTTTTGCAGACGATGGAGGGTGTTGTCATCGAACACGGTGCAGCAAGAATTGGTGAATCAGACCCGGCACTCGAGTCTCCACTGGTTGACCGACTACTTACCGAGGGAGTCTCCACCGGCCCGATCGAGATGAGCGATCGAAAGGTTGCTGCTCGACTCGTCCGTCTCGGTGTGTTGGTGAGCCACGACGATGTCTACTTCCATGTTGATGTCATCCGAAGCCTTGAACCGATTCTCGAGGTGCTCTGGTCGGCCGACCCAGATGGATTTACGGTGGCAGAACTTCGCGACGCACTTGGCGTGACCCGCAAACATGCTCTTCCACTTGCGAATTGTCTCGACCAGATGAGGATCACTCGCCGTGCCGGTGACCGAAGGGTTCGCGGACGCGGTGAATAGCGATAAGCGGAGGTGGACGGGAATCGAACCCGCCGGACGGAGTTCATCCGTCCCAACCGTGTTGAAGACGGCGGAGCCCACCAGGCGCTCGGACACCTCCACTTCGTAGGGTACCGTTGTCATATGCCGTCCCCAGCACAAGAACTTTCCTCCACAGATCTCACTGACGGGCTCACTGTCGTCGTGAAACGAGATTGTGAGACCTGCCAGATGGTCGAGCCCGTGATCGCGGAGATCGCTTCGGTGCTTCCCATCCGGGTGATTACGCAAGATGATCCGTCATTTCCGGGGTCAGTCGATCGCGAACACGACGACGAACTGGCATTCTCTTGGCATCATGACATCGAGACGGTACCGACGCTCATCAAGGGGAGCTTGCAGTCTGAAGACGAGCGAACGGTCGGCTGGTCGCAGGCGGAGTGGCAGCGGATCACCGGCATTGATTCTTTAGGGGCTGACCTTCCCGTGATGCGACCAGGGTGCGGTTCAATGAGCGTTGATCCGAATCTCATCGACACATTGCGTGCACGTTTTGCAGGTGACGGGCTTGCGGCCCGAGAAGTTGAATTTGCGCAGGCGGAAGACCCGTTTGAAGCGATGTTCGAACGCGGGTGGACCGATGGGCTTCCGGTTGTTCCTCCCACGCGGGAGCGGGTGTTGCAGATGTTGGAAGGAACGACGCGAACACCAGATGAGGTAGTTGCGGTCGCTCCTCCTGACCTCGTCGAACTCACGGTGGAAAAGATCGCAGTGAACGCGGTGATGGCGGGATGTCGCCCCGAGTACCTACCGTGGGTGATCGCTGCGATTGAGGCCGTGTGCAATGACACGTTCAACATGCATGGTCTTCTTGCAACGACGATGCCGGTGGGGCCGGTGTTGATATGTAACGGGCCTGGCACGAAGGCCATTGGGATGAACTCAGGAATCAATGTGTTCGGTCAAGGAAACCGGGCCAATCTCACTATCGGTCGAGCCGTTCAACTTGTGATCCGAAACGTTGGTGGTGGCCGTCCAGGCGAAGTCGATCGCGCAACTCACGGAAGTCCTTCGAAGATTTCGTTCTGCTTCGCCGAAGACGAGGCGGGTTCACCATTTCGCCCACTGTCAGTGCAGCGGGGTATCGACGAAGGTGTTGACGCGATCACCGTGTTTGCCGGCGAGGGCCCAAAATGCATCGTTGACCAACTTGCCCGAACTCCAGAACAACTCATTGCGACCCTTGCCGACGCATTGATGGGGCTTCATCACCGCAAACTCGTCGTTGGATTCGACGTCGTGCTGGTGGTGAGCCCCGATCACTCTCGTATCTTCCACGAGGCGAAGTGGAGCGACGCTGAGGTTCTCGAAGCACTGTATGCCGCAACCGCTCGACCTGGTGCTGAACTTGTGAGAGGCGTTGGTGGCATCGCTGAGGGTGTGCCGGAAGGATTCGGCGAAATACCTTCACTGCCCAAGTTTCGACCCGACGGAATACTTCTGGCCCACGCCGGAGGGGGAGCGGGCTTGTTCTCTTCGATGATCGGCGGTTGGGTGAACGGAGAGATGGGTAGTGATCCCGTCACCGTCGAGGTTCGCCCGTGATGGTCGGGCCAATGGTCTAGGGTGGGGTTTGTGAGCGAGAATCTTGTCCTCGACCCGACCGCAGAGCGTGCTCCGGCGACGCGTACGCGGCTTGCAAGGCCAGAGTCCCTCGATGGCCAGACCATTGGCCTTCTCGATATTTCGAAGCCACGCGGTGATGTGTTTCTTGATGAGATCGAGCGGCAACTGGTCGAGCGTGGCGCAAAGGTTCAGCGCTACAAAAAGCCGACATTTTCAAAACCTGCCCCGGTCGACCTTCGTCACGAGATTGCAACGCAATGCACGCTGGTGATCGAAGCCCTAGCTGATTGAGGCAGTTGCACGTCGTGCAGTGTGCACGACATCGCTGATCTTGAAAGTCGTGGAGTGCCTGGCGTGTTCGTTGCGTCAAGCGAGTTTGTGAGTGGTGCGGATGCTCAATCTGCAGCGCTCGGATTTCCCGATGTGGCGCGCATTTTTGTTGAACACCCGATTCAAGACCGCACCGATGACGAAATGCGGGCCATTGCCGCTGGTGTGATTGACTCGGTCATCAGCGAAATTATCTCCTGATCTTCCGGCCTTTCTCTGCACGTGTGGCACGTGTCAACATGTGATGAGCCCTGACCGTGGGAGGTTTGATATGAGTGAAGCAGTCACAAAAGTTTCGATTGGCGACAATCTCGACTGGCCCCAAGTGGTCGACGACCTCAATCGTTTGTTGCGTCTTCGCACGACACCGATCGGGATGAAAATGTTTGCAACCCGTGACGAAATGGAAGCAATCCCAAAGATTCGCCGACCGCAATCAATCCACACGACAGACCAAATCGTCGGTCAGGCAAGTCGACTCGGTTGGACTGTCGGAATCACCGTGGAGGACCTCGTTGGCGATCAGTGTTCAACCGTTATCGGCCTGCATCCTCGTGACGAAGAATGGCTCTCGGGTGAACGCATGACGGGGGTCTGGTACGAAACTCTTGAAGACGCATCTGCGCATCAACATTCGATGACGACAGTGCCGTTCGGACAGTACGAGGCGATGGCAGTATCACCGCTCGCGAGCGGCCGACTCAGCCCACCAGATATCTGTCTCATTTATGCGACTCCTGCCCAGATGATTTTGTTTATCAACGGGCTCCAATGGACAGGGTTCAAAAAACTTGAGTGGGGTTGTGTTGGTGAGTCATCTTGTGCCGACTCCTGGGGGCGGGCGCTCGCAACTGGTGAACCAAGTCTTTCCATCCCGTGTTTCGCAGAGCGGCGGTATGGCGGTGTCATGGAAGACGAACTACTCATGGCGATTCCGCCGCGCTTCTTGCCAGGAGTGATCGCTGGCCTCGAATCGCTATCAAAGAACGGACTGCGGTACCCGATTCCGCCATACGGGGTGCAATCTGATGCCACGGCGGGTCTTGGCCGAAGCTACGGGTGACCGATATCGGCGCGTGGTTGTCCGCGTGACAGACTAAGAGCGTGACCACGCGACCTCTTCATGGACGAGCACGTCGCCATGCGGCCGATCGTCATACGAGCGGGTGGTCGGTGCAGTCTGAGGAGTGGCTCGTCGTTGAGCAGCCACTCGCCATTCACGTCGATGGTGAAATCGTTGCGACGACAATGTGCACACCAGATGACCCAGCCTCGTTAGCCGTTGGGTTTTGTATCGCTGAGGGAATGCTTGATCGAGATGTCACCGCCGGGGTTTCGGTAGATCGCTCGGGCCCGACGGTGACCGTGCACGTGGAGACAGGCCACTTGCCGGGCTCATTTTCTGCGCGCCTCGGAACCGTTTCATCATCGTGCGGGGCATGTGGCACTGCTGACATGGCGGCCCTTGTTTCGGGTGTGGCGCCGGTCGATGCAGGACGGCAGCCCGACGGCGATGTGGTGTCTGCGGTTGCGTCGAACCTTCGCTCTCAGCAAGAGGTATTCGCACTAACGGGTGGTTCTCATGCTGCGGCGGCAGTGACCGTCGATGGTCAGGTTGTCGACATCGCGGAAGATGTAGGTCGGCATAACGCGGTCGACAAAGTTGTCGGCCATCTGTATCACAGCGGTCGGCTGCCTGCGACCGATCTCATGCTCGTCATCAGCGGACGCGCAAGTTTCGAAATGGTGCAGAAGGCGTGTGCAGCAGGGTTTGGAACGCTCATCGCAGTGAGCGCTCCGTCGTCCCTCGCCGTCGATGCTGCCGGGCGCGCGGGACTCCGTCTCATCGGGTTTGCCCGCGACGATCGGTTTACTGCGTACGTCGACCCTTCATCGCCGCCGACGTATTGAGAACACGATGATTTCGTGGCGCCCCCTACGTCTGTGGCCTTGGCGATGGCACCTACGTCGCCCTCGACCATCACTATGGGTGAGTTGGCGACCGAATGGCATCGGGCTCGTGAAGCCGAATCACTATGGCGAGATGCTTCGAACGGTGTGGGTAAACCGTCGTAATTTGAAGTACGGATGGAACGTTCTTACCAAGGGGGCCTGTGATGGGTGTGCTCTTGGCGTGGCCGGGCTTCACGACTGGGGGCAAGACGGCATCCACCTGTGCAGCACGCGACTTCGGTTGTTGGAGTTCAATACTGCTGGCGTGATGAATGCTGACGCGTTGTCGGACGTTGCATCGATCGATCATCTCGATGGGGCAGGATTGCGAGAACTTGGTCGACTCGGCTATCCCATGCGACGACGAGCGGGAGAGAGCGGGTTCTCGGTGGTGAGTTGGGATGAGGCGCTATCGCTCACCGCCGATGCAATTCGTTCGACCACGCCCGACCGGGTTGGGGTGTACCTCACGAGTCGAGGGCTGACGAACGAGGTGTATTACGCCGCAGGGAAGGCTGCGCGTTCGATGGGTGTTGCATCGATCGATTCGGCGGCTCGTGTGTGTCATGCGCCATCGACGGTGGGGTTGAAAGCAACGATCGGTGTTGCGGCAACGACGTGTTCAATGGAAGACATCATTGCGTCTGACCTGGTCGTGATTTGGGGCGCAAACCCTGCGGCAAACCAGCCGGTGTTCACCAAGTATCTCTATCTTGCGAAGGCCAGAGGGTGCAAAGTTGTGGTCGTCAATCCGTTGCTTGAACCGGCTCTCGACAGATATTGGGTTCCGAGCAATCTTGAGTCGGCGGTATTCGGTACGCAATTGTGCGACCTGCATGTGCCGGTGCGCCCTGGGGGAGATGTAGCGCTTGCCCAAGCGGTCCTCAAGCGACTAGTCGAGAAGAATTCAGTCGACGTTGAGTTCATTGAACAGTGCACTACCGGGTGGGCTGAGCTCACTGAGCAATTAAATCGCCTTGATAAAACTGATCTGCTCGCAGCATCTGGTGTCGACGCCGGCGCGGTTGAGGCACTTGCTGATCTTTACTCGACAACAGAGTCGGCCATCTTCGTCTGGTCGATGGGCATCACGCAACGTGCTGATGCGGTCGATGGTGTTCGGGCGATCGTGAACCTTGCCCTTTCTCGAGGAATGATCGGGCGCGATGGGGCAGGCCTCATGCCCATCCGAGGACACTCTGGGGTGCAGGGAGGTGCCGAAATGGGGGCGTATGCAACTGCGCTACCCGGCGGCGTCGACCTCAGTGATGAGAACTGTCGTTCATTGGGTGACAAGTGGGGGTTTGAGATCCCGCAAGAACCAGCGCGAACTGCACCTGAATTGGTCGAGGCTGCTCTGTCCGAAGAGATCGACGTGCTGTTGCTCTCCGGCGGCAACATGGTCGATGTCATGCCTGACCCACAGCGAGTGTCATCGTCGTTGTCGAAGGTGAAGCTACGAGTGCATCTTGATGTCGTCGCAACAACGCAGATGCTTGTTGACGGTGAAGACGTGCTGGTACTGCCCGTGCGAACCCGCTATGAGCAAGAGGGCGGAGGCACGGAGACATCGACAGAGCGCAGGATTATTTTCTCTCCCGAGATTCCTCGCACTGTTGGAACGGCAAAGAGCGAGTGGCGTCTTTGGGGCGAAATTGCGAGCAGAGTTAACCCCTCGCATCACGAGCTCTTCAACTGGAGCGATAACCAGCGCCTTCGCGCCGAGATCGCCGAAGTCGTGCCGGCCTATGCCGGAATTGAAGGCCTTTCTTCAACTGGAGATTCAGTGCAGTGGGGTGGCCGTCATCTGTGTGCCGGAGGAAGTTTTCCGACCGCAGATGGGAAGGCCCGATTCACAACACCTACTGCGAGGCCAGTGACTCTCCCAGATGGTGCATTCATGCTGTCGACGCGACGCGGCAAGCAGTTCAATTCGATTGTGCATGGTGCTCGTGACCCCCTCACCGGAACGGCCCGAGACGCAGTGTTTATGAATCGGGTCGACGCGACTCGTCTTGGTCTGAGCAGCGGTGACCCAGTGGTGCTTGAATCTTCGGCAGGACATTTCGATGGAACCGTTCACCTTGCCGATATTGCTCAGCAGTCGCTTCAGGTCGTCTGGCCGGAAGGCAACGTGTTGATGAGTGCGGGGGTGTCTGATAGCGAAAGTGGGATACCGGATTACAACGCCGTCGTGACCGTCCGGCCCCGGTAGCCGAGTCGTGCTCCGTGCAGAGAACTCGCCGAGCTGTCGTTCACACCGCTGATTGGAGGCGCTCAATGAGCATCTCAACGCCGGGGTGCTGGGGTGCTCCGGCACGCTGACAGATCACGAGGTTGCGGGTGACGATTGCGTCACCGATTTCCACGTCGAGGTGCGAGGGAACTTGAGCGATTGGCAACACACCCCACCCGAGACCAAGACTCACCATTTGTGCGAGGACATCAGGTTGATGACTTTCAGCAACAACCTGGGGCAAGGCACCGATATCTCGAAGACTGCGCTCGATAAGTGACCTGGTTTGGGAGTTCTGAGGGAACAGCACCCAAGGACCCCACTTTCGTGCGGGAAGTGACCCGGTGTCGGGAGGCCGAACCACGACGAGTTCCTCTTCAAGTAGATGAGTAGACGTGGTCGACGGAGGTATTTCAGACGGTTGCACGCACACGATGAGATCGAAATCAGACCGCCGAAGCCCCGCAAGAAGTTCGCTTGAGGGGGCAACAGTGAGGTGAAACCTGATGTGAGGGAAGTCAGAGCGGAATGTTCGGAGCACTTCTGGAAAGTGCACCACTGCCCCTACATCGAGCATGCCAACACGTAGTGCTCCCATTTTGAGGGTGTTCACGCGTTCCGCCCACTGAGCCAGATCGTGAGACATCGCTTGCACGGTTCTTGCATGTTGCAGCACCGGCTCGGCGAGGTCGGTGAGCACCCGACGACGCCCTTGTCGATCGAAGAGCTGAACTCCGAGGCGCCGCTCGAGGTCTGCAAGACCTTGGGACAGCGCCGGTGCCGACACTCCGATCGATGCAGCCGCAGCCGCCCAGGTTGAGTGGTCGGCAACTGCGACGAGGTATTCGAGTTGACGAAGTGGAATATCGAGAGGGTCAGCCACCTGAACACTTTAGTTAAGCAACACTTAATAAAAATAAATCTTGAATGAAGATGACTTATCTTGGAAGTATGTCTACGAACAACATCACACCCGCTCAAGGACGACTCGGAGTGCTGCTTCCTGGCATGGGGGCGGTGGCATCAACATTCATTGCCGGCGTCATGGCAGCGCGCCGGGGAATTCACCCACCGATAGGTTCAGTTACTCAGATGGCGAATATTCGGTTGGGAAGCCGTGAAGAAGACCGCAACCCGTTAATCCGTGACTTCGTCTCACTTGCCTCGCTTGACGACCTCGTATTTGGTGGATGGGACCCAATTTCGCCAAATGCAATGGAGGCGGCAAAAACAGCCGGAGTGCTGCAAGGGGGAGACCTCGAAGAAGTGGCAAAGGAGCTCGAAGGCGTTGTGGCGATGGAAGCCGTCTTTGACGAAGAATGGGTGTCGCGCTTATCGGGTGTCCGCGTGAAGGCCATTCCGAATAAGTGGGATCAAGCCCTTGCGCTCATCGATGACATCAACCGATTCCGTGAAGAAAACGAGTGCGATCGCCTCGTCATGGTGTGGTGTGGATCAACCGAGGCGTATCAGGAGCCGAGTGCTGTCCATGCATCAGTGGCTGCATTCGAACAGGGTCTGAAGGACAACGACGCCAATATCGCTCCAAGTCAGATTTACGCATACGCGGCGCTGCAGTGCGATGTCCCATTTGCGAACGGCGCACCAAACCTGACGACTGACCTCGACTGCATCGTCGAGCTCTCGAAGCAGCGCAATGTGCCGATCGCTGGAAAAGATTTCAAGACCGGACAGACATTGATGAAGACGATTCTTGCTCCTGGGCTGAAGTCCCGCATGCTCGGTCTTCGTGGCTGGTACTCAACCAACATTCTTGGAAACCGAGACGGCGAAGTTCTTGATGCGCCAGAAAACTTCAAGACTAAAGAGATGTCAAAGCTCGGAGTGCTCGGTGGTATTTTGCAGCCAGAGGTGTACCCAGATCTCTACGGCAACATCGACCATGTCGTTCGTATCAACTATTACCCGCCACGCGGTGACAACAAAGAAGGATGGGATGCCATCGATATTTTCGGGTGGCTCGGTTACGAAATGCAGATCAAGGTTGACTTCTTGTGCCGTGATTCAATTTTGGCCGCCCCGATTGTTCTTGATCTAGCGCTGTTTATGGACCTCGCTCATCGTGCCGGCGAGTCAGGTGTTCAAGAGTGGTTGAGTTTCTATTTCAAGGCGCCGCAAGCCGCAGGTGCTCGTGATGCAGAGCAAGATATTTTCATCCAGCAGACGAAATTGAAGAACACCCTGCGGGAGTGGATGGGTGAGAAGCCTGTCACCCACTCAGAAGCCGGCTGACCTCCCGTTGTTCCTATGGATAGTGATGGCGGCAGCGCCATCAGGAACATCCATGTCCGTGGCGCTGCCTTGATCTGATGGTGATTTTTCTTGCGGTGATCTCGGCCGTGCTGTACGGCTGGTCGGACTACATGGGCGGCCGCGCAACCCGGCATATGTCGGTGTTGCGCGTCACGCTGTACGTCGAGTTTCTCATGACGATCTCGTACGTTGCGCTCGTCGTCTTCGACCCGGCACCCTTCGCTTTTCGAGATGTGATGTGGGGCGCAATCGCTGGCATCGGTGGAGTAGGCGGCGTAGCCGCGTTTTACTTGGCGTTATCGATGGGGGCGATCAGTGTTGCCTCCCCAGTTGCGGGCGTACTTTCAGCGGTCGTCCCGGTCGTCGTTGGCATTGCGTTGGGCGAGCGTCCAGACGTCATCGCAATGCTCGGCATTCTGCTTGCCCTGTCATCGGTAGTCCTCGTGAGTGGAGCCTTGTCGTCTCGCCGCGCCGAGGTCACGATGCCTCGCCGACAAGTGGCTCTTGTCATCGTCTCAGGGGTGCTCTTTGGGTTGTGGTATGTCGCTCTCGACATGGCCGGGTCGGAGAGCGGGTGGTGGACTCTGCTGGGCTCGCGAGCGCTCACTGTTCCGGCGCTCATCATTGCCGCATTTATGCTTCGCGATCGACTCAAGGCTGATCGGGCATCATCAGCAGGAAACCGCTGGACCTTCGGAGCATGGGCGACGATTCTTATCGCGAACCTCGCGTATTTGGTAGCCGTACGATCTGGCTTGCTTTCCATCGTTGCGGTGATTGCTTCGATGTATCCCGCGAGCACGATCGGCCTCGCAATACTTCTCGATCGAGAGCGACTGTCAAAGACCCAGTGGCTCGGCGTGGGGGTGGCAGGGTGCGCTCTAGTTCTTGTCGGTGTTGGAGCCTGAGTTTGCGTCAACAATTACCTGTGACTCCTTAGCCGCCGCTGCGAAGATTCCCTTTGCCATCAGCGAGGGCTCAGACTTTCTTCGCAGAAGATAAATAGCGCTTCGACGCTCGTGAACTTCGGGGTCGTCAGGAGCAGCCCATCCCGCAAGATCTGCAAGATGGCAAGCGACACGAAGATCGTTGGCAGTGGCCTGACGTTCTGCTTCGGTGAGTAACGCATCAGGCCCGCCAGTCATGCTGGCGAGCACTTCTGCGAGCCGAGCGTCGGGAGCGGGCTTGAGGCGGCTCGGAGCTTTGTCCCACCAACCGCCGTACATACGCCAGATATTCCGCACAACGAATTCTGGTTCATCGTAGAGAGGACGCAAATAGGGCAGTGCCAACGTGTCGGCAGGGAGAGACACCGTATGGATGATCTCATCGAGGGTGGCGCCATCGTTCATGAGGTCAACAACTGTCGAAACAAGATATTCAAGTGCTGAAGCGATGTCGTTGAGCACTCGTTGGATTCGTTCGTTGCCGGTGATGGGAAGTCCGTGAGCGGGAACGATGAGTTCGGGCTCCATCGCCGCCATCGCTCGGAGTGCCGCTGCCCACTCTCCCGGGTATCGCTGAACTTTCTGAGGGTTGCCGGCATTGGGGAAATTCCAGATGAGGAAATCGCCGGCCATGATCGTCTTTGACTGGGGGAGCCAAAACCAGAGGTGGTCGTCAGTTTCGCCTCGAGCATGGTGAGCCTCGATGTCGACCGCTCCGATCGTCATCGAATGGTGATCATCAACTTCAAGTGTGGGGCGAAGAGTTCCCTTCGGCAGGAAACTTCTCCATTGCCGTTCAGATGAGGCTGGCGCAAAGTCGTTTGCTGGGTCGGCGTCATCGGTGACGAGACCAAGATTAAGGTCGGCGCGAATGCCACCAAACTGTCGGAGATTGATATCTAAGTTCCAGTTATTGGTGTGTTCATAGCGGTCGAACCTGTGGGCAACATTGCTGTGGCCAACGACGACGGGTGACTCCCATCGTGCGGCGAATTCGCGACTTCCTCCGACATGGTCTACATGGCCGTGGGTGTACATCAGGTGGGTAACCGGCTGTGGTCGCCAGCGAGCAATTTCATCGACGACTGCGCGCCCGGTGTTGCCGGCTGATGTGTCAAAGGCGATGAGTCCGTCGCCGCTATCAACAACAACAGAGTGGCTAAAACTTTCGACGATTGCGAGGTCATCCCGCAACTCGGATAGCTCTTGAGTCACCCGGTTCACGGGAGCATCTGCAACCCCGCTATCGATGACGCGCGACGAGAACTCGAGAAGATCAGCCATATCGCAACACTACGCAATCTTGAGACGATCATCGGTTGCTCTAAGCATCCCGTTGAGAGCATTTGGCGAATTCGCCAGGGTGTGCGAAGTGAGGCCATCGGGCTCACACCAGTTGGGGCAGCGGGATGATATGCATAGTGATCACCGGAGTGCGTATTCGTATTTTCAACGCAGCGCTCGACGGGTTCCCAGAGGGGAAACAACTCGGTTGCACCAATTGACGTCGGCTAGAACTAGGTCATGGCGCAAGTAGCCAGTTCTCGCTACGCACTCTCTGCGGCGAATACCGAGCGCGCCCGGCAGGCTGGATATGTCGATGCTCAATGGCCGCTTCCTGCAATTGACCCCTCCCGGCTGCGAGAATTTCAGCAGCGCTCGAACGCAAGGGCAGCACTGAGCACAGCGTTGTGGCTAGCGCTACTTCTGATGTCAGGTTGGGTGCTCGTCGCCACGTGGCGGTCATGGTGGTCGCTTCCAGCGATCGCTGTGTACTCAGCTCTTTACGGGGGAGCAAGCGATTCGCGGTGGCATGAGATGGGGCATGGAACCGCCTTCAACTCTCGCCGGCTCAATGACGCGGTCTATTACCTCGCATGTTTCATGCTGTTTCGAGGGCCGACAGTATGGCGGTGGTCGCACTACCGCCATCACACGGACACGATCATCACCGGCCATGATGCGGAAATAGCGTTTCAGCGACCGCCCAGCATCGCCCGAACTCTGTGGCGTTTTGCCCACGTGCAGGGCGGACTTGAACTGCTTGGTCGGCTTCTTCGTCACTCGGTTGGTCGTCTCGATGCGGAAGCACGAGAGCTCGTTCCCGAGCACGAACAGCATCGGGTTGTTGTCGAGTCTCGGGTCATGGTGGTGATCCTGGCTGGAGCAGTGATGATGAGCGGCTTGCTGAGTAGCGCTGTTCCCTTCATCCTGGTTGGAGGGTCAACAATTCTCGGTGGCTGGCTTGTCGTCTTCTTTGGAATTACCCAGCACGCAGGGTTGCAAGAAGATGTCCTTGACCACCGTCGCAATACAAGGACAGTGATGATGAACCCGGTCTTCCGGTTCCTGTATCTCAACATGAATTTTCATGTTGAGCATCACATGTTTCCGAGTGTCCCTTACCACGCGTTGCCCGAACTTCACGCAGAGATTGCGCCTCAACTCGCTCCTGCCCTTCCCTCGACAGGTGCTGCGTACCGACAAATCTTTTCCGCAATGCGGAAGCAGCGAAACGATCCGTCCTATGAAATTCCGATTGATCTGCCGACGATGACCGGTGGAGAAAAAGCGGTTGATATTGGCGCAGAGAATTGGATGCGTGGCCCAGAGGGGCAGGTGATTCTCGGCCTTGAAACCTCGCTCGGCGATAGAGAACTTCGACGAGTTGACGTCGGTGATCGCAGTCTCGTCGTTGGCCGTACTGAGAGCGGAAGGTTGTTCGCCTGCGACGGGTGGTGCTCGCACCAAAAGGTTCATCTTGCTGGTGGAGCGATTACTGGAGAAGAAATCGAATGTCCGAAACACAATGCCCGGTTCGATTGTTCGTCAGGAGAGGCCACACGGAAACCAGCGCGCGAAATGCTTCGCACTTACCCTGTCACCGTTAGCGAGGGTCGCATTTCAGTCGATGTCCCTCGTAGCGATTCAGTAGGGGGCTGAACCACCCTTTTCAAGAGGCGCCTCGACTGACCGAGCCTTGTCGAGCTCATCAGCAAGAGCGGTTCTCAACGTTGGAAGATCAGTGGACACAGTGATCATCTTGAAGCCTTGACGTCGCCGAAGGGCGGCAAGATCCGACGTTGCGTGAATTCCTGGCGTCACTCCGTGGCGGGCGCATGCCTCGATAATCGTTGAAAGGGCGTTATCAAATTCGGGTGTTCCATCGTTCCCGGCTGCGCCAAGTCCAAGACTGATCGCAAGGTCTGCGGGGCCGACGTATGCCGCGTCGATTCCATCGACGCTGAGAATGTCGTCAACGTTGTTGAGGGCTTCGACGGTTTCAATCATCGGGATGACAGCAATGTGAGCGTCTGCCCAGACGCGATAATCGCCGTGGCGTGGTGCGGAGACTGCAGGCCCCCAGCTTCGACTGCCGAGCGGGGCATAGCGAGATGCTCGAACAGCCGCTCGGGCCTCCTCGGCTGTGTTCACCATCGGGATGATGATGCCGTGGCATCCCGCATCCAGCATCTTGCCGATAATGCCGGGTTCATTCCAAGGCACTCGCGCAATAGGAATGCCACCGCCGAGCTCGATTGCTTGAACCATTGGTACGACAGAGTCGTACCCGATCGCCCCGTGCTGAGTGTCGATGCATACGTAGTCAAACCCGGCGCGAGCGCACGATTCAGCAGTGACTGGTGATGGTATGAATGTCCATGCTCCCAAAGTTTCTTCGCTTCGATCCCACTTCGTTCGCAGTGTGTCTCGCTGTGTCACGTCGCCGCTCCTTCTCATGAGGCTTTGTCGTGAGGGTATTCGGGAAGAGGGCGATATCGAGAGTCGATTGGGTGCGTGACGTCTACGAGAACCGTGTGTGCTCACCGTCGGGAAGCGGAACTGCAAACGTATTCAACGTGAATGAGACAAGGGTGTAGTAGCCGGCGAGCGCAACGATCTCGACTGCGGTTGGTTCGCCAACGATGTCAACGAGCCGAGACAGTTCTTCTTCTGGAATAACGCCGTGCTCTACGAGAGCGGAGACCGCCGAGAAAACCTGCCCGTGAGATGCATCACTTGTCGCTGACCGAACAGCAGCTTCAGAGCCTGATTCGATAGCTTCGATGAGCTCTTCGGACATCCCGGCGCTTCGGGCGATCCCTGCATGAGCCCAAAACTCAAATTCGCTTTTCCAATGCGCTCCAACGGTGAGAATGACCAACTCGCGGGTGATGGCATCAAGGCTTGAAGAAAATCGAAGTTGCTCACCCGCAGCAGCAAAGGCCCGACCGATATGTGGAATCTGCAGCCAGGCGTTAAACGGCCCGGTGAGCGCACCATCTTGGACCATCCATGGTGCGGCACCCCGCGGCCCTTCGGTGATGTCGTTCCACAGTTGGGTTTGGGACTCGTTGAGATCTGCTTCTGTGAGAGCTGGAAGGTGGCCAACCCGTCGGTTATCTGTCATAGCCGACACCGTAGGCGCGCCTGTCGGCGCGGTGCGTTATGAGACCTTTGGCATGACATCTTCGGCAAGACGGTGAAGCTGGTCATCGACCTTGTCGTATGAATCACCCGGCATCGCCGGGAAGATGATGAGGTTCTCAAGCCCGAGTTCGTCTTTGTACATGCCGATCGTTTCCGCAACGTCTTCTGCGGTGCCGACCGCCCATGTTCGTTGACGATCCATCGAGTCTTCGAGAGTGGGGATGAGGCCCGGAGGAGACGGCTTTCCATCGTCACCCATATAGCCCTTCGACCATCCGTAAGGACCAAGAAATTTCCAAAATTCATCGTGTCCGGGTCGCACCGATGCGATCGCTTCTTCTCGGGTGTCGCCAACGCAGGTGCACAACACGAGTGCCCGCTTCTCGCCCTGGGGTAGATCTTCGCCGTGGACAGATGCATAGGTCTCTGCAAAGTGTTCCCAGCGAGCACGAGTAAATGAGTGGTGGTTGTTCCAAAACACACCACCCCAACCAGATGTTGCGACTTGATCGAGCGTTGGCGGAGATGTGATGGCCTGCCATGTCTCGTAGGGGTATAGCGGACGCGGAACAAGGCTGAGTTCTTCAACGAAGCCTCCACGATCTGGAATGCCAGCGGGTGGAAAGTCAAAGACGTCTCCGTGAAACGAGAATGACTCATTGTTCATTGCGAGGTGAATGACTTGCATGGCCTCGTCAAACATTGCCCGGTTGAGATCATCGGCGGCCTTTGCATCGGGGTTATCAAAACTGCCGATTTTCGTGCCAAGTGTCTCAGCCTCTCGTGGAACCGTGCCTCGGCCGACCCCAAGAATTCCTCGTCCGCCCGAAATGTTATGGAGTGTTGCGAAATCCTCGGCCAGTTTGAGAGGGTGCCATTGGGGGACGATGTTGAATGCCATGCCAATGCGGATGCGTTCGGTGCGTTCAGCAAGGATTGCTCCGGTGAGAAGTCCGTTGGGGATGATCTCGTAGCCCTCATATTGGAAGTGGTGCTCGGTGAGCCAGAACGAGTCAAAACCCAAGTCGTCGGCGAGCACTCCCATGTCGAGAATTCGCTCGGTGGCGTGCCACACCGCAGCGTTGTCATAGCGGCGATCGGTTGGTGCTGGCAGCCCCGCACCAGCGTCATCCATCTCGACGCCGCCGAAGAGGAAAATTCCAGTTCGCATGATGACCACTGTAGATGATCGTTCGTCTCTCTGTTTCAGGCGGTGATCGTCAAGAATCGGAAGATATGAGCAATTGGACAACGATTCGTTATGACATACCGGTTGAACGGGTGGCGAGAATTACGCTCGCTCGTCCAGAGAAGGCGAACGCTCAGGATTACACCATGCTGAGTGAGATCAATGAGGCATTCGATCAGGCGGCGAATGACCCTGAAGTTCGTGTGATCGTGCTTGCGGCTGACGGAAAGCACTTCTCGTCAGGCCACGATCTCGCTGCGGGAACGTCGATGGACGACATTGATGCGATCGGGACGTGGTGTCATTTTGATGCTCCCGGTGCTGAGGGCTACATGGCAACTGAGGCCGAGATGTACGTGGGACTCTGTTGGCGTTGGAGAAACCTTCCGAAGCCGACGATTGCGCAGGTGCAAGGCAAGGTCATTGCTGGAGGACTCATGCTCGTCTGGCCGATGGATCTAATCGTCTGTGCTGATGACGCATCATTTTCCGATCCGGTTGTTGCGTTTGGTGTGAATGGTCACGAGTATTTCACTCATCCGTTTGAGGTCGGGGCGCGTCTTGCAAAAGACATGCTTTTCACCGGACGTGCAATCACTGCTGATGAAGCACATCGCGCAGGAATGGTGTCGCGGGTGGTGCCGCGGGACGAACTTGAAGACACCACCTTGGAGTTGGCATCTCATATCGCAAAGCGCCCGATGTTTGGCCTCAACCTTGCAAAGCAAAGTGTCAACCACACCTTGGACGCAATGGGGATGTACACCGCTATCCAGTCAGCATTTGGATTACATCACGTCGGTCACAACCACAATTTCCGCTTACACGACATGTTGGTTGACCCGTCAGGACTCGACGTCATTCGTTCAGAGGCGTAACAGCCGCAACATGTGCTCAGATCGCGCTACGCGTACGCGCCCGGACGTTTGAACATCGAGCGATGCCAGCGCCGTGGGGTGATCGCAATTGCTCGTGGCTCGTCTTCAAACATCCAACGAGCAAAGTTTCGGCGCCCCCATCGGCCGCTTTTCGCAACGATCGTGAGCGCGGTTTCTGCTCCTCGTTGCGAGGCAAGAATTTTGCCAAGCCGGACTGACATTCGATGGTCAGCAACAAGTTCTTGTCGAACAGAGCGCTCGTAACGTTCTGTGACTGCGTTCGTCGATCCACCGTTGAGAATCGACTCGGCTGCGAGACGTCCGGTGAGCAGCGCTTGACCGATGCCCTCTCCGGTCATCACATCGGTAGCCGCAGCGGCGTCACCGGTAAACATCACCGAGCCTGAAATCAACGGCAGTTCGCCGACCCGGGCTGGAATTGGCCAGGCGGTGTGGCGATCGATGAGGGTGCAGTCGTCGCCGAGCGCTTCACGGATGTGCGGCCGCTCAAGCAGGTCGCGCCAGATGGTCGCCATGTTCTTCCCCGAGAGGATTTCACCGCGAGGCATGCCGAATCCGATGTTGACGTCGCCGTTGCCGAGAGGGAATGACCATGCGTAGCCCGGCAGTAAATCGCGCTCAAACCAGACGATGAGTTCGTTGCGCGCTGGCCCTGTGGCGCGCTGGCCGTATTGACGGAATGCATGCCACTCACCTCGGTAGCCCTCGGGAGTGAGCCCGAGTTCGCGGCGAACGGTGCTCCACATGCCATCAGCGGCAACAACAAACGATGGGGTGACCGGACCGAGGCCATCGAGATCAACGGTGACCACGTCGCCCGCTCGCGATGCCCCGTTCACACCGACGCCTTGAAGGACCTGCGCCCCCTCGCGCTCTGCGGATGCAAGCAATGTTGCATCGAGGTCGAGTCGACGAGCGACAGCGGCGTAGGTGCCCGTTGTCGGCAAAGGGACGGTGAATTCTCTGCCGGCGGGGGAACGAAGACGGGCGCCGCCGATTTCGGTAAATGAGGTGATGTCGTCGGTTGGCACTCCGAGATGTTCAAGCTCTCGCAGCGCAAGGGTCGTGAGTCCGTCACCACAGCACTTATCTCGTGGAAAGGTCGCCTTGTCGACGACGGTGACCGCTTTGCCGGCTCGGGCGAGTGAAATTGCCGCTGCAGAACCGGCGGGGCCTCCACCGACGACGAGCACGTCAACCTTCGGAGGCACAGTGTTTGTCACGCCCTCGAGATTAGAGGCGATCTGCCATCGGTGTTGATTCGTTCTCCAAACATGTGGAACGCAGGTTCTCCGCCTCCGTTGTCGTTAGGTCATGCGCTCTAATCTGATCGGGTGAGCAATGGCACGGGCTCGATTGCCCGTCGATTATCGGAGGAAACATGGCACGGCTTTGTGAAGGGCGAGTAGCGATTGTGACGGGGGCTGGTCGAGGGATCGGGCGTGAGCACGCTCTAAGCCTCGCCCGTCAAGGTGCAAAGGTCGTGGTCAACGATCTCGGTGGAGCGGTCGACGGTACCGGTGGCGAACTCACTCCAGCACAGTCTGTTGTCGATGAGATCATCGCGATGGGTGGCGAAGCTGTTGTCAACGGTGACAATGTCGCCGACTTCGATGGTGCAGGAAGAATGATTGCCCAGGCGGTTGACACCTTCGGTGACTTGCACGCAGTCATCAACAACGCAGGAATTCTTCGAGATCGCATGCTCGTCAACATGACCGAAGACGAGTGGGATGCGGTCATCAATGTGCATTTGAAGGGTACATTTGCGCCGGCAAAGCATGCGTGTGGCTATTGGCGAGATCGCTCAAAGGCGGGTGATGCGGTCAGCGGCCGAATCATTAATACGTCGTCGGTGTCGGGTATCTACGGCAACCCTGGCCAGACAAATTACGGGGCAGCAAAGGCAGGCATTGCAGCGTTTACGGTGATTTCTGCTCTTGAGATGGAGCGGTATGGAGTGACCATTAATGCAGTTGCCCCCGTCGCATTAACTCGCATGACCGAAAACCTCGGTCCCGCACCCGAAACACCCGAAGAGGCCGACCTTCGGTCGCCACGTTGGATTGCTCCGATCGCAACCTGGTTGGCCTCGGAGGAGTCAAGCGGGGTGACGGGTCGCGTATTTGAGGCTTCAGGTGAGTTCTTGGCGGTAGCCGAGGGTTGGGTGCGTGGTCCGTCGGTGTCACCAATCGACGATCCGGAAGCGCTCGGCCCGCTCGTTGAGACTCTGCTCTCTACAGCTCGTAAAAATTCAGGAATGAACGGTGTTGCCGGAGGTCCTCCGCAACCACAGGAAGGGAACTGATATGCCACTCGATCCATCTGCAGTTGGGACAAAAGGTGACCCGGTCGACCTCTCATGGGATTCGAAAGATTGTCTTCTCTACGCGGTCGGCATCGGCGCCGGCGCTGATGAACTGGCCTTCACTACAGAAAACACGGCTGACGTTGTTCAGCAGGTCTTTCCAACATTCCCGGTCGTTCTCGGGTGGGGCAAAGGCTCACCGATGAAAGCTGTCGGCGAGTTCGACCCTGCGCTACTCGTTCACGGTCAACAGGCGGTGACACCAGCACGAGCGTTACCGACGTCGGGCTCGGCGACAATGCAGAGTGAGATCGTCGCCATGTACGACAAAGGGAAAGCCGCTGTTGTGGTGTCAGAAACGACGCTGACCGATGCCGATGGAGTGCTCTGCACATTGACATCGTCGGCATTCATCCGCGGTGCCGGCGGTTGGGGTGGTGATCGTGGGCCTTCGGGGCCGGTGAATGAACCCCCTCAGCGAGACCCCGACCATATGGTGAGTTACACGACCGCCCCTGATCAGGCATTTGTTTACCGTTTGTCAGGCGACCGTAACCCACTGCATACCGATCCATCGTTTGCGGCTCGCGGCGGGTTCCCGATCCCGATTCTGCACGGACTGTGCTCGTATGGATTCACCGGCCGTGGCCTTCTTCACTCGCTGTGTGGGTCCGACCCATCTCGCTTCAAGCACATCGAGGCTCGGTTTGCGTCGCCGGTGATCCCCGGAGAAACCCTCGACATTCGAATGTGGGATAACGGCGACGGGTCAGCCATGTTCACCACCTCAGTTGGCGACCGCACGGTGATCGACCAAGGGCTCGTCAAGTTTGACTGAGGTCAGCTATGTCGATTGATCCCCGCTCGATGTACCGAACGTTTCGTTCGGTCGTCCGTTTTAAGTCGATCGAACTCGATCCGGTCGAACGCCGCTTGTCGAGTTGTGCTGATATCGAAGATCTTCGGCGTATCGCTCGGCGTCGCCTCCCTCGAGGTGTCTTCGATTACATCGATGGCGCGGCTGAAGATGAGCGAACGCTTGAGCGGAACTCTTCGGCATTTGGGCGTCTTGGGCTCCGCCCGAATGTGCTTCGTGATGTGAGCGATATCGATACGTCGGTCGACTTTTTTGGAAGCACGTTGCCATTGCCGCTGATGTTGTCTCCGACGGGGTACACGCGCATCACTAACTCTCAAGGTGAACTTGCCGTTGTTCGAGCAGCGCAGCGAGCCGGAATTCCATATTCGTTGTCAACGATGGCGACCCGCTCGATTGAGGAAGTCGCCGAGGCAGGACCAAACGTCGACAAGTGGTTTCAGGTGTATACGTGGCGCGATCGAGGGCTTGTCGCCGAACTCGTCGGTCGAGCGAAGGCCGCGGGGTACACGGGCCTGTGGCTCACCGTTGATACTGCGGTGCTTGGCCGTCGTGAGCGCGACGTTCGACGCGGCTACACGATTCCTCCAAAGATTGGTCCTGGCACCATCGTCGATGGCATTTTGCACCCGGGGTGGACTCTTGATTTCATCACCAACCCGCCGATCATGTTCGCCAACGTCGTTGGGCATGACGGCCACGACGAAGATGGCACCGACCCGATTTCGCTCGCGGAGCACGTGATGCACAGCTTTGACCAGGCACTGTCGTGGGACGATGTGCAATGGTTGCGTTCGCTATGGGATGGCCCCATCGTGCTGAAAGGCATTCAGCGCGTTGACGACGCTCAGAGAGCAGTTGACGCAGGTGTCGAAGGTATTGCTCTTTCAAATCATGGTGGTCGTCAACTCGATGATGCTCCTACGCCCGTCGAACTCATTGAGCCAGTAGCCCAGGCGGTAGGTGGCCAGGTCAAGATCATTTGTGATGGTGGAATTCGTCGGGGATCTGACATTGTGAAAGCACTTGCGTTAGGTGCTGACATGTGTTCGATCGGCCGCGCATATTTGTACGGGATGGGTGCGGCTGGTGAACGCGGGGTCGATCACGTGATCAAGTTCCTCGACGACGGTGTTCGTCGCACGATGGCGCTGTCGGGTCGGCGTTCGATCGATGAGATCGATCGTGATCTCGTCGAATGGCGTGTGTGACAAGATGCTCTCATGACGCTCGATAGTTCTGCCGCAAGTTTTCTGCAAATGCTCGTTGACGCAGGGCGTCCCCCGTTACATGAGTCGATTCCGGTTGACGCTCGTGCTGGATATGACGCCCTCGCACCGTTCGGCGGTGAGGGTGCTGACGTCGAGTCAGTCACCGAGACCACCATCGATGGAGTGCCATGTCACGTGGTTCGGCCTCTCGAGGTAAGTACTCCGCCGGTGCTCGTATGGTTCCACGGCGGCGGATGGGTCATTGGTTCTGCGGAAGCTTCACTCGCAGTATGTCGAGATCTCGCTGCTGCTGCCGGATGTGCGGTGGTGTCTGTCGATTACCGGCTCGCTCCTGAGCATCCAGCGCCGGCCGCGGTGATGGATTGCACTGCGGTGACGAAATGGGTTCTCGAGCATGGGTCTGAGATTGGTCTTGATCACCGTCGGGTTGCCGTTGGCGGTGACTCAGCGGGGGGCAACCTTTCGGCCCTTGTCGCTCTTGATCTCGGTGAGGAACTCTGCCATCAGGCGCTTGTGTATCCCGCCGTTGACCTCACCATTTCGCATCCATCAATCGACGAGAACGCTGAGGGTTACCTGTTGACAAAAGCGGGCATGGAATGGTTCGTCGGCCATTACCTCGGCGGCACTGGCATCGAGGCCGGTGATGCGTCGGTGTCTCCGTTAGCAGCGCCGTCGGCCCGCATGCGAAATGCGGCAACCGCGTCAGTGCTCGTGGCTGGGTTTGACCCACTTCGCGATGAAGGGCTTGCGTACGCAACCGCTCTCTCCGATGCTGGGGTGGCGACACAAACCAAAGCGTTCTCCGGTCAGATCCATGGCTTCTTTTCATATCGAATGCTCATCCCGGAGGCCGAGGAGGCCATCGATTGGGTGGCTCAGCAATTGAAAGATGCGTTCGCCCAGCGCTGAGAGTTGACTGCGCGCACGCTATGCATTTGCAAGCAGCGCAGTGATGTGAGCGGTGACTTCCCCGATCGGCATGTCGGTCCGTTCACCCGTGAGGCGATCTTTCACTTCGACAAGGCCGTCGGTGATGCCTCGGCCAACGACGACAATTGTGGGCACTCCAATGAGTTCTGCATCTTTAAATCGCACTCCGGGTGAGACCCCCTCGCGGTCATCGAAGAGAACATCGATGCCAGCGGCTTCAAATTCGGCAGCAAGCGTTTCAGCAGCGGGTCGCTGCGGGCCATCATCTTTGCCGGCGATGACAAGATGCACATCGGCAGGAGCAACAGCCCGCGGCCAGCACAGCCCATACTCGTCATGGTGTGATTCTGCGATGGCGGCTACCGCTCGGGACACGCCAATGCCGTACGACCCCATCGTGACCGTCACCTGCTTGCCATCAGCATCCAACACCCTAAGGTCGAGTGCTTCGGCATATTTGCGGCCGAGTTGGAAGATATGGCCGATTTCGATTCCGCGGGCCATCGACATGGGCTCACCACATTGAGAGCAGGGGTCGCCCTCGAGCACTTCGGCTGCCTCGATCGAGCCATCTGCGGTGAAGTCGCGGCCGCAAACAAGGTGAGTGACGTGATGTCCTGCAGTATTAGCCCCGGTGACCCACGCAGTGCCGCTCACGACTCGGGGGTCGACGAGATAACGAATCCCCGACGGAGAGTTGGTGCCAAGCGCCTGCGGGCCGATGTAACCCTTGACGAGCGACGGGTACTTCTCGAAATCGGCATCGGTGAACGGCGTGGGTTCTGCGGGAGCAACCTGCGCTTCGACTCGTTTGAGATCGACTTCTCGGTTTCCTGGAATTCCGATGGCGAGAGGCTCGACGGTGCCATCGGGATGAACAAGATTCAGCACCACGTTTTTCAACGTGTCGTCGGCCGCCCACGGCCGGTCGGAGCGTTGAGTGGCGTCGGCGGCATTGAGATGTTCGACGAGTGAATCTATGGTCGGTGTATTCGGCGTATCGACGACGGTTGCCGCCGGGTGCTCAACAGAGGGCACTGGAGTTGCCGCCACGAGTACGGCCTCGGTGTTTGCTGCGTAACCGCATGACGTGCACTGCACAAATGTGTCTTCGCCGACATCGATCGGAGCGAGGAATTCCTCCGAGGCAGAGCCTCCCATCGCGCCTGACATTGCAGACACGATGACGTAGGGCAGCTCGAGTCGGTCAAAGGTGGAGATATACGCATCGCGATGTCGGTCATATGACGCCTGAAGTCCATCATCGTCAACGTCAAATGAGTACGAATCTTTCATCACGAACTCGCGGCCCCTCAACAGGCCAGCGCGCGGACGAGCCTCGTCGCGGTATTTCGTTTGGATTTGGTAGATCGACAAAGGAAGATCGCGATACGAAGAAAAGAGATCCCGAACGACGAGTGTGAACATTTCCTCGTGGGTGGGCGCGAGCAGAAAGTCGTTATTGCGACGATCTTTCAGCCGAAAGAGATTGGGGCCGTACTCGGTCCAGCGCCCGGTCGCTTCATAGGGTTCTCGAGGCAGAAGCGCAGGGAAGTGAACCTCCTGAAAGCCGGCTTTGTTCATCTCGTCTCGAATGATGTCCTCGACTTTTCGATAGGTGATCCAGCCGAGGGGAAGCCACGTGAAGCCCCCAGGGGCCGCCCTGCGGATGTACCCGGCTCGAACGAGGAGCCGGTGTGAGGGCACCTCGGCGTCTGATGGGTCGTCTCGAAGTGTTCGCAAGAAAAGAGTTGACATCCGAAGCACGTCCGCACCCTACCGTGCGGCCTTGGCTGCCTCTAGTAACTGGGGCGATCAGTACCCTTCCCGATTCCTCTCCGACTCAGGTATGATGGCAGGGCTATTTCGAAACGAATAACGCTCTATGCGTATCCGACCGAAAGGCGTGGGGTTCACCCCACGCCTTATTTGTTGGATGGGCACAGGTCGACACAACACAAAGGAGGGCACGATGACATCTACAACGATCGATCGAGTTCGAGCCCTCGTTGAGCCTGTGGTCAGTGATTTGGGTCTTGAGATCTATGACCTTGAGCAACGTGGTGGAACGCTGCGAGTGATGATCGACACCCCGCCGGGTTCCGAATCTGGTGTCAGCCTTGACACGATCGCAGTGGTGACTCGGCTCGTGTCACGAGAGCTTGATCACGAAGATCCGATTCCGGGGAAATACACCCTGGAGGTCACCAGCCCTGGTGTCGAACGTGCTCTTCGTACCCCGCACCATTTCACCCGTGAAGTCGGTAAGCGCATCACCGTTCGACTCGCTGATCCATCGGTTGAGCAACGTCGAGTTGAGGGGTTGCTCTCCTCATGTGACGGAAGCCAGATCGTGCTTGATACCGACGCAGGGCTGCTGGCCATCGATATTTCTGCGATCGATAAGGCCAAAACAATCTTTGAATGGGGGCCGGCGCCGAAACCCGGTGGTCCCCGAAACAAAAAACCCCGGCAAACGGGAACATCAACAACCGATCTCGCGTCGAACGACAGCGAGACAGACGCGGAGGAACAACCGTGAGTAATCTCGACATGAGCGAAGCCATCAAGATGCTTGCCCAAGAGAAGGGCTTGTCTGTTGACGCACTGTTGCAGGTACTAGTTGAGGCACTGGCAAGTGCGTACAAGCGCCGTCCTGACGCAGCCGATGAAGTGCAGGTGGGCGTAGACCCCGACACGATGGAGTTCACCTTCACCGCTTACGACCTCGATGAGGATGGCGAATGGGTGAATCCTCGCGATGACACGCCAAATAAGGCGGAGCTCGGTCGTATCGCCGCTCAGACTGTTCGACAGGTGATGTCACAACGCATTCGTGAGGTGGAACGTGACCGCAAGTTCGAGGAATACGCGAACCGTGAGGGCGACTTGGTGTCGGGGATTATCGAGCGGACCGAGGCTCGCTATGCCCTTCTCGACCTTGGACGAGTCGAGGCACTTATGCCGCAAGCTGAACAAGTCCCATATGAACGACCGAACCGCGGTGATCGTTCGAAGGCATACATCGTTGAGGTTCGCAAGACCGCTAAGGGGCCGCAGATCGTCGTCTCTCGTACACACCCAGGTTTGATTAAGCGTCTGTTTGAACTTGAAGTTCCTGAAATTGCTGACGGTGTCGTTGAGCTCCGAGCATGTGCTCGCGAGCCCGGACACCGAACAAAAATTGCGGTGTGGTCGAATGATCACAACGTTGATCCGGTTGGAGCATGCGTGGGCGCCCGTGGTGCTCGCGTGCGAATGGTCGTCAATGAGCTCCGCGGCGAAAAGATCGACATTGTTCCCTTCAGCGATGATCTCGCTGATTTCGTGTCGAAGGCGCTGTCGCCTGCGAAGGTCACTCAGGTAGTGATCTCTGATGACGGCACCCAAGCCGATGTCATCGTTCCTGATCATCAACTTTCGCTCGCAATTGGGCGTGAGGGTCAAAACGCTCGTCTCGCAGCTCGATTGACCGGTGTTCGCATCGATATTCGCTCTGAAACCCAAGACGCCGATGGTGAAACCTCGGGGGGCTACGCAGCCGAGCTTGGCAATGTCGAGTATGCAGAAGGCGAATGGGTCGAGAACGCAGAGTCGGGCGAAATGGAGTGGCACGCTGCCGACGGAAGTGTGATCAGCCAAGCTGAATGGGCGGCACAGACCTCTGACGGCGTTGAAGAAGAGGCAGCCGAAAGCGGTGAAGATGAGGCTCCAGAGGCTCCAGAGGCTTCGGAGGCACCAGAAGCACCAGAGAGCAGCGAAAGCGAAGTTACTGATGGCGAAGCCGAAGGCGGTGATGACGTCGACTGAACTGCGGCTGAGAACCTGCATCGGGTGTCGCCAGCGTCGTGAACAAGACAAGTTGTTTCGGTGTGTATACGGCGACAGGGGAGCGGTCATTGACCGTAACGGTGCAGGTCGAGGAGCATGGCTCTGTGGTGTCGAATGCGCACGACAGGCGCTCCAGACAGGTGCGTATGCGAAGGCATGGCGAGTAGAGGTTGACCGAAACGACATAGAAGAGATGATCCGTTCGCAGGTGTGCGCTGGCACTGAACGGGTGTGACGACGAGAATTGTTTGAGAGACTGGGAAACGACTGAGGGATAGAGGAATCAAGTGGCGAAGAACGTAAGAGTGCATGAGCTAGCGAAAGAACTTGGCATGACCAATGCCGAGACGGTCGAGCTCTGCCACAGCCTCGGTGTGCCAATCAAGGGTCAGTCCTCTTCGCTCAACGAGGCCTATGCCGACATGGTGCGCCGTAAGGCCGAGCGCGAGGGTCTCACCCGCGATGAACAGCCCCAGGAAGCACCCGCAGAATCTGGTGGATCGAAGGCAAAGAAGACGGGTTCAACCATCCGCATTCACGCCCTCGCAAAAGAACTCCAGATGACAAACCCTGAACTCGTTGCGTTCTGCCAATCGCTTGACCTTGCGGTGAAGGGACATTCATCGACGCTGAACGAAGATGACGCAGCGATGGTCCGCGAGAAAGCCCAGCAGGCTGGGATCACCGGAGAAACAACTCCAGCGCCAGCGCCGGCGCCGGCGCCTGCAGCCGATGAGCCACCTGTTGTTGCAGAGGCGGAACCCGCAGAGCAGCCTGCTGCAGAGCCAGAGTCCGCCTCCGTGGAAGAGTCGGTTGACGAAACTCCTGATCCCACCCCAGAGGTTGACGGTGGGTTGAGTGACGAGGCCCCAACTCCCGCACCACCAGCAGATCCTGCCCCACGGGTAATTTCGAGTGCCGGTCCGGGAAGCCAACCAGATCGAGTGGTGTCGAGTCCAGGGCCTGAATCTGCAAAAGCGGCGCCCCCGACTGAGTCCGATCGCCCGTCGTCAAGTGCGGCACCGCGCCCGACACCTCCGGTCGGGGCAAGTGGTCGCCCAATTCCGCCGCCTCCGGGTCGTCCAGTGTCATCGAGTGGAAAACCCATTCCTCCGCCCCCGGGTCAAGCAAATAGTCCCGGTGGGTTGGCTCCTGGCGGTCGCCCCGGTGCCCCGCGCCCTGGTAACCGACCTGGCGGCTTTGGCGGTCCTCGTCCCGGCGGTGGCCCAGGTGGTCCCGGCGGCCCGGGTGGTCCGGGCGGTGGTCCCGGTGGCCGGCCAGGTCCGGGTGGTAGACCAAGCGGACAACGGCGCCCACCTCGTCGTTCAAAGCGGCGCCGTCGCCGCGATCAAGACGAGTTGCAGCCACAGCATCTGCAATTAACCGATCGCTCGGCTCCGGTTCCTGAAGGCACGATTGTGATCGAGCGCGGAGTGTCCGCTCAGGAGTTTGCGCCGAAGCTCAATCGCACAGCGGCCGATGTGGTGAAGTTCCTGCTCAATAACGGTGAAATGGTCACGGCCACCCAGGCGCTGTCAGATGATCACATGGAATTGTTCGCCCTCGATGTTGGCGCCGAACTTCTTCTCGTCGACCCTGGCCAGCAGCAAGAGCTCGAACTGCAAGCACTCTTCGATGACAGTGACGATGACGATGAGGAGGCTCAGCAGTTGCGGCCGCCAGTCATCACGGTGATGGGCCATGTTGACCACGGTAAGACCACGGTTCTAGACAAGATCCGTTCGGCAAATGTTGTTGACGGAGAGGCGGGTGGCATCACCCAGCACATCGGCGCTTACCAGGTCGACCGAAGTGGTCACGTCATTACGTTCATCGATACTCCTGGTCACGCTGCATTTACGAATATGCGTGCCCGCGGAGCGCAGGCCACCGACATTGTTGTGCTCGTCGTGGCCGCTGATGACGGCGTGATGCCTCAGACCATTGAGGCAATCAGTCACGCTCGTGCCGCAGAGGTTCCGATCATTGTGGCGGTGAACAAGATCGACAAAGAGAACGCAGATCCGCAACGAGTGTTGACACAACTCGCTGAACACGAACTCGTCCCCGAGGCGTGGGGCGGCGACACGATCGTGGTTGAGATGTCTGCGCTGCAAGACGTTGGCATCGACGATCTTCTTGATCAGTTGCTCGTCGTCGCTGAACTTGAAGAACTGACTGCGAACCCCACCGGTCGAGCCAAGGGCATCGTGCTCGAGGCAAACCTCGATAAGGGCCGTGGCCCTGTTGCCACGATTCTCGTCGATAAGGGTGAACTGAAGGTCGGTGACCCGATTGTCGCCGGGGCATCGTGGGGTCGCGTCCGTGCAATGATCAACGACCGTGGCGAGCAAGTGAAGGTTGCCGGGCCATCGTCACCGGTGGAGGTGCTTGGCCTGTCGTCAGTGCCGGCGGCCGGCGATGAGTTCCGCGCTGCTCCCGATGAACGCATCGCGCGAATGGTGGGAGAAGCTCGAACACATCACCGCAAGATTCGTGATCAGCGAGCCGACGCCCGCGTGAAGACCGGAACCAAACTTGAAGACATTTTCACTCAGATTCAAAGTGGCGAATCAGCAACGCTCAACATCGTGCTGAAAGCCGATGTGCAGGGTTCGCTTGAGGCGGTTACCGACAGCCTGCGCAAATTGGGTCGCGATGAGGTTGAGCTTGTGTTCGTGCATCGTGCGGTCGGGGCGATTTCTGAAAACGACATCACCTTGGCGGCGACCACCAACGCAACGATTCTTGGTTTCAACGTCCGCCCAGACCGCAAGAGTCGCGAACTTGCCGACCAGCAAAACGTCGAGATTCGAACGTACGAGATCATCTACAAGTTGCTCGAAGACATCGAACAGGCGATGGTTGGCATGCTCGAGCCCGAGTATGAAGAAGTCGTCACCGGTGACGCTGAAGTGCGCGAAATCTTCCGTGTGCCGAAACTCGGTGCGATTGCGGGTTGTTACGTTCAAAACGGCACGATCACGCGTGGGTCGAAAGTGCGCTTCCTCAGAGAGGGCACAATTATTTGGAAGGGCGAGATCACCTCGCTCCGTCGGTTTAAAGACGATGTCCGTGAGGTCCGTGAAGGATTCGAATGCGGTATCGGTCTGAGCGACTTCCAAGATCTGAAGCCTGGTGACGTCATCGAAACGTTCGATGAGCGTGAGATCGCACGAACGCTGAGTTGACGTATGGGCTCCCGTGGCGGACGGCGTTCGAGCCGATCATCAAGTGGGGCTCACCGCTACCCTCGGTCAGCGCGGGTTGGTGAGACGTTACGAGAGATCATCGCGGAGGAACTGGTGCGAATCGGTGACGAGCGCCTCGAGTTCGTGACCGTCACCCGAATCGATGTCGACGATGAACTTAACCGAGCTCACGTGTACTACGACTCGCTGTCAGGCCCTGAAGCCGATGAGGAAATCATCGAGGCGTTAGGTGAACATCGTGTTCGAATTCAGTCATCGATTGGCAGGCAGATTCGGGCCAAGAAGACCCCGATTCTCCAGTTCGCTCCCGACGATGTGATCAGAGCTGCCGAGCGAATTGACGAAATTCTTCGGGCTGATGGTCGCTCTGATGAGGCAGGCGTAGGGGAGTAGATGGCTCGCCGTCGCCCGCCAACCGTCCACGGTGTCTGCATTGTTGACAAACCGGCTGGCATGACAAGTCACGACGTGGTCGGTCAACTCCGGAAACGCTTTTCTGAGCGACAGATTGGCCATGCCGGCACCCTCGACCCTGATGCCACTGGTGTGCTGGTGGTCGCGGTTGGCATGGCAACTCGTCTGCTCCAATTCGCCACGGCGTCAACAAAGACGTACACCGGTGAGGTGGTGCTCGGCGTTGAAACCTCGACGTTGGATGCTGCAGGCGAGGTCGTTGCGACCCACGACATGTCAGCGGTGACATTGACTGATGTTGAGCGGGTTGTGGCGAAACACCTCATTGGTGAGATTGATCAGATTCCTCCGATGGTGTCTGCGATCAAGATCGATGGCAAACGGCTTCATGAACTCGCTCGCGAAGGAGTCGAGGTTGAACGCAAACCTCGTCGCGTAACGGTGAGTCGGTGCGATGTTGCGACGACCTCGGAACCCTACGTGTTCTCACTTCATGTGGAGTGTTCAGCAGGAACGTACATCCGAACAATCGCTGATGATATTGGACACCTCCTTGGCGGTGGAGCGCACCTTCGCAACCTTCGTCGCATCGCCTCAGGGTCGTTCAGCGTTGACCGAGCTGCGCCTCCTGAGCATTGTGAACTGCTGCCGGTTGAAACGATTGCCGAGGGCATTGATCGGGTTGATGTTTCGGCTGAGATTGCCCAGCGGGTGGCGGTCGGTGGGTTGTTGCCTCAGTGGAGTGGACTCGGGCCGTGGGCCGTCTTTGCTGACGGTGTGCTTATCGCGGTGTACGAGCCGTTTCGTGGCGGTGATGCGAAACCTACGGTGGTGCTTCCAACGGCATCTCAGCGATAGGTTTCCTCAGCGTGCTCGTCATTCGTTCGTTAGTTGATCCCGTGTTCGAGGGTGATCGATCAGTGGTCACGATCGGGGCATATGACGGTCTTCACCGTGGGCACATCGCTGTGATCTCTTCTGTCGTTGAGCGTGCCCAGAAGGTAGGTCAGCGCAGCGCCGTGGTGACGTTTGATCGTCATCCAGCATCGGTTGTTCGGCCTGAATCGGCTCCGCTGTTGATTACCAGCCTCGAACAGCGGATCGAGTTGTTGCGTGAGACCGGCGTTGATGCAGTCGTGGTGCTCGAGTTTGATGAGGAAGCGGCATCGGAAGAAGCGGAAGATTTCATCCGTCGAGTGTTCGTTGATGGTCTTGCGGCCTCAGAGATCATTGTGGGTGAGGATTTTCACTTCGGAAGAGGTCGTCGGGGGAACGTCGAGTTGTTGTCAACGATGGGTAATGAGCACGACTTTGTGGTGACCCCACTCTCTCTTCGAACGACGGAAACGTCAGAGGTCATCAGTTCGACTGCAATTCGATCTGCGCTTCAGCGAGGTGACCTTGACGGCGCAAGCAACATGCTCGGACGAACCGTTGCCATCTCCGGTCGTGTCGTTCATGGTGATGAGCGAGGTCGAACGATCGGCTTTCCGACCGCGAATGTTGACGTTGATGAGCGATTCATTCTCCCAGCAGACGGGGTGTACGCGGCGTGGTGTCACACTGAGGCGGGGGGTCGGCACTCGTGCGCGGTCAACATCGGAAAGCGTCCGACGTTTTACGGCAATGCCGATCGGTCGCTCGTCGAGTGTCATCTCCTCGATTTCTCGGGAGACCTGTACGACCAAGTGCTCACCGTCGAGTTCGCTGCCAGGCTGCGTGATGAGCAGCGATTTGATGGTCTTGAAGCGTTAACAACTCAACTTCAAACCGACGTCGCTCGAGCGCGTGAGATCGCCAGGTTGTGAGCGTGCACCAACCCTCATAACATCTCGATGTCCGTTGGGGTTCCGACTCTGGCGGATGCACCGATTGGTGCGACCACCTCAACCAACAAAAGGTAGGCAAATCTCATGGCTATTGAGCCAAAAGCAGATGTCATCGCTCGTCACCGACAGAGCGACAACGACACCGGATCCCCCGAGGTCCAGATCGCTCTTCTCTCCTCGAGAATTCAGCACCTGACCGACCATCTGAAGACTCATCCGAAGGATCACCACTCTCGTCGTGGTCTGCTGATGCTCGTCGGTCGTCGTCGGCGGATGCTCGACTACATCCGTGAGATTGATGTTGAGCGCTACCGCTCAATCGTGGCTGAACTCGGTCTTCGTCGCTGAGAATGCCCGTCGCCGGCCGAGGGTTTGGGCCCTCGAGTCGGCTTACGCTTTTGTCGCCTCGTGCAGTGGCGAGCGGGTGTCGTCGTTACCGGATAACCTGTCCCGTGGGCGTCATCGTCCACATATCACCGAGTAGTTGCTGTCGGTTACCGGTTGCTGAGATCGTGTCATCTTCATCGAATTGTTTGACGCGGTGTTGCCAACTGGGAACCGGAGAGCTGCTCCACATCATTTGGGAACGTCCCAAATTTGAAAGGAGCCAATAATGGCTGATCCCATCCGCGTGTCTGGACCAATTTCGGGCACCGACCGAACCCTGTCGTTTGAGACAGGGAAATTTGCCCCCCAAAGCCAAGGCGCAGTTGTTGCGACTATCGGAGAAACTCGTGTTCTCACCACAGCGAATGCCGCACGCGATGTCCGCCCAGGCGTCGATTTCTTCCCGTTGACGGTCGACGTTGAAGAGCGTTCTTACGCAGCGGGCAAAATTCCTGGCTCGTTCTTCCGTCGTGAGGGTCGTCCAACAGAAGACGCAATCCTCACCTGTCGCCTTACCGACCGGCCTCTCCGACCAGCGTTCCCTGACGGTTTCCGTAATGAAGTTCAGGTCGTTTCAACCGTTCTTGGTGTTGACATGGCGAATCCGCACGACGTGCTGTCGATTAATGCGGCATCAGCAGCTCTGATGATCTCGGGTATCCCATTCGAAGGGCCGATCGGCTCGGTTCGTGTGGCCTACACCACCGAAGGTGAGTGGATTCCTCACCCCACATACGACGAGGGTGAAGCGTCAACATTCGAACTTGTTGTCGCTGGTCGTGAACTCGACAACGGCGACGTGGCCATCATGATGGTTGAAGCCGGAGGCACTGAGCAGAGCTTCTACTTTTACGAAGACGGCGCCCCCAAAGTTGATGAGGTTGCGCTCGCCGAAGGTCTTGACGCGTCGAAGCAGTGGATCAAAGAGTCGATCGCATTGCAGCGCCAGCTCGTCGCAAGCGTTATCGCAACATCGGGCCCGATTGAAGAACTTCCGTTCACTCCGGTGCTCGACTACACCCCCGAAGTGTTCGCTGCCGTGGAAGGCTGTGTGAATGGCGAGATCAGCGCCGCTGTCGCAATTGCAGGTAAGGCAGAACGCAATGCCGCAACCGATGAAGCGACCGCAAAGGCGCTCGAGGCGCTGTGCGGCGAAGATGGCGAATTCGCTGGTCAAGAAAAGGCGGTGAAGGAAGCAGTTCGCTCTCTCACGAAGAAGCTTGTTCGTCGTCGCATTGTTGACGAAGGTCTACGAATCGACGGTCGCGGGGTGCGAGACCTCCGTCCGGTATCAGCAGAAGTTGGTGTGCTTCCGACCGCCCATGGTTCGGGTCTTTTCCAACGTGGCGAGACCCAGGTCATGAACGTGTTGACCTTGGCGATGCCTCGTATGAATCAGTTGATTGACTCGCTGTCTCCCAACAACGAGAAGCGCTATCTGCATCACTACAACATGCCGCCGTGGGCTAATGGCGAGACCGGTCGAGTGGGTTCACCGAAGCGTCGCGAGATCGGCCACGGTGCTCTTGCTGCTCGGGCAGTGATGCCGGTTGTTCCCAACCAGGAAGACTTTGCGTACACGCTTCGCCTTGTGTCAGAGGTCATGTCGTCGAACGGCTCAACTTCGATGGGGTCGGTGTGCTCGTCGAGCCTTTCGTTGATGGATGCCGGTGTGCCAATTCGAGGTGCAGTTTCAGGCATCGCAATGGGCCTCGTGAAAGACGGCGATAACTACGTGACGTTGACCGACATCCTCGGTGCCGAGGACGCGTTTGGCGATATGGACTTCAAAGTTGCCGGAACCGTTGACGCGATCACGGCTCTCCAGCTCGACACAAAGATTGACGGAATCCCGGCTCAGGTGCTTGCCGATGCCCTTCAGCAAGCGCGTGAAGCTCGCATGGAGATTCTTGACGTCATGAATGCCGCTATCGATGCACCACGAACAGAGGTTGCAGAAACTGCTCCGAAGATCGTGACGATCACCATTCCGATCGACAAGGTCGGCGAGGTCATCGGGCCGAAGGGCAAGATCATCAACACCATCCAGGCCGAGACCGGAGCAGACATTGCAGTCGATGACGATGGTGCGGTGGGCATTGTGACCATTGCGGCGGTCGAATCATGGCGCATGGAAGAGGCTCGCACGGCGATCGTTAACATCGTCGATCCGCCGAAGGCCGAAATTGGTGCCACCTACACCGGTCGTGTCGTCAACATCACCAAGTTTGGGGCGTTTGTCAACATCCTTCCTGGTCGTGACGGCCTCTTGCACATTTCGAAGATTGGCCGTGGCAAGCGGATCAACTCCGTTGAAGATGTGCTCTCGCTTGGAGATGAGGTCGAAGTTGTCGTTGATGAGATCGATGACCGCGGCAAGGTGTCGTTGAGCCCGGCGGGCGACATCGTTCCTGATTCTGGAGGCGATGGCGCGTCCAACTCAGGTGCCGAGGCTGCAGATGATGCTCCTCAGGCCTCTGGTGATGGAGAGATTGAATCGGTAAGTTTCGATGAAAGCTTTGATGCTGAACTCGCAGATGAGCTTGGTGACCTCGGCCCAAGCGCCGAGCGTCGAGGTGGCGGCGGCGGACGTCGCCGGCATCGCTAACCGCTCGATAATGCCCTGACGACCGAGCGTGTCGTCGCTCTTGACAATGGGTTGACCGTTTCGGTGAACCTACATAAGAACACACGCTCGGTCTCTGCTTGCCCGAGGTCTCGTGAGAGCTCACAAGACCATCTGGGTGGATCGTTGGCGTGCGGCCGCACGGTGTCGCCTCAGTAGAAGCACGACTGATCTCAGCAGCCGTTTACGGGGTACAACGCGTCGTTGTCTCGGATAGTGCCGCATAACGGAGTACCGTCTTCGCCATGGCGAGCATTCGTGTGGGAGTAGTTGGCGCAACTGGGCGGATGGGTCAAGCTGTCTGTGATGCGGTCACCGATGCGGAGACTCTCGAGTTAGTCGCCGCTGTTGATGTGAATGGCTCTGGCGCTACTCATGGAGTTGAAGTGTCATCAGATCTCCGCGCGCTCGCCGAAGCATCATGTGATGTGGTGGTTGACTTCACGACGGCCGAGGCCGCACGGGTCACGCTTCCATTTCTCGCTCTGCATGGCATCCACGCAGTTGTTGGTACGACCGGTTTTGATGACGATGACATGGCTGCCTTTGCGTCTGCGTTCGACGGGTCCGGTGCCAATTGTCTGATCGCCGCAAATTTTGCGATTTCAGCGGTGCTGATGATGAAGTTCGCAGCGGAAGCCGCTGCGCTGTTCGATACAGCGGAGATCATTGAGTTGCATCACGACGAGAAAATTGACGCGCCGTCGGGGACTGCACTTGCGACCGCGAGAATGATGCAGCCCGGCGAGCACGGCTGGGCAGATGATCCAACTCAGATTGAGGATCCCGAGGGCGCTCGAGGCGGACAGGGCCCAAACGGAGTTCGAATTCATTCGGTGAGAATGCGAGGAATGACCGCCCACCAAGAGGTCATCCTCGGCGCTCAGGGGCAGACGCTCACCATTCGGCAAGACTCGTACGACCGCACGAGCTTCATGCCCGGAGTCGTACTTGCATGTAAGAAGATTCAGGAGGCATCGGGCCTCACTGTTGGTTTAGACGCCCTGTTGTAGAGCGAGGCGGAACGCTGCAGATCGGCGTCAGCCGAGTGTGCACGCCATGTCAACGCCACAGCAGAGCGGTGACTTGATTTTGCCGTGGTCGTTCGGGCATTTTGAGATCTGCACAGTTGAGCCATCATCACGGGTGAGGACATCGTTTTCAAGGGGTGCGTTGCAGGCTCCGCATGATGCGTTGACCGTCATTCCACATGATGAACATTCGTAGGTATGCATGTTGCTCCAATCTCTCCCGGAAACTTCCAGAACGTGTTCAAACAGTATCAAATGGTGTGATCGCTCTTAGGACCTACGTGTATTTCTCATATTGGTGAGAAGCACGAGAATGACAGAACCGCCGACAAACCACCACGAGTATTTCTGAAGCAGATTGATCACGTCGGTGAGCTGTTCGTTGAAGACATGTGCGAGCCATTGGATGAGGGCGAGACGCGCAATGAGGCCGAGAGCAATAAGAGCCGCAAGTCTGGCGGGTGTGGTCCGTTGAATGCCGCTGATTGCCGCAACGATGTTTGAGCCCACGAAAACGGGGATCAGTGCCCAGTCGGCTTTCGTGAAGCCTGCTCGAAGTCGCGCAATCGTCGGCTCGTCAACGCCAAGGTATTTCACGAACAGGGCAAGAATCTGATCACCGTATGCACGACCGGCAAGGTGGCAGACAACGAATGCAATTGCGATGCGTGAACTTCCGATGAGCCAGTAGGCGACTCCGCTGATGTCGGTGCCGAGCGCAAGAGCGAGATAGCGATTTCGTGATGACAGCACGAGAAGCGTTTCGGGTGACGATAGTACGAGGCGAGCCCACGTGATCGCCGCAATGTTGGTGCAGACCACAAGGACGATGAAGGCGCCGATCGATGCTCGGCCCCATCGAGGGCGGAGTGGCATCGCGTCTGTCGGTTCGGAGGTCACATGCAAACGATATCTGTCAGCCCTTCGGCCTGAGATTCTGAGTCGGTTAGCGTTTGAGGTCATGCAAGGCCTTATGCAAGACGTACCGCTAAATATCTCTCATCTCTTCGATCGAGCGGAGCGGTATCACCCTCACAAAGAACTGGTGACGGCGACAGTACATGGTCGAGAGCGGACGAATTACGGCGAGTGGGCAACAAGAACTCGACAACTAGGTGGTGTGCTCGACGCACTGGAGATTTCTGAGTACGGGCGGGTGGCGACCTTTTCATGGAACACCGCACAACATCTTGAGTTGTACTTTGCTGCCCCGTGCACCGGTCGGGTCTTGCACACGCTGAACATCAGGTTGTTCCCAGAACAACTCACCTACATCGTGAACCACGCTGATGATGAAGTGATCTTTGTTGACCGTTCGTTGCTGTCATTGCTTGCTCCGTTGCTGCCGACGTTTGAGCGTTTGAAGCAACTCGTACTTATCGATGACGGCGATGGTGAGATCCCTGACGATCTTTCAGGCTTCGAGTTGTTGAATTACGAGGACCTGTTGGCGCACGCGTCCCCAGTCGAATGGAAACCGGTTGATGAGCACCGCGCAGCAAGCATGTGTTACACCTCGGGCACGACAGGAAACCCCAAAGGTGTCGTCTACTCACACCGCAGCACGTTCCTTCACACCATGGGCACGATGACCGCAGATTCGCTCGGAGCACGAGAATCAGATGTCGTGATGCCGGTGGTGCCGATGTTCCATGCAAATGCGTGGGGTCTCGCGCATGCGGGTGTTGCAACAGGAGCGAAGATGGTGATGCCCGGTGCCGACCTTTCTGGCAAAGCGTTGGCCGACCTCATTGTGGAAGAGCGGGTGTCCCTTGCCGCAGGGGTGCCCACGATCTGGATGCAGGTGCTGCCCGAACTTGAGGGTCGCGATACGTCATGTTTGCGGGCGATTCCGTGTGGAGGGTCAGCAGTCCCGCGCGGCCTCTCGGAGGGCTATCGCGAGGTGACAGGACTCCCACTTCTTCAAGCGTGGGGAATGACTGAGACAAGTCCGATCTGTGCGGTGTCGCACCTCGATGCAGATCAGCACGACCTGTCGATTGATGAGCAAGCTGAACTGCGGACAACGGTTGGACGGATTTCGTTTGGTGTTGAGATGCGCGTTGTTGATCCAGATTCGCAAGAGCGGGTCGATTGGGATGGCGAGTCGAGCGGTGAATTGCAGGTAAGCGGTAACTGGATCGCGAAGACGTATTACAACGATGAGCGAGCGAACGAGAGTTTCACTTCCGATGGCTGGCTGCGTACAGGTGACGTTGCGAGTGTTGATGAGCGGGGAAGGGTTCGACTCTTGGATCGAACAAAAGATCTCATTAAGTCTGGAGGCGAGTGGATCTCGTCGGTTGAGTTGGAAAACGAGTTGATGTCACATCCAGGGATTGCCGAGGCTGCAGTGATTGGGGTACCGCACCCGCGGTGGTCAGAGCGCCCGTTGGCCTGTGTTGTGCGGGCTGAAGGTAGCGACATCTCCTCCGAAGAAGTGATCGACTTCCTTCGTGACCGGGTGGCTCGGTGGCAATTGCCTGATGCGGTTGAGTTCATCGCCGAGGTGCCAAAAACCAGTGTGGGCAAATTTTCAAAGAAAGACCTGCGGGCGCAATATGCCGACTACATGCTGCCTGAAGGGTGAGAGGGTTGCCTCACGGTTGACGTGAGACATTTTTGGCAATAATGTCTCAGGTGTGACAGTTGCCACATCGCGAAAGGACTCTGCGGTTATTGAACACGCCGTTCTCGACGCGGCGCTCGTCTGCATCCACCGATTTGGCTTCTCAAAGGTGACGATTGACGACATCTGCCAAGAATCAGGCGTATCGCGCGCTTCTGTATATCGACTGTTCCCGGGAGGTCGCGATGTGCTCTTCGAGGCGTTGCACGTCCGTGAATTACACCAGTTTTTCGAGCAGGTGGCGGCAGAGATCGATGGCCTTGACACTGTCGAAGATGTTGTTACTCACAGCGTCGCCGCAGCAACTTCGCTTCTGCGCACCCACTCTCATCTCGCAATGATGCTGAGTTCTGAGCCAGGTGAAGCGCTTGGCCAACTTACCGCAACCGGACTGCCGAGAATCATTCGAATGGCAACAGTTGCGCTTTCACCACAACTTGACCCTCTCATCGGTCGAGAGTCGGCCCACAGACTGATCGACCTTGTCGCCCGCCTTACCGTCTCGTATTTCCTCTCACCGGACGAATCAGTTGACCTCAGTGATGCTGATATCGCCCGCCAATTTCTCCGCCCAATTATCACCGCAGTGGCCTTGCCGGAGTCGTTTTCTGGCACAGCCGCAACCCTTAACAGGAGCACATCATGAGCACCACCGAACAACCGACAGGTCACGCAGCAAACGCCGACATCATCGGCCGCGACGAAATCGACGATATCGAGGCAATTCTGTCGGTATCCAACGTCGACGTTGACGAGGTTGAACATGTTGTCAAAGACAACGCCGACGCCATCTTCACCTGGGACTATTCCCTTGCGAGGCCACAACTTCGAAAGTTGTACGAAAAGGCAAAAGTAGGACAGTGGAACGGTACGACCGACTTGCCGTGGGACACCGAAATCCAACTCGACGAGGTCGTGACCTCTGATCAGGCAGCATTTTCTGCCGGTCTCAGCCCCGACCATTACGCCGGCACCGTCGTCGAGAAGTGGGGCGACAAAGAATGGCTCGAATTTGGCATCGATAGTCGCCGATGGACGCTGTCGCAGTTCCTTCACGGTGAGCAAGGTGCGTTGCTGTGCACCGCCAAAATCACCGAAACGGTTCCGTGGTACGACGCCAAACTGTATGCCGCAACTCAAGTGGTAGATGAGGCCCGTCACGTTGAGGTCTTCGCTCGCTACCTCGACGAGAAAATGGACGGAGGATTCCAAGTCAACGCACACCTTCGGATGCTGCTCGATGACATCATCGAAGACTCGCGATGGGACATGACCTACCTCGGCATGCAAGTCATGGTCGAAGGTCTCGCTCTCGCAGCATTCGGATTCATGCACCAAATGACTGAAGAGCCTCTCCTGAAGCAACTGCTTCGCTACGTGATGAGCGACGAAGCTCGACATGTCGCCTTCGGTGTTCTGTCGCTGAAAGAGGTGTACGCCGAGATGACCGATCGCGAATTGATGGAGCGGCAAGAGTTTGCCTTCGAGGCAGCCATTCGCATGCGCGATCGTTTCTTGCAGCAAGAGGTATGGGAAAAGCAGGGTGTGAACCCGAAAGATGTTGTTCCCCTGGTGTTGCGTGACCCGACCCGCGATGTGTTCCAGCAGATGCTGTTCTCGAAGATCGTGCCCAACTGTAAGAAGCTCGGGCTTCTCGATCGCAACGAATCATGGCTCCGCCGCCGATTTGAAGACATGAACGTCATTCAGTTTGAAGATTGGGAAGACACCGGCTCGGAATACCTCAAGTTCGAACTGGACTCAGAGATTTCCTAAGCGTGGCGACGTGTCGTCAGATCACTAGTCTTTGATCTGCATGTCATCGCCAACGTTCGGACGAATCCTCACCGCTCTGATCACTCCATTTGGGAGTGACGGCAGCGTTGATCTCGACGTAGCTCAGCAACTTGCCCGCCGGCTTGTCGACGAGGGCAACGAGGGTCTCGTCGTATGTGGCACCACTGGCGAGTCGCCAACGCTGTCCGATGACGAAAAACTTTCGATGTTTTCAGCGGTGCTTGAAGCTGTCGACGTTCCGGTCATCGCGGGCACTGTTGGAAATGACACCGCTCATTCGGTCGAACTCTCCCTGCGGGCCAAGGCGCTTGGCGTCCACGGAATCTTGTCGCTGTGCCCCTATTACAACCGACCATCTCAGACAGGTATCGAGCAGCATTTACGTGCCATTGCCCAAGCGGTTGAACTGCCGCAAGTGATTTATGACATTCCGGTTCGAACAGGCCGGAAGGTTTCATCAGAGGTATTGCTTCGGTTGGCCCATGACGAGAAGAACGTCATCGGATTGAAAGACGCCGCGGCGAACCCCGCTGAAACTGCCCGAGTCATTCGCGAAGCACCGGCAGATTTCGAGGTGTACAGCGGCGACGATGGTCTCACCCTTCCGCTGCTGTCAGTGGGCGCTGTGGGAACGATCGGTGTTGCGACCCACTGGACGGCTCCCGACCATGTCGACATGTTCGCCGCGCTCGAGAGTGGCAACCTTGCGGCGGCGACAGCGATTAACCAGCGAATGTTGCCAAGTTTCGCGTTTGAAACTGGAGACCTCACCCCTAACCCAATTCCGTCAAAAGCGATGATGCGAACCCTCGGTTTCGAGGTGGGTCAGTGCCGACTCCCGTTAGGTGATGCACCGGCCGGTCTTGAAGATGAGGCTCGTCGAATTTACGCAGAGCTGGTGTCAGCACGTGGCTGAACCGGTCCGGATCGTCATCCTCGGCGGTCTCGGAGAGATTGGCCGAAACTGTCTCGCAATCGAACAAGGAACAGACGTCGACCGATCGATTCTTGTGATCGACTGCGGCATCATGTTTCCGTCGGCCGACCTGCACGGCATCGATCTCGTATTACCCGACTTCACCTACTTACGGGAGAACGCGTCATCGATCGTTGGTCTTGTCGCGACCCACGGCCACGAAGATCACGTTGGCGGTATTCAGTTCCTTTTGCGTGACGAACACGGAATCGGTGATCGCCGGGATACTCCTTTGCCAGTGTTTGGGTCGAGGCTCACCCTCGGCCTGGCACGTAACCGCATTGAAGAAGCCGGTCTTCTCGGCAGAGTTGATTTCGTGCCGACGAACGATGGTGACCGGGTGTCGATCGGTCCATTTGAGGTCGAGTTTGTGCCGGTCACCCACTCGGTGCCGCATGCGCATGCAATTGTCGTTCGCACCGAGCAGGGCGTCATCTTGCATTCGGGCGACTACAAGCTTGACCTCACACCGGTTGATGACCGGCGTTGCGATCTCGCCCGTCTTGGGGAGATTGCGCGCTCAGAGGGAATCCGCTTGCTGCTCGCAGATTCAACGAACGCGGAGGAGGCTGGCTTTGCCCCGAGCGAAACGTCCGTCGGCAGCGTGCTCCGCCAGGTCTTCGCCGAGCACGAAGGCAGGCGCATTATCACTGCGAGTTTCGCAAGTCACTTACATCGCATCCAGCAGATTGCAGATGCAGCCATCGCCGCAGGTCGAAAAGTTGCGACGCTCGGTCTCAGCATGCGCAAGAACGTGCAGCTCGGACGAGACCTTGGTGTCATCTCAATTCCCGACGCGTCACTCATTGACGTAGACGACATCGATCGGTACCCGCCAGGCGAAATCTGCGTGATTTCCACCGGTAGCCAAGGTGAGCCGATGTCAGCCCTTGCGTTGCTCGCCCGCGGCGAGAATCGTTTCGTGCAACTTGGTGACAGCGACACTGTTGTGCTGTCGAGCCACGCAATTCCGGGTAATGAGAACAATGTGAACCGAGTCATCGATGGGCTGCTGCGCCGGGGAGCGCAAGTCGTTCACTCCGGTGTCGCCGATGTTCATGCAACCGGTCACGCTCAGGCTGATGACATCAAGACGTACCTCTCGATCGTGCAGCCCGAGTGGTTTGTTCCCGTACACGGGGAATACCGACACCTCGTTGCGAACGCCGCTCTCGGTCGAGTCATGGGTCTCGCTGATGACCGAGTGCTGCTGTGCGAAGACGGCGATGTGTTGTTGCTCGATGGCGATGGCGCCGGCCATATCGACCGGGTTCCTGCCGGGTACGTCTACGTCGACGGCATCATCGGCGATGTTGGCACTGGAGTCATTCGCGACCGACGGGTGCTCGCCGAAGAAGGCGTCGTTGTCGTTGTGGTGACGGTCGATGTGCAATCTGGGTCGGTGCTCACTGGCCCGGAGATCATCACTCGCGGGTGGGTGTATGCCCCGGAGGCTGAAGATCTTCTCGATGAGGCATGTGACACGGTGGCTGCGTCGGTCGAACGAGCCCTCGCTGACGGCATCAGAGATGTCGAGGCGCTCGAACGAGAGGTTCGTCGCTCTGCCGGGCGGTTTGTCAACGAACGAACGAAACGTCGACCGATGATCGTTCCGGTTGTTATGGAAACCTGATGCGACTCGCACGGCTGGTTGCTATTGCGGCCGTTGTTATCGCAGGGTGTGGTTCGTCAGCAAACAGTGCTCGGCCGTTGATCGACGATATTCCGGTGGCGATCAGTGCCCTCGAATCCTCGATCGGCAGTGACCTTGAATACTTCGAAGTCTCGGCAGACCTTACAGGGGTCACTCTCATCCATGCGGAAACCACTGAATCTGATTCGGGGGAGGCTTCCGGTATGTACGCAACGACATATCGGTTCGAAGAGGGCGAACTTTCCTCTGCCGGTGAAACATTGCCGGCTGAAGGAGCGACGTTTCGGGCTGCGGCGATCGACATTGACCCAACGAAACTCTTCAATCAGATCGATGCCGAGTTATCGCAACCGGTGATTGTCGATGTGGCGGTGCAGGGCGCCGGCGATGGAACTGCCATCGTCGATGCAACCGTGGTGAACGAAAAAGGGGGGACACTGCTCGTACTCCTGTCGGGCGACGGTCGAATACTTGGCGTTCAAGCGTCATAGCGGGGTATGGCTGAACCAAAGGGCGCCGCGTTGGTACCGTTAGAGGTGCATGGCAAACGGCAAAAATGCCCCAAAGTCGCGCCCCTCAGCCCAAAAGAAGGGGTCAGCGAAGAAGGCTACGAAGGGCGGAAATTCGCGCGCGCGGTCAGCCGGGCGTGAGGCCGCAAAGAGCGACGATGGAGGTCTGCTCGGCATTGCGTTAATTGCGATTGGTGTGTTGCTCATTCTTGGGGTGTGGTTTTCGCTTGCTGGCCCCGCCGGCGACGGCGCAGGCACATTCCTTGGTTGGTTCCTCGGCATTGGGCGTCACGTTTTGCCGATTGTGCTCATTGGTAGTGGCGTGGCAGTGCTTCGTGATCACGAACCGCAAGAACCAATTCGTCTCGGTGTGGGTTGGGTGCTTGCGGTGTTGTCGTCTCTCGGGTTCATTCATGTGATTCGCACGCCGACTTCGCTGACCGACCTCGATGCGCTCGGTTCGGCTGGAGGTCTCCTCGGCGTGGCTGGTGGTGAGCCGCTGCAACGTCTCGTCGCACCCGCAGGAGCGGTAGTCGTTCTCATCGCAGCGTTCATCGGCTCCATCGCGTTGATCACCGGAGCATCGCTGCGGAAGATGGCGGTGCTGACCGGGACGGGGGTCGCGACAGGAGCCCGTCCCGTGGCGAAGTTCCTTCGTAAGTCAATGTCAAACCTCGCCACCTTGCAGAGCGAACGTGCTGAGGAACGGCGACGTTCGCAAGAAGAAGCCGATGACGATATTGGCGAGCCTCAACCGACGCTCGACCCTCTCGCTGTTTCTCCAACGCTTTACGACGGCGCCGACGATGACGAGTTTGCGGAGCCGACTCCTAAGGCACCGCGGAAGAAGCGGGTACCTAAGGCTGCACCTGCTCAATCTGAGACGGCTCCGGTTCCTGCGGCACCAGTGAAACCAGGCGAATGGCATCTGCCGTCAATGGCAATGCTGGAAAAGGCAGGTGAACAGTCGGTTGACATGAAGTCGGTCGAGGCACGTGGGGCAACCCTGCAAGAGTCACTTTCGCAACACGGTGTTGATACCCAGCTTGTCGGTTTCACGGTGGGCCCAACGGTTACTCGTTACGAACTCGAACTTGGCCCCGGCGTCAAAGTGGCGAAAGTGACGAGCCTTCAAAAAGACATTGCGTACGCAATGGCGGCAACCGATGTGCGCATCCTTGCCCCGATTCCCGGCCGCTCGGCTATTGGTGTTGAAGTTCCAAATGCCCGACGGCAACTTGTCGCGCTCGGCGATCTTCTCGTCTCACAAGAAGCGAAGAGGGCCACACATCCACTCGAAGTTGCGATCGGAAAAGACATTGCAGGCAAAGCCGTCTTTTTGAACCTTGCGACGACCCCACATATGTTGATCGCAGGAGCAACAGGCGCGGGCAAGTCGAGCGGTATCAACTGCATCATTACGTCGCTGCTCATGCGGACGACACCAGACCAAGTGCGTCTCATTTTGATTGACCCGAAGCAGGTTGAAATGGGTCAGTATCAGCGTCTCCCGCATCTGCTGACTCAGCCGGTGACAAACCCGAAGAAGGCGGCCAACGCGCTGGGTTGGGCGGTCAAAGAGATGGAGCGGCGTTATGACGCCCTTTCCGAATGCGGATACCGAGATATCACGGGTTATAACACGGCAGTCATCAAGGGATCTCTGCAGGTGCCTGCGGGGCGTGATGCAGCCGAGTACGAACATATGCCGTACATCGTCATCGTCGTCGACGAGTTGAACGACCTCATGATGGTTGCGGCACGCGACGTTGAAGAGTCGATTACCAGAATTGCGCAAAAGGCGAGAGCGGTTGGTATTCACCTCATCGTCGCAACACAGCGGCCATCGGTGAACGTGATCACCGGAGTCATCAAAGCGAATGTGCCTGCTCGCATGGCCTTCGCCGTCTCGAGCCTCACCGATTCTCGGGTCATCCTTGATCAGCCAGGAGCCGAAAAGTTGGTCGGTCAGGGCGACATGCTGCTGCTGCCCGGTAACTCGTCGGTGGCGAACCGGATTCAAGGGTCTTGGGTGGGCGAAGAAGAGGTACGACAGGTTGTCGAACATTGGCGGGCACAGGCCCCTGAACCGATCTACTCGAGCGAGGTTGAAGGTGATGAGGCGTCGGCTGCGGGCGGTGGCGCCGGGGGAGCGAGCGATTTCGCTGATGTCACTTCTGATGCTCACGCATTTTCGGCCGGGGATGACGATGAAGACGCAGTCATCATGCGACAAGCCGTTGAACTTGTCGTTCGGAGCCAACTCGGATCGACCTCGATGTTGCAACGCAAACTTAAAGTGGGCTTTGCGCGCGCAGGTCGCATCATGGATCTTCTCGAGCAGCGCGGGGTGGTAGGTCCGAGCGAAGGTTCAAAGGCCCGTGCTGTGCTGATGACGGTGGAAGAATTTGAGTTACTCCGCCAGAACGGTCAGATCTGAAACTGCCGTCTCGAAGGCCGGCTGTGATCAGGTGACCTCCTGCCCACAGAAGTTGCATGCCGGACGGATAGTGTCAGACGGGTGACCGTGCAAGGAGATGGCCGTTTTTACGTAGAGACGCTCGGCTGTCCCAAAAATCAGGTCGACTCCGACAAAATCGTTGGAACATTGCTCACAGATGGTCTCGTTCCGACCGATGATGCTTCTGCTGCCGATGTGGTCGTGGTGAACACATGCGCGTTCATTGAAGAGGCGCGCAAAGAATCAATCGAGGTCATTCTTCAGCTCGATGAGACTCGCCGAAACGGCTCGCGGCTTGTCGTCACCGGATGTATGGCAGAGCGTTATGGTGATGAACTTGCTGCTGAACTCCCTGAAGTCGATGCGGTCGTCGGGTTCGGCGGAGCGATTACTGAGCAGCAACAACGACGCCTCATTCCGGTCGCTGAGGCGCCAATGCCGACGATGGATTTGTTGAATCTGCATCGGCCTCCCGCTCAGCGCCCATGGTCGTACGTCAAGGTTGCTGAGGGTTGCAATCGCTCGTGTGGGTTTTGTGCCATACCGTCATTCCGCGGGAGCCAACGCAGCCGTGATACCTCGTCAATCTTGGAAGAGGTCCGTTCGCTACAGGCACAAGAAATTATTCTCGTCGCTCAGGACCTCGCGTCGTACGGGGTTGACCGGCCAGATGAGTTGGGTGCAGGGTCGATCGTCCCTCTTGTGAAGGCGGTTGCAGCAGAAGTTGATCGTGTCCGACTGCTGTATCTCTATCCGAGTGATCTCTCCGATGAGCTCATTGATGTCATTCTCGGTACCGACGTGCCGTATTTCGATTTGTCGTTGCAGCACGTGAGCAAACCGTTACTGCGCAGAATGCGCCGTTGGGGTGACGGCGATCGGTTCCTGCAGCGAATCTCCGATATTCGTGCCGCTCAACCAGATGCGACGATGCGTTCGAATTTCATTGTTGGCTATCCCGGCGAGACCGAAGATGACCACGCGGCGTTGGTCGACTTCGTCGAAGAGGCCGACCTTGACTGGTGTGGATTCTTTGCGTTCAGTCGAGAGGTTGGCACGTACGCGTACGACCTCGATGGCCAAGTTGATGCCAGCCTGATGAACGAGCGGCTTGCTGAACTCACTGAACTGCAGGACGCCATCACGGCGCGCAAGCGCGACGCGTTGATAGGTGAGATGGTGACCGTCCTCATCGACGAGCCGGGAGTCGGCAGGAGTCACCGCGAAGCTCCTGAAATTGATGGCGTTGTGCATGTTGATGCTGCACTTCAAGCCGGCGGTTTCGCCGAGGTGGTCATCGAAGAAGCATGGGGCCCCGATCTTGTTGCGGTGGGCGGTGTGATGCCCGACGGTGATGAGGAGATTCGGTAATGCCAGTCGACCCCAATGCACTAGTGACATGGGCAAACGCAATCACTGCAGGACGACTCGTGCTGTCGCCTGTGATGTTTCTTGTTATCCCCGACCACCAGCGGGGTGCATGGCTGGCCTATTTGCTGTGGTTCGCACTGAGCCTCAGCGATGGTATTGACGGGTGGGTCGCCCGTCGCCACGGAACCACGTCGACGGGAGCCTTTCTCGACCCACTTGCCGACAAAGTGCTGGTGCTGGGTGCGATGTTCACTCTGGTGAGTCGTGACATGTTTCCGCTGTTGCCGGTGTTGCTCATCGCCGGCCGTGAACTCGTGATCAGCGTCTACCGGGTATTGGTCGGCTCAAAAGGTGTGAGCGTTCCTGCGTCAAAGATTGCGAAATATAAGACGGTTGTGCAGCAGTTGTCGGTGGGATTCGCTCTTTGGCCCTGGTTTGCCGCCGACTATCGCTGGTTGTGGATGGGCTTGTTATGGCTGGCTGTAGCGCTCGCTCTGGTCAGCGGAGCGCAATATCTTCTTGCAAGTCGTGCGGCTCGCAAATGAACGGGGGCAAAGATGCGTTGTGATGTTCTAGCGGTCGGTACCGAACTACTTCTCGGACAGATTGTTGATACGAATTCGTCGTGGCTCGGCGAAAACCTTGCAATGCACGGTTTCGACTCGCTCTCGCAGGTCAAAGTTGGCGACAACATCGGTCGCATTACTGGTCATCTTCGGCGCATGCTCAACGAATCTGATGCGGTGATCATGTGCGGTGGTCTCGGGCCGACCCATGACGATCTCACTCGAGAAGCAATCGCTGAGGTCATGGATGTTGAACTGCATCTCGATGAGGATGTCGCTGACGTCATTCGCCATCTGTTTTCCTCGAGAAATCGAACGATGCCTGAAAACAATTTGCGCCAAGCAATGGTGCCTGAGGGCGCGACGATTATTCCTCAGACGCGCGGTACCGCCCCTGGGCTCATCTGCCCCGTGGTGATTGACACCGAATCAGGGCCAGCGGAGCGTGTGGTGTACGCAGTGCCTGGCGTACCTCATGAGATGCGCGAGATGTTTGAACGAGCAATTTTGCCTGACCTCCAGCAGCGATCTGGGGAGCATTGGACGATTGCGAGTCGCACACTGCGCACCTGGGGCGAAAGCGAAAGCGGGTTGAACGAGCGTCTTGATGACATCATTCATGACCTCGACGCAGAGGGAAACCCGACGTTGGCATTTCTTGCCAGCGGATGGGAGGGCCTCAAAGTTCGGTTGACGGGTCGTGCTCCAGACGAGGGCGCGGCCGCAGCCTTGCTCGCTCCGTGGGAAGAGAAGATTCGCGAGGTGCTTGGCGATCAGGTGTTTGGCGTTGACAACGACACGATGGAGTCAGTGGTGCTCGATCTCTTGCGTGCTCGAGGGTGGACCCTCGCGCTCGCTGAATCGGTGACCGGAGGGCTGGTATCGGGTCGGCTCACCGGCGTCGCCGGAGCGAGTGAGGTGTTTCGGGGCACCGTCGTGTCATATGCGAGTGAGGTCAAGTTTGACGTGCTCGGCGTCGAAGAAGGGCCAGTCGTCACCGAAGAAGCCGCAATCGCAATGGCCGAGGGGGCGCGGAAGGTGCTCGGAGCTGACGTGGGGCTCGCGCTCACCGGCGTTGCGGGACCATCTGAACAAGATGGTATGCGCCCGGGAACGCTCTTTGCCGCCGTCGCACTACCCGATGGTGAGCCCGATCGGGTGACAAGTGTTCACGTCCGGCTTCCTGGTGATCGCGAGATGATGCGACAACTCTCAGTGATCTCAGCGTTAGACCTTCTTCGGAAGCGTCTTCTTGACATTCGATGATGCTCAGCGGTCTCGGCGATATTCTCAGAGAGCGGTCTCGTTACCGCATGCCCCTGTAGCTCAGTCAGGATAGAGCAACGGCTTTCTAATCCGTAGCGCGCAGGTTCGAATCCTGCCGGGGGCGCGATACCCTCAAAGAGGCAAATTGCCCGCTGAGGGTTTGAGCACCATCGAGAGGACAACGTGAAGTTCAAGAAGGGCGAAACGGTCATTTACCCACAGCACGGCGCGTGTGTGGTGAAGGGCACGAAGAAAATGGAAGCCTTCGGCGAGAAGCGGGAGTACCTCATTCTCGAGACGGTCATTAATGAGATGACGCTGAAGGTGCCAGTCGAAAAGGCCGACGAAGTAGGTGTCCGTCCTCCTGTGTCTCCCGACGAACTTGAAGACCTCGTTTCCGTTCTTGCGAAACCAGACCCGCGCGTGCCGTCAAACTGGAGCCGCCGGTTCAAGAACCATCAAGAGAAGTTGAAATCGGGCGACGTGTACCAAGTGGCTGAGGTCGTTCGAAACCTTGCTGCTCGTAACCGCGATGCAGCGCTGTCAGCGGCGGAGCGCACAATGTACGAACGTGCCCGCGTGAACCTCATCAGTGAGATCGCTCCAGCCTTGAAGGTGTCGGCTGAGGCTGCCGAGGAGTACCTCGACGAGGCACTGTCAAAAGGTGTGCTCAAGCCGGCGAAGCAACCGAAGAAGGCTGCAGCGAAGAAGTAGCCAGAAGGGGTGCACCCGTGCACCTTCCGGGCATGTCAAAATCGGGGAATGACATCATCCCCCTCTCCTGTTGCATTCTGCGGGCTCGGCGTTATGGGCGCTCCGATGGCGCGGCATCTCGCAAAAAATGGACACCCGGTCACGGTCTACAACCGCACCGCGGCGAAAGCACTCGCATGGGTCGCGTTACACGGCAACCGAGCCGCTCCAACGCCCGCTGAGGCTGCCGAAGGCGCGGAGTTGGTCTTCATCTGCGTAGGGAATGATGACGATGTTCGCGAGGTCGTTCTCGGCGAATCAGGGTGCCTTTCGGCAATGGCTCCGGGCAGCATTCTTGTTGACCACACCACCGCATCTGCCGGCCTTGCGCGGGAACTTGCCGCTCGATGCGCCGAGGTAGGAGTCGGCTTCGTTGACGCTCCGGTGTCTGGTGGCCAGGCTGGCGCCGAAAATGGTGCGCTAACCGTGATGTGTGGGTCTGACGAACCCGAGGTGTATGAACGAGCAGAATCAGCGATGGCCGCGTATTCGAAGCGGTGCCGACGAATGGGCCCTGTCGGCTCAGGACAGCTCACGAAAATGGTCAACCAGATCTGCATTGCGGGCCTGCTGCAAGGTCTCTCCGAGGCGGTGTCGTTTGCACAGCGGGCAGGTCTCGAGGTCGACGAGGTTGTCGATGTCATTGGTCAGGGAGCAGCGCAAAGCTGGCAGATGGACAATCGTGCGACAACGATGGCAGCCGGAGAGTTCGATTTTGGTTTCGCCGTTGAGTGGATGTTGAAAGATCTCTCCATCTGCCTCGATGAAGCCTCCCGGAATGGTGCGCGGCTTCCGGTGACAGCGCTCGTCGAGCAGTTTTATCGACAGATCGACCAACGTGGCGGGGGTCGATGGGACACGAGTTCCCTTATTGACGTGTTGCAGCACCCCTAGGGGTCAACTGAACTCAACTTCGAGGTGGTCGACACCGCGAATGGTGTAGCGGTCCCTCCACGTCGGGGTTCCGACGAGTTCAATCCGATCGAAGCGCCGAATGAGACGGGTGAGAGCGACGGTCGCTTCCATCCGGGCGAGTGAGGCGCCAAGGCAGTAGTGAATTCCAGATGCCAATGCGAGGTGCCGTTGTGCGTTGGGGCGATCGAGGCGAAGATCATCGGGTTTGTCGAACAGTGCGGGATCGCGGTTCGCTGCTCCGAGACACGTCGTCACGATTGAGCCCGGATCGACGATGATTGGTTCGCCGTCAAGTCCCGTATACGTCACTGGTTCGAGCGGCACTCGCACAGTGTTCTGAACAGGCCCGTTAAACCTGAGTAGTTCATCGACCGCTGATGCATCGAGAGCAGGGTCGTTACGCCAGCGTTCGAGTTGATCGGGATGCTCGAGCAGAGCAAGGAGCCCGTTGCCGATCAGGTTCACCGTCGTTTCATGTCCGGCAACGTAGAGGAGCACGACAAACGACATCAGTTCGGCCATGTCGAGTCGATCACCTTCACTCTCTGCGGTGAGGAGGGCGGAAACGACATCGTCACCGAGGTTGTGTCTGCGTTGCTCAATGATCTCGAAGAGATACGGGATGAGTTCGTTGACAGCAACATCGGCGCGGTCGAGGTCTTCGAGCGTTGTGGTGGGTTCGAGAGTTGCAGTGAGGAGTTGACTCCAATCACGGAGTTCGTCGGCACGGTTGGTCGGCATGTCAAGCATTGCGGAAATCACTTGGAACGGCACCGGGAACGCAAGTTCGTCTATGACTTCCATTCCTCCGCGCCCCGCAGCGCGGTCGATCGCATCGTCGACCATCTGCTCGGTTGCGTGCCGGAGTCGGTCGACCGCCTTTGGGGTAAACGCCTGGGTGACGAGCTTTCGGAGCCGGGTGTGGTCAGGCGGATCAAGGTTGAGGATCGACTTTGAGCGCTCTTCGCTGCGTTGGCGCCGGCGCTGCATTACCGGGTCATCGATCGGGGCTGCAGCATGCTGTTCGATATCTCGGGCGAATTCCGGGCCGCGGAGAGTTCTCAACACATCGTCGTGCCGAGTGAGAACAACCGTGTAGTCGTCGATGCGGTGAACCGGGTCAGTGTTGCGAAGCGCCTCGTACCAAGGGTAGGGGTCGGCTCGAAATTCTGGGTGGAGAGGGTCCCAGACGGGAGGCGGAGCATTGGTTGTCATTGTTCTCCTGCGACAAAGGTGGGGATGAGGGGTCGAATTTGGTTCCACTCGTACTGTTCGTCTTCGTATCCTCCCCAAACGACCCATTGGGCGCCATTCGTGCGCTCTTCGATCGCCCGCATCATCGTCTCTGCGACACGTTCTGCCGTGAGAAGTTCGACGCCGAGTGCCTGAAGATTGACCTTTGCGTCGTCGGGCAAGATGGCGGTGTCGGCAAACCCGGGGCAGATCGCGCTGATATGGATATCGAGCGGTTCAGCGTGCTGATCGAGCGCGCTCGCCAGAGAACGAACGAACCCTACGACAGCATGCTTAGTGAGCCCGTAGACCGGGTCGGGTGCAATCGGCACGAGGCCAGCAACCGATGCCGTCACGATGATGTCACCAAACCCGGTAGCGGTCATGTGCTCAAGAACTGCCTGAGTGCCAAACACGACACCGTCGATGTTTGCCGACATGACGGTGCGATAGCGCTCGGTGTCGAGGCCTAACACGGGTAGAGCGCCTTCGGGACGGATGTGGTGGGTAGCCACTCCAGCGTTCAAGATGGCGAGGTCAAATGGGCCAGCATCAGCGATGAGCGCTGTCCAAGCGGTTGCATCGCCAACGTCGAGCCGCTCGGTGCGCAGGGCATCAGTGTTGGCTTCGTCAGTGAGTCGGGTGAGCCCGTCGGTATCGACATCGGTCGCCACGACCGTTGCGCCGCTTCGAAGAAGCTCGTGCGTGACTGCTTTGCCGAACCCGCTGGCGGCGCCGGTCACAACAGCCCGGCGGTTGTGTAGGTCAATGCTCATGCGTATCCGTCTTCTCCCCAATCTGGGTGCTCAAATGATGCGAGCGCCTTCTCCATTCTCGCAACAACGTTCTCAACTATTTGGACTCGCGCCCACTGTTTCTGTTCACCAGAGATGACCGTCCACGGGGCAAGGGCGTGATCGGTATATGAAAACATGTCGTCAACTGCTGCTGTGTACTCGTCGGCGCGCTCTCGATTCCGCCAGTCTTCCTCGGTGAGTTTCCAGGCACGCATCGGGTCTTTCTTGCGTTTGTTGAAGCGCCGAAGTTGTTCCTCAGGACTGATGTGAAGCCAGAACTTGATGACTTCAACCCCCTCAAGCACGAGGGACCGCTCAAACTGCACGATCTCGTCGTAGGCGCGTGTCCACTGCTCGTTGGAGGCATAGCCCTGCACCCGTTCAACGAGTACTCGCCCGTACCAGCTGCGATCGAACACCGCGAACTCGCCGAGTCCGGGAATGTCTCGCCAGAACCGCCACAGGAAATGTCGGCGTTTCTCATCGAAAGTTGGTTTGGCGTAACTGTGCACTGTGAAGTGACGGGGGTCGAGGGGTTGCACAAGTCGACGAATTGCGCCACCTTTGCCTCCGGCATCAGCCCCCTCCATGACGATGAGGAAGCCCGGGCCAAGCGACGAGTTCTTGACCAGCCCTGCCGAGGCAAGGCGCAGTTTCAACAGTTGTCGCTGTGCGGCTGCAAGCCGCTTGTCATACTCGGCGGCGGTTAGCCGCGCCGATAGATCACAGTCGGTGAGCCGATTCATCCAGTTAGTTCGCTCCGAGTGAGGTAAGGACCGACGACATTGCATCAACCACTCGGTCAATCTGAGCGTCGGTAGTGACGAGTGGCGGGCAGAAGGTACACGAATGATCTGCGATTGCGCGCACGATGATGCCTTTGGTGAGGAGGTGGTCTCTGACTTCCATTGCGTTGATATCTGGGCGCATTCCTGCGGCCCACACAGCACCAACTCCGCGAACTTCTGCGATCTGGCCATCTGCCTGCATTGCGCAGAGACCAGACGAGAGGCGTTCACCGATTCGGTTGGCGTGGGAGAGAAGGTCTTCGCGTTCGATGATGTCGAGGTTGACCATTCCGGCGGCAGCAACAGAGGCGTGCCCTGAGTAGGTGTAGCCGGTCTTCAACACATAGTTCGGATCAGATTCGAGCGGGCCGGTCACGGCGGGCCCGACGATGACGCCACCGAGTGGCTGGTATCCGGAGGTCACCGCTTTCGCAAATGTGATGATGTCGGGGGTGACTCCGTAATGGATGGAGCCGAACCATTCTCCGAGACGCCCGAACCCGGTAATGACCTCGTCAAAGATGAGGAGAGCACCGTGCTGGTCGCAGAGTTTCCGCAACGACTGCAGATAGCCCTCTTCAGCGGGCCAGACGCCGCCTGCGCCCTGAACTGGCTCGGAAAGGACGGCTGCGACTTCATGTGACCGCTCTGACATGAGGCTTGCGAGGGCTTCGATGTCGTCGCTAGGGACTTGCACGACCTCGGGCACGAGAGGCCCCCAGCCTTCCTTATTTGGTGGGAGGCCTTGGGCTGTGGTTCCTCCGTAGTTTGTTCCGTGATAGCCGCGCATTCGAGAGATGATGAGCGTGCGTTCCGGGTGACCAGCTTGAACATGGGCGAGGCGAGCCAGCTTCATGGCGGTGTCAATCGATTCAGACCCTGAACCGCACAGGAAGACACGAGCGTGATCGATGGGGCTCAGATCGGCAACCCGCTCCGTGATCGCCTCGGCCATCGGGTTTGTAAACGGGTCGAAGCACGAATATGTCTCAAGTTCTCGCATTTGTGACGCAACTGCATCGGCAATCTCGCTTCGGCCGTGACCGACGTTGCAGTACCAAAGACTCGCCATGGCATCGATGTACTCATTGCCATCTCGGTCCCAGAGCAGAGAACCTTCACCTCGCACGAGCTCAATAAATGATTCTCGGGCAGGTTTCGCGAACGGATGTAAGAACGCTCCAGTCATGTACGAAACCGTAGTCGCGGCGATCGAGTCGAATACCACGGCACGAATGTCGGGTCGTGTATCGGCCAGAATCGTCGTATGGCGTTGCGAGCATCCGACGATCGACTAGCTGTAGTTTCCACCGAGAGTTGCGACGCTCACGATGTGCCAAACCGGCATCCGGAGGCACCGGGGCGACTGGTGAGTGCGGTGGCTGGGGTTCGGTCATCGGTTCCAGCGGAGCGGATGCGAGCGATGACACCTCCCCAGGCATCGCTCGATGACCTTGCATTGGCCCATGACCGCTCGTACCTCGAAATGCTCATTGCGGATGCGCAGTCGGGAGGGAGCCAACTCGATGCAGATACTTACACCGCCAGAGGCTCATTCGACACGGCGAGGCGTGCCGCCGGCGCCGTGCTGGCGGCTGTCGACGAGGTTCACTCGGGTCGAGCACAACGAGCATTCGCCCTCGTTCGCCCGCCTGGGCATCACGCGCTGGCCGACCGAGCGATGGGGTTCTGTTTGGTGAACAACGTTGCCGTTGCCGCATCGAAACTGCGGAGCGAAGGGGAGCGTGTCGTCATTATCGATTGGGATGTCCATCACGGAAACGGAACTCAAGACATCTTTTATGACGATCCTGAGGTGATGTATGTCTCGACGCATCAGGCTCCGCACTACCCGGGGACCGGGGCCATCGGCGAAACAGGCGACGGTGATGCCGTCGGAGCGAATATCAATATCCCTCTGAGCGCAGGTTCAGCGGGCGACATGTTGCGCGCCGCGTTCGATGACGTTGTTCTCCCGGCCATCACCGAGTTTTCACCGTCACGGGTCTTGTTGTCGGCAGGGTTTGACGCGCACCGAGATGATCCGCTCGCCGATTTGCAACTCACTTCCGCCGACTATGTCGATCTCACTCATCGTGTGCTGTCGATCTGTCCAGATGGCGAGCTTGTCGCAGTGCTTGAAGGCGGCTACGACTTTCAAGCACTCGCCCGTTCAGCCGGAGCGGTGGCGGCGGTACTCGCAGGAGTTGAACCAACGATTGACGAGGGAGAAGAGGTGACGAGCGGCGATGTAGATGTGGCGCTTCTCTCTTCGGTGAATGAGGCGCGACGATGAGCGAGATCTATCGACGTAGTGGAGACGGCTTCATGTTGTGCTCCGATGGAAATGTGCGCTGGGGAGTGTTCGGCGCCGCTGGCGTTGTGTTTGTCTGCGATAGCCCTGAGGGCCGTCTTGCAATGGTTCAGCGGCGGTCGGCATTCGCTCATGAGGGTGGAACGTGGTCATGCGCCGGCGGAGCACTCGACGAGGGCGAGTCACCGCTTGAGGGCGGGCTTCGTGAGGCATCTGAAGAAGTAGGGGCGGTGCCTCAGCAGTACGAAGTGCTCGGCGAGGTGCTGTTCGCTCCGGCACTCGATTGGTCGTACACGACGTTTGTGGTGCGAGTTGAGGCGCCATTTGGTGCATCGATCAATTTCGAGACGGATGACGTTGCCTGGCTACCGCTCGACGATGTTGACCGCCTGCCATTACATGCCGGGTTTGCGTCAGCATGGCCAGAGTTGAAAGAGATCGCTCGCGGAGCAGCGTGAACGGTGGCGACTCCGGTAGCCCCAGTTACCGTATCGGCCGTGTCGACTTCATCGTTGTGCGTTCTCGGTGATTACGCGTGGGACGTCCTCATCAGGACGAACTCAGAGTTGTTGCGCGGTGGAGACACGTTTGGAGAGGTCGTGCTGCTTCCTGGCGGAAGCGCAGCAAACGTTTCGGTGTGGGCGGCGCGTGCCGGTACCTCGGTGACGTTCATTGGAAAGATTGGGCGTGACCAAATGGGAATGCTCGCTCGGGAAGAACTGGTACGTGAGGGAGTGGAGCATCGGCTGATTGAGACCGACGCTCACGTCACGGGGTCGGTCGCAGTCTTTGTTGATCACACCGGCGAAAGATCAATGGTGTCTGGCCACGGGGCTGACTTTTATCTGCTGCCCTCCGAGTTGCCGAGGCCGTCGATTGCCTCCGCGTCTCATCTGCATCTGACTGCGTGGTCGTTCTTCACTGATCCACCTCGATCTGCGGCTCGGGAAGCAGCGCGAATCGCAAAGAACTCCGGGGCAACAATCAGTTTCGACCCGGCTTCATTTCAGATGATCGGCGATATGGGTGTTGACACGTTCTTAGAGGTCTCGACCGACATTGGCGTTGATGTGTTCTTTCCGAATAAGGAAGAAGCCGCAGTATTGACGGGGTCATCTGAGCCGGAAACGGCAGCCAAACGACTTTCTCGCCTCTTTGACGGTGCGCTCATCGTTCTGAAACTCGATGCCGATGGTGCGCTCATTTGTGAGGGCGGTTCGGTGCACCGGGTTCCACCAACGTCAAACCGTTTGGTTGATGCCACGGGGGCAGGCGACTCATTCGCGGGTGCATTCTTGTCACGGTGGCTGAAAGGCTGCGACGCAGTGGAGGCGGCTGGGTTCGCAGTTGGTGTTGCCGAGTGGGTGATCGAGCATCCGGGGGCACGACCGACCCCTGATTTCGCGCTGTCGACCGTGCTTGCCCGCCCGTAGAGGCACTACCGCACCTCTCAAAAATTTTTACCGCTAATTCGCTTTCTGTATGTGCGGTTGTGCAAAGGTGGAGGCGTTGACTCAGCCCTACAGGAGGACAATATGAACGAAGTCACGATGACAGGCGACTATTACACGCTTGTCTACAACGCCCTTTCATTCGGCACCGCAGTCATGTTTGGTGCCTTTGTCTACTTCCTCACGCAAATCAAGAGCGTGAAGAAGGAGTACCGCTCAGGTGTCGCCGTGTCGGCGGTCGTGGTCGGTATTGCGGGCTACCACTACTACCGAATCTGGTCAGATTTCGGCGACCGGACGATGAACGAGGGCTATCGCTACGCGGACTGGTTGATTACCGTTCCACTGCTTGTAATCGAGCTGCTCATCGTGCTGGGCGTCTCGAACGAGGTTCGAAAAGGACTCATGTGGAAGCTTGTCCCCGCAACGGTTCTCATGATCGGACTCGGATACCCAGGAGAAACCTCAGCCGACAACGGCACGAAGTGGCTTTTCTGGGTGCTCGCCATGATCCCATTCGTGTACATCTTGTGGGTGCTCTATGGCCAGCTCCAAGCAGCATCAAGTCGTGAATCAGGAGCGGTTGCAGGCGCCATTAAGAACGCAACATACGTTCTTTTGTTGACCTGGCTTGTCTACCCGATCGCATACCTCTTCCCAGTGTTCGATGCGAGTTCAGAAGGCCTCGAGGTGCTTCGACAGGTTGGCTACACATTTGCCGACATCACTGCGAAGGCGCTCTACGGTTTGATGATCCTTGGCATTGCGAAGGCACGTTCCGCAGACGAGTCATAACTATCTCGTCGCATTGGCGACAAAGATGTGAAAACTGCAAAGAGCCCGGGCCTCGGCCCGGGCTCTTTCGATTGGAGCGGGTGGCGGGAATCGAACCCGCATCATCAGCTTGGAAGGCTGAGGTTCTAGCCGTTGAACTACACCCGCAGCGGCGCAAAGACTATCCCGGACTTCGCCGAGAACCGCACAGTGAGTGCTTTCCTATGGTCGTTGAGCATGAGAAACTTTCGTAATGGCGAGATTTGTCGTAGCTCATGGAGCATGGTCAGCAGGCTGGGCGTGGAAAAAGATGCATCCGCTGTGTGCGGCGGCCGGTCACGAACTTTTCACCCCAACGTGGACAGGAATTGGCGAGCGGCGTCACCTCGTGGGTGAGCATGTCAATCTTTCGACCCATATTGCCGACCTCGTCGAGCACATGGAGGTCGAAGACCATTCCGACGTGGTACTGGTGGCACACAGCTACGGGGGGATGGTTGCAACCGGTGCGATGGCGACGATTGAGCACCGAGTGCGTCAAATCATCTACCTCGACGCAGTAGTCCCAGAACGTCATCAGTCGATGCTTGATACGACCGATGCCGATTTACGAGAAGCACTGTTGTCACGGGTTACTGAAAGTGGCACCACTCCGTGGCTCGTGCCATCGAATCCGATGCCACCAGATACTGATGCAGCTGATTTGGAGTGGATTGCGCCCCGAAGAGTTGAGCAACCACTTGGAACCTTTACCGAACCGTGTCCGTACGGCGGCTCTGATATCAACGTGCCAAAGGCATATATCTACTGCCTGCGCTCTGGCCCCGGTGACATGTTTAGACCGTTCGCCGAGAGGGCAAAAACATCTGACGATTGGGTCTACCGAGAGATCGACGCAAGTCATAGCCCGAACATCACCGCCCCAGCCCAACTGCTGGAGTTGCTCGAAGAATTACGTGTGTAAGGAGGGCGACGAGGTGTCGCACAGCGGTCATTCCGCAGAAGGTCGCGGTCTGTCTCTTCACGAGGTCACACGTCGGGTTCAGAAACTCATTGCGGTTGCCGAGCGCACAACTCACCCCGATGAATCAGATGCGTTCTCCCGTAAAGCTGCGGAGTTGATTGCCCGGTACCGCCTGAGCGCAGAGGCGCTCCGCCCGCGTCAACCCGACGAATATGTCATTCACGAGTTGGTCCTCGGACGCGGGGCGTACGTTCGAGCCCGATTTTCTCTGCTGTCGGGGGTTGCTGACGCAATGGGATGCCTCGCCACATTTCTCACCGGACCGAGTGGCACCACCGCTCAGATCAGCGGGCCGCTTCGTGAGGTGGAGGCGGTCGAGGTGTTGTTCAACTCCCTTCATCAGCAGATGGCGACACAGGTATCGAAGCAGCGTCGCACGACCAGCGCTGCGACCCAGCGGTTTCGCCGCGCCTTCATGTTTGGCTTTGCAGAACGGGTAAGCGAACTGCTGCACGACGCACATTCGGTTGCTGCCGCCGAACAAGAAGATGCTCAGTCACTGCTCCCGATAATGCTCGAACAACGTGAGCGGGTGCATCGGTTCGCCGCCGAGCAGTTAGGCCCAATCCGAGCGGCAGCTGCTCCAGCACCCGTGGTTGCAAACGGTGCATCCGCCGGACGTCAGGCGGCTGCCGATGCCGACATCGGGAGAATTCGTGTCGCAAGTCAATATGCGATCGGTCAAGGATCA
>CALCBR010000029.1:0-35131 GCA_937897105.1 uncultured Acidimicrobiaceae bacterium | reverse complement strand
GTGGCCCAGATCGCGGTAGCACTTGTCCACCTTTGTCTGGTTCTCACCACCCTGCTCGATCCGAGGTTCTGGTACATCGAGCGGGAACGATTCGTTCACCCTCTGGACCTCTGGAAGCTCGAAGGGTGGACCTACATGCTTGATCTGACTAGGGCCTACGAGAGTGGCCGTCAGAAGCGTTCACATGCGACCCCCGAAACATCGACAGTAGAAAACGACCGCGACCCCGAGAACGCCTGGGAGCCCCGACTCATCGGGTCCTACGAGGAGCCCTTTCGTCAAATGGCTCAGCCGCTCACTTGGTCTACCGACTCCTGGGAGCACAGACGCGGCAGTGCTCTTCAGGCGGTCCAGGAGATGGATCACTCGGCGATGGTGGTCGCGTGATGATGAGCAATCCTGAGGACGGATCTGGGGACTCGCCCGGTCTGGATGTGACGACGATGATGGAGCTGGCGAAACTCATGGGTCGAGCCCGGCAGGAGATGGACGATGTTATGGGCAGGATCGTCTCCTCCACTCTTCAGTTCAACGAAGTGCATGATCAGTTGTGGGGCGAGTTCGTAAAAGCCGCTCTAGCGGCTTCCCAGAGAATGCAAGAGGGCCTGCCCGCGAACTGGCCACAGAGCGGTCTTAGCGGGGTCTGGGGCGTGATGGTGGACGACGGCATCCCGCTGCGCTTCCTCGGGCCTGATGGCGAAGAGAGCGGCGTCGGACTCACCTGGGAAGGTCAGGGCGCCACGGGCTACGGCACCGGGCCGCAACTCGTCGGGGCCAAGCTCAACCATGTCGGCGATGCGCCTGCCGGCGAAGGTGGCGCGCCCGTCTTCGAACGGGCGCTGTTGCCCAACGACGAGTTCGCGCTCTACGGCGGCGGTGACTTCCGCCTGCGCATGCTCACCTCGGGTGGCTTCACCCCGACTGGGATCACCGGGCTCACCCCCGACGCCTACGAACACCACTTCCGGGTACATGCGACCGCAGCGGACGGTTCCACAGTCCTGCTGTCCAAGGTCGGTGTCGACTACGAGGTCGCTGGCGGCACACTCCGAGTCCTTGGCCTTGCAGACCTCGGCCAACCACTCGGAGACGGTATTGCCTACGACGACTGCTACGCCGAGGACGTCGATAACCAGATCGACATCATCTTGGAGGGGGACGATGCCGCTGCACGTTCGGTCACCCACGTCGAGGTGCCATCGAGCGGCGACTATCTGCCGCTCTACAACCCCGGAGGTCCCGGCCCGGAGCCGTTCCCAGGGGTGCGCTACAGCTCGCCGAGCCCGTATGACCTCGAACCCGTCGTCATCGCCCTCGATGATCCACTTCGGGTGAGCAACGCCCCGTAGCTCGCCCGTAGGTGACTAACTGTTCGAAGGGATGGAAATCCCCGAACGCGAGCCTCGACCGAAATGCGGAAAAGAAACCTTTGCGAGTGGATTTCCTATCCACGGAATTTCGAGAGGCCATCAACCGGAATTTCGGGAGGACCCCGGAGTGGAGCTAAGGGGAATTGAACCCCTGACCTCTTCCATGCCATGGAAGCGCTCTACCAACTGAGCTATAGCCCCGAAGCACTGTCACGCTAGCGACGCGCTATCCCTGACGACAACCGCTATTGCGCATCCTCGAAGCCTGTCGGAATCACCGGGACGTCTTTGTAGAGACGCTCGATGTCGTAGAACTCGCGAATCTCTTCCAAGAACACATGAACCACGACGTCGCCATAGTCGAGAAGCACCCATTGCTGCTCCCGCACGCCCTCGGTGCGCGATGGAGTCCGACCCACTGCGTCACGGCACTGCACTTCAATCTCATCAACGAGTGTGCGAACCAACCGCCGGTTTGATGCGCTCACAACCACGAAATATTCGGTGACTCCGAGCACTTCGCCCACCTGCAAGATGACGATATTGCTGCCTTTTTGTGCATCGGCAATCCGAGCCGCTTCAAGAGCAAGCTCACGTGATTCGTCAACTTCAGTTGTCACACAGTTCTCCATTGAGGTTGTGGCCGGTCACAGCCACCACGGTATCGGCAAGATGAATCCTCACTATTTCGATGACCATGCTGGGAGATCTGCCGCTAATTGTCGGTCGAGGTCTGAAAGAAATGACGTCCCCAAAATGATGACGACGTCAACGCCATCGACGACATAATCACCCTTGCGCGCGACTACCTCTCCGAGGAGTTCGCTGAACGACGCAGCCGCTTCGGTCACCGACGACTCGTCTCCGGTCCACACTTCGGTCAGCTCCTCGGCCTGAGTGACGTCATCGTTGACGCCTGTCGACACCGAAACAACGTTGAGTCCCACATCGCTCAGTCGGCGCACAGCCACCACCGCAACATCGCTCACGGAACGTCCGGTTCCTTTGAGATCATCATCTGCAAACGGAACGACTAGTCGAACAACCGCCGAGGCGTAAGGAGCGGTCACTCGGTTCGGAGCAAGATGGCTTGCGACGAGCAACGTCTCAGCCCAGTCATAGAACATAAGCGCACCATCGCTGCCCTCAACTTCATACAAATTGAGCGACCTCGTTTCGACCTCACCGGCAAATAATGCAGCAATCACCTCGTCGGCACTCCCCGGAGACACCCCATCATCTGCCGGCTGAGCATCTGCGCTTCCGCTCAATCGGTTCACGATGCCGTTCCACACTGCGGCGTGTAGCTGTGCACCAAACTCAACAGGTGCATCACCCCCAATCGCCAACAGCTCGGTCGCTTCTTCGATGCTCACACTCGACCGGCCTTGCAACCACTGCACACCACTAGCGGACACCACTGATGTCGGAAGGTCGAGTGACACCGCGCCAGCGCCCCCCAGCAGATCAGCAAGCTCTGAAGCGGTAACGATCTCAACAACATCAAACGTGAGACCAGTTAACGATTCAGCATCGAGCGCAAAAAACGTGGCGTCGTCGGCATCAAGAGCATCACGTAACGGCATCACACTGTCGGCTCGGCCTGCGGAAATATCTGCCGCCGCCTCGAAGGGCACGACCGCTCCCCCAACTCCTGATGGGTCAAGCACGATTAGTGCTGCGGATTGCAGAGTCGCGTCATCATCAACAACCCCGATAAACACGGTTGTCGTTTCTGGCAAGGCAATGACCGTTTCACCTTGATCGCCCCCTGCCTCAGACCCGATCGTCGATGAGGCCAAAGTTCGGGCCCCAACGATGGCTAGAACGATCGCAAGAACAAACGACACACCGACCGCCACCGCTACCTGTTGGGTGTAGCGACGGCGAAGCTGAGCCGATGCGGTCACGCTGTCGCTCCTTGACCCCGATACATCGAGCGAGCCTCAATCTCTGCAAGCACCGAAGAGGTCACGAGAAAATCGAGCGGCCTGCCGTCATTCACCCGATCTCGAAGGTCGCTACTCGAAACCTCAAGATGCGGAATCTCTACTCGGTGCCAACGCCCAGTAGCCGGGGTTGGCAGTGCGCTTTCGACGCCTGGTCGGTCGACTACGACCAAGGTTGAGAGTTCAGACACCCGCTCGTGACGATGCCACGTCAACAGTCCGTTGGCTGCGTCTGCGCCAACGATGGTGAACAGTTCGAGATGCTCTTCCCTTGCGTGAAGGTGTTCAAGGGTGTCTGCGGTGTACGAAGGCCCACCCAATTCCAGTTCGAGGGAACCTGCGGTTAACCCGGGAATTCCGTGAACTGCTGCCTCGACAAGAGCAAAGCGGTCGGCCGCAGGCGATATTTCACGTGTGCCCTGCTTTTGCCACGGATCGTTCGCCACCATGAGGAGCACCTCATCGAGTTGCAACTCATGCAGCACGTTGACTGCAACAACGAGATGACCCAGATGCGGCGGGTCGAACGTCCCGCCAAACACTCCGACACGCCGCGGATTTTTGGCTTGGACAGACATCATCATTGAGCCTAGGAGCCCCTTACCGCCGTTTCGCGGTCTTCGCTTCGTTGGGACTTGACAAGTGTGTTACAGTCGTATCTCGGCCAAATAGCGCGATGCGCACATAAGGCCCACGACATACCCCCCATCCATTTGCTCTCGTCATGTAATTGACACCTGCGTGTCACTTCTCGGCCTTGCGCACGTGGATCCAGCCTGATTTCACGGATTTCCATGTCATTGGTCTGGGAATGTAAACGAAATCTAACAAGTTGGAAAAAGCACATGAATGATTCAATCGGTCTCTACTTAAATGACATCGGCAAGGTGCCGTTGCTCACCGCAGAAGATGAGCGTGAACTGTCGCGCCTCATCGAAGAAGGTCGTGAAGCCCAAGAGAAGCTCGATGCGGGCAAGCGAAGCGCTGACCTTAAGGCGAAAGTTGCGAAGGCTGCCCACGCAAAAGACCGTTTCATCCGGTCGAACCTCCGCCTCGTGGTGTCAATTGCACGCCGCTACCCACTTCCTCAGGGCATGGACCTCCTCGATCTCATTCAGGAAGGAAACCTCGGCCTTGAGCATGCGGTCGACAAGTTCGACTGGCGTCGTGGATTCAAGTTCTCCACCTACGCAACCTTCTGGATCCGCCAGGCAATTGGACGTGCCCTCGATCAGAAGGCAAGCCTGATTCGCATTCCCGGCGATCGTTCAGCAAGCCTGCGCGCTGCGCTTCGACAGGCCTCTGGCGACGGCGAGACACTCGATCAAACAAATGCCGAATTGCACCGCCTCACCACCCCGGTCAGCCTTGACAAGACGGTCGGTGACGATGGCGACGCAACCCTCGGTGACCTGATGGCAAACGGTGATCCGACTCCTGAAGACGCCGTGATGGTAGGTGTTGAAAGCGACCTCCTCGGAGAATTGCTTGGCACTCTTGAGCCTCGGGCACGGTACGCCGTTGAAGCTCGCTTCGGGCTTCTTGACGGAGAGCGCAAGAGCTTCCGTGAAGTTGGGGAAAGCCTCGGCGTCACCGCTGAAGCTGCTCGTCGTCTCGTGAGCCGAGCAGTTGCCGGTCTTCGTGACGATGCCGGCGACATCCTCAGTGTCTGACATTTGTTGGCGCTGAGCGCCGCACGATTTGAACGAAGCGGTCGGGTATCCCGGCCGCTTCTTCGCGTCAGGGCTCAACTCAATCCGACACCGATAGCATTTTTTACATGCCGCAACAGTGGAGCCCCTCGTCGTGGAAAGACCACCCGATCAAGCAGCAGCCCGCGTGGCCAGATGAGGCTGCCTACGACAACGCCCTCAAACACATTGCATCGATGCCACCACTCGTATTCGCTGGCGAGGCTCGGTCACTTCAAGCCAACCTTGCGAAGGTCGCCGCTGGAAATGCATTCCTGTTGCAAGCCGGCGACTGCGCCGAAAGCTTTGAGGAGTTCTCTGCCGACAACATTCGTGAGAAGTTGCGCGTTATTTTGCAGATGGCCGTTGTCCTCACTTATTCAATGGGAGTTCCGGTTGTCAAGGTCGGACGCATCGCAGGCCAATTCGCAAAACCTCGCTCCTCCGATACAGAGATCGTCGGAGATCTCGAATTGCCATCGTTCCGCGGCCACATCGTCAACGATCCGACCACTACCGAAGCCGCCCGAATTCCTGATCCTGATCGACTTGTTCAGGCCTACCACCAATCAGCATCAACCTTGAATCTCGTTCGAGCATTCACCAAAGGCGGTTTCGCAGCCCTCGATCGGGTTCACGCCTGGAACCAAGAGTTTGTTGCATCAAGCGAAGAGGGCCAGCGTTACGACAACATGGCAACCGAAATCGATCGGGCACTTCGCTTCATGAGCGCCATCGGCATGGATACCGACACCAACAGCAACCTCCGCGAGGTCGATGTGTGGACAAGCCACGAAGCGTTGCTGCTCGGTTACGAAGAGTCGCTCACGAGACGCGACTCAACAAGTGGCAACTGGTACGACTGCTCTGCACACATGCTCTGGATTGGCGAACGCACTCGCGAGCTCGACGGAGCACATGTCGAATTTCTCAGAGGCGTGAGCAACCCGATCGGCTGCAAGATTGGCCCGACAATGACGGGCGATGAGGTCATTGCGCTCTGCGAAGCTCTCAACCCAGCAATGATTCCTGGCCGACTCACCCTGATTAGCCGCATGGGTGCCGACATCGTCGAAGACCGCCTACGCCCGCTATTGCGCGCAGTGAAAGATGCAGGGCACCCCGTTGTCTGGGCATGTGATCCAATGCACGGCAACACATTCACCGCCGAGAACGGACGAAAGACCCGTCACCTTGACGCCGTGATCGCAGAGATCGAAGGTTTTGTGCGAGCCCACCGTGCCGAAGGAACATGGCCCGGCGGAATTCACGTGGAGCTCACAGGCGATGATGTCACCGAATGCCTCGGAGGAGTCGACGCCATCGCCGACAGTGATCTCGACGACAGATACGAGACGATCTGCGACCCTCGCCTCAATGCCCGCCAGGGGCTCGAGCTCGCATTCCGCACCGCAGAATCCATCAGAGATTCGCTCGACACGTCGAACTCCTGATCATCATGAGCGCGTTGGACCGAGTCACCTCGTGGCCGGTACCTCATAGCGCTGCTGCCATCGTTCGGTCGTCTGACGGGTCAACTCCCGCCACCTACTCGACGGTCGGAGAAACCGACCGCTCATTCCGACTTGCGTCGCTGACCAAGACGGTCACCGGCCTTACTGCGCTCATCGCATGCGAAGAAGGGTCACTTAGGCTCGACGACGTTGTTGATCCTGCCATGTGTTCAGCCTCACTCCATGAAGGAACAACGCTTCGGCATCTGCTGGCTCACGCAAGCGGACTCCCCTTCGATGGAGCCGCGCCGATCGCTGCTCTCGGCCGGCGACGTATCTATTCGAATACTGGCATCGAGATGGTGGCCGAACTCATCACCGCGTCGACAGGGATTGCCTTCGATGATTATCTGAACGAAGCGGTCATCGATCCTCTCGGCATGACGTCAACCGAACTGCGTGGCTCGCCCGCCTTCGGTCTGTGGTCAACGATCGACGATATGGCTCTGCTACTGAGTGAGTTTCTTCAACCGTCGCTCATCAGCCCCGAGACTCACGCAGACTTCATCACCGAACAGTTCACAGGCATTGCCGGAACAATCCCGGGGCTCGGAAGGTTCGACCCGTGCCCTTGGGGTCTTGGTGTCGAACTTCGTGGCGCCAAAGATCCACACTGGACCGGCACACAAAATGCGCCATCAACGTTCGGCCATTTCGGTGGTGCTGGCACGATGATGTGGGTCGATCCAAGTATTCGCACCGGCCTCGTTGCCCTCACCGACCGATCATTCGACGAATGGAGCGAACAAGCAATTTCGCTGTGGTCGGAACTTTCCGACGCCACGATCGAAGAAATCGATGCATTTAAGGCTGCGTCATGACGACCATCGGACCGATCATGTTTCGCTCCGGCGATCGCATCTGCTGGAAGTCGACAGGCGAAGACGGCCTTCCAGTTCGCAAATACGGGTTTGTGAATGGCCGCCCACACAGCAACGGTCGAGTCGTCGTCATGTTCGATGGTGACCTCAAAGGGGAGACCACCGTTGCAACAACTGAACTCCAACCCGTCAGCATCATGACCATCGACCTCATCATCGATGATCTTGAGTTACTCAACGACCCAACACTTCGACAAGCCCTCGTCGGCCTCTGGGAATCTGAAGTCGACCTTGCGGGACTCGTGGTCGAAGACATCGTTCACCTCGGAACCGGCGTTCGCGATGTCACCGGTCTCGGATACGCCCTCGCCGAACTCCACTCCGCCGGCGAACTCTATGTGCTTCGGGCGGTCATCGATGACGATTACATCATCGTTAGCGCCGACATTCCTCGACGCTTTGAACGACAACGCCGCTGACCGAATGGACAGCGGCGTTGTATTGCGAGTTGGAGAAAACTTGGAGCGTCAGGAGAGACGCTCGACGACCATGGCCATACCTTGACCACCGCCGACGCACATCGTTTCGAGACCGTACTGCTTGTCGGTCGCCTGCAGTCCGTGAATCAGCGTCGTCATGATGCGAGCCCCGGTCATTCCGAACGGGTGACCAACTGCGATTGCTCCGCCGTGCACGTTCAACTTGTCGTGCGGAATTCCAAGGTGCTTCGCTGACGGCACCACCTGGGCTGCAAACGCCTCATTGATTTCAACAAGGTCAATATCGTCGATCGACATTCCGGCACGGCCAAGAGCTTGACGGCTTGCCTCGATCGGCCCAAGACCCATGATCTCAGGGTTAAGCCCCGAGACTCCTGATGACACAATCCGTGCAAGCGGGGTGAGCCCAAGCTCAGCGGCCTTACGATCGCTCATCACCATCACTGCGGCTGCACCGTCATTCAACGGGCATGAGTTGCCGGCGGTGATCTCACCGTCTGGCCGGAACACTGGCTTCAAACCGGAGAGACCTTCAGCGGTGGTTCCGGCGCGAGGGCCGTCATCAGCAGAGACCACGGTTCCGTCGGGAAGTGTGACCGGAGTGATCTCATCTGCCCAGAAACCATTTTCAACATTTGCAACTGCACGCTGCTGTGAGAGTGCTGCGAATTCGTCCATCTCTTGACGGCTGACGTTTTCAACCTCTCGCACATTTTCTGCTGTCTGACCCATTGCGATGTACATATCTGGCAGGCCCGATGGTGGGCTCCACGTGCCTTGGCCGCCACCGGCTCGTGATGCAGTGCGCTCGCCGGCTGACGAGAACACGCCGTTTGGTGCGGTGTCGCTAGCGCCCGCGGCATAGCGACTCACGGTCTCAACACCTGCTGCGATAAAGCAGTCTCCTTCGCCGGCCTTAATGGCGTGGGCAGCCATGCGAATGGTCTGCAACGATGATGAGCAGTAGCGGTTGACCGTGACACCGGGGGCTTCATCAAGTCCGGCGAGCACTGCGGTCACACGGGCAATATTGAACCCCGCCTCTCCCGCAGGTTGCCCGCAACCCATGATGAGGTCTTCAACGTCAGACGCCGAGACGCTCGGCACTTTTGCCATCAGCGCCTTCACAATCTGCGCCGAAAGATCATCGGGGCGAATCGAAACGAGCGAGCCTTTCGCGGCACGGCCGATCGGACTACGGGCGGTTGCAACAATTACTGCTTCAGTCATGCCGTCACCTTAGTGATCAATACCCTCCCCAACCACCATCGCAGCCACAGGGCCGATCAGCGAACGGCCATCCTGCCGATGTCGTCGTTATCGGGTATCGACAACAGTGAACGCCTCGGCAAACGCATCTGCGCCGAAGCCTGCAACTTGAGCCGTCTCGGCATTCCATTCGCGAACTCGATCCATCATTCCGGATGGGTCACGGTGCTGGCTCTCATGACAGAGCAATGCAGAAATTTTCCGCTCTATCTGTGGGGTGATCTCAACGAATTCATCGGGCTCGGGGTGACCCATCACCCAAATCTCGTCGACAGCCCACGGCTCTAACCCGTCGGTGATGAGATCGGTGAACGCATAGGGATTGCGAGCATCTGGGTAGACCGCAGCGATCGCTGATTGAGCAACAGCAATGTGGTCGGGATGACTCGCATAAATCCTGCGAAGGTTGAGCGCAGGAGACTGAGTGAGCACTACCTGAGGCCGATATTCACGAATGACTCGCGACAGGTCATGTCGAAGTTCGAGCCCAGATTCGACCTCCCCATCCATCCAACCGAGGAACACAAGGTCAGACACCCCAACCTTGCTCGCTGCCTTTGTTTGCTCCTCCCGACGAATCGACGCCATTTTCGGGCGCGGAATTGAGTCGTCAAAACCACCGGCCTGACCGTCGGTCACGATGCAATACGTGACCGTCGCACCCAGGTCGGTGAGATTGGCGATGGTGCCCGCAGCACCAAAGTCAACATCGTCAGGGTGAGCGGTAATGACTAACGCACGTTCGATCTCGTCGAGGCTGAGCACGTCTCACAGGCTAGAACCGATCTACGCTCCCGCCATGGACGAGGTCACGTTTCAACCACCGACGGGGCTGCCCGACATTTCACAGATGGAATTCTGGACCGCTCCCCGATCAGAGCGTCTTGATGCATTCCGGGTCCTTCGCGATACCCCGGGCCTTCCGAAGTACCCCGAACGTTTCCTCGAGGGTTCGCCATTTCCTCCGGGGCCCGGCTACTTCGCGGTCACTCGTCATGAAGATGTCTGGGCGGCAAGCCGTAATCCAGAACTCTTCTGCTCTGGGCTTGGATCAAACATCACCGACCTGCCCCAAGAACTGAATGAATTTTATGGGTCGATGATCAACATGGATGACCCGAAGCACTTTCGGCTCCGGTCGATCGTGTCGAAGGGCTTTACTCCACGGCATGTCACCGATCTCGAAGACATCATCAGAGCGAAAGCAATAGAAATCATTGACCGGATGGTTGCTGCAAACCCAGACGGCACCGCAGATTTTGTCGAGCAGTTCGCCGGACCTCTCCCCCTCGAAATCATCTGCTCAATGATGGGCATCCCAGAATCTGACTACGCATCAGTTTTTGAATGGACAAACACCATCCTCGGAGCTAGCGACCCAGAGTTTGGTGGAACCTACGAACGACTCATGGAAGTCTCCCTGGAGATCTTTGCGTATGCCCAAGAACTCGGTGAGCGCAGTCGCGCCAACCCAGGCGACGACATCACTTCGGCATTGATGGCTGCCGAAGTTGATGGTGATCGACTTAGCCCTCAAGAGTTTGGGTCGTTTTTCATTCTTCTCGTCGTCGCCGGCAACGAGACGACAAGGAACGCTCTCACCCACGGTCTGCACGCCTTGACTCACAACCCTGACCAGCGCGACCTCTGGTTTGGCGACTTCGATACCTATGCGAAGACTGCGGTAGAAGAGATCGTCCGGTATGCAACGCCGGTGATTCATTTCCGTCGCACGGTGACCGCTGACACCGAACTCGGAGGGGAACAACTCTCGGCTGGCGACAAAGTGGTGTTGTTCTACTCGAGCGCCAACCGTGATGAGCGGGTGTTTGACGACCCCGACCAGTTCAACGTGGCTCGCCCGATGCAACCCACGCAGGTTGGCTTCGGTGCTGGCGGACCACATTTCTGCCTCGGTGCAAACCTCGCCCGACGAGAACTGATTGTTGCGTTCGAAGAGCTCCATCAGCGTCTTCCGCTCCTTCGCAGCACCGCTGAACCCGACTACCTTCAGAGCAACTTCATCAACGGAATCAAGCGACTCCCCTGCACATGGAATTAGACGACAACTCCACGGGCACCACGCTCACCCACCCCACCCGGATTCGGTGGGTAGATGCGCTCACCACCGCTGGGTGGTGCTTGTGGCTCGCGTACCTCGCCCTCGTCGCAATTGAACTTCGGCGCGCATTCGCCATTACCACCTCACGTTTTGAAGACGGAGTGTGGGGCCAACGAGTCGAAACGATCTCGTTCGTTGCCATTCCACAGAACAGCATCGTGCTTCTCATCGGAGCGCTCTGCGTTGCGCTCGCGAGCATCGTGTGGATGAGTATCCACCCAGACGATCAGCCACCACGTCGCTCTCTCCAGCGTCTCGCCACCATGATTGGTGGCATCTCAATCGTTGTCATCGGGCTCGCCTTGCTCGGCGTCGGGGGAATCCCGTTTCGCTACGCCGATCCGCTCGCTGACCTTGGTGCACTTGTTGGTCGCATCGCCGGCATCGCAGTTGCCGCAGCGTCTCTACGACTCACGCGACTTGCTGCCGACAGCTAACTGCGTTCACATGCCGAGATCGCCGGCAATGAAGTGACGGCGGCACAACAGTTCATACCGAACGACGTCACCAAACATTTTTTGTTCGCCCGGCGCCACCGTGTCGCCGACCACAACGGTCTCACCCTCGTACACGATGAAATCATTCACCACACGGGCGTTATGGGTGGCACGACTTCCACACCAGCAGCGCGCCTCAACCTGCAAAGGCACCCGTTCATCGGCCACTTCGAGCATTCGTTTTGTTCCATCGAATAACAAGCCTCGGAAATCGGTGATGAGGCCAAAGGCGTAGACGTCGACCTCCATCTCATCAACAATTCTCGCTAATTGGTCAATCTGTTCAACGGTGTAGAACTGCACCTCATCACAGACCAAGTAGTGCAATGGCCATTGTTTGAGCGCAAGCTCGTGAATGTTGAGTTCTGGAGACACGTGAATGGCAGGAGCCGATACTCCAAGCCGGCTTGAGACCTGCTGGCCTTCGCGATCAAGACATGTCAACAGCAGTCCGTACAGTTCGCGGGTCGCAAGGTTGTGATGGATCTGCAAAGCCAGGGTGCTTTTCCCTGACCCCATCGTCCCAAAACTGAAGCGCAGCGTCCCCATCGCTTCGAAGACTAGTGGTCACGTGTGGCAATCAAACCACGGTGCAGCCGCAACGAAATTCCCCGGTCAGCCGCTCGCGTTATGACATGCTCATAACGCGTCAAAAACCCTAAGAAATTACGGGTCTGGCACGATCCACACGACGCTCGATGACTAGCGTTTGATGAAAGACATGACACCGGTCAACGCTGACCGGAGGGGGATGGAAATGACCGACACGATTGACCAGGCCGAATCGGCTGAGGTACTTGACCGACTCGTCATCCGATTCGCTGGTGACTCCGGTGACGGAATGCAGCTCACTGGGGACCGATTCACTTCGGTAAGTGCCTCTTTCGGTAACGACCTCTCGACGTTCCCTGACTTTCCCGCTGAAATCCGTGCTCCTGCCGGAACCGTCAATGGTGTGTCCAGCTTCCAGGTACAGATCTCTGACCACGACATCACCACCCCTGGCGATGAGCCCACCGTGCTCATTGCAATGAACCCGGCCGCACTCAAGGCCGACCTGCACCGACTCGAACAGGGTGGAACCCTCATCGTCAACACTGACGCGTTCGATGAACGGAACCTCGAAAAGGCCGAGTACGCATCAAACCCACTCGATGACGGCACGGTGACCGGCTACCGAGTGCTCCGCGTGCCGATGACGTCGCTCACGAAAGATGCCTGCGAACCCCACGGTGTCAAGCCCCGCGACGCCGAGCGGTCAAAGAACTTCTTCGCGCTTGGTCTCGTGTCGTTCATGTATTCGCGACCAACCGAACCCACCCTCGAATGGATTTCTGAGAAGTTCGCAAAGAACGAACAGGTCGTTGCTGCGAACACTGCGGCGTTTAAGGCAGGCTTCAACTTCGGCGAAACAACCGAGATGGTTGGTCAACGCTATGAGGTCAAGCCAGCGACCCTTCCATCTGGCGAATACACGTCGATTACCGGTAACACCGCTCTTTCGTGGGGTCTCATCGCAGCCGGCCAACTTGCAGACTTGCCGGTCACCCTCGGGTCATACCCAATCACCCCAGCGAGTGACATTTTGCATGAACTCTCGAAGCACAAGAACTTTGGCGTCAGAACCGTTCAAGCAGAGGACGAGATCGCAGCTGTCGGCGTTGCCCTCGGTGCCTCGTTCGCCGGGCATCTCGGGGTCACGACGACCTCAGGCCCCGGCGTCGCGCTGAAGAGCGAAACCATCTCGCTTGCGGTCTCGATTGAACTTCCAATGATCATCATTGATATTCAGCGAGGCGGGCCATCGACCGGCCTTCCGACGAAGACCGAGGCCTCCGACCTCAACCTCGCGATCTACGGCCGTCACGGTGAGGCTCCTTTGCCAGTTGTTGCCGCAAAGAGCCCGGCTGACTGCTTTGATGCAGCCATCGAAGCCGCTCGTATCGCGTTGAAGTACCGCACACCTGTCATCTTGCTATCGGACGGATACATCGCTAACGGCTCTGAGCCGTGGAAACTTCCCGACATTTCGGCCTACGAAAAGATCGCCGTTCCGTTTGCGACAGAAACCAACGGCACCGACTCCGAAGGCCGAGACGTCTTCCATCCGTACCTGCGTGACCCGGAGACTCTCGCCCGCCCTTGGGCGATTCCTGGAACACCCGGTCTGATGCACCGCGTCGGAGGGCTCGAGAAGCAAGACGTAACCGGCAACGTCAACTACACCCCTGAAAACCACGCTCTCATGGGCGACCTTCGAGCCGACAAAGTTGCCGGCGTCGCACGCGACTATGAGCCAACCCAAATCATGGGGGACGAAGACGCCGACGTGTGCATCGTTGGTTGGGGATCAACGTGGGCTGCGATCGACTCGGCAGTTCAGCGTTGTCGTCGAAACGACCAAAAAGTTGCGTGGGTGCACATCCGTAATGTGTTCCCCCTACCGAACGATCTCGGTGACATTCTCCGCCGATATGAGCGGGTGATCGTTCCAGAACTCAACCGAGGCCAGCTGTGCAACATGTTGCGAGCCAACTACCTCGTCGATGCCCAGCCACTCTCCAAGGTGGCGGGTCTTCCATTTTCCGCCAGAGAAATACAACACGTCGTCACAGAAGGAGGCCAGTCATGAGCGATACCGCAGTGACTCTCACCACAAAGAAAGACTGGTCAAGCGACCAAGAAGTTCGCTGGTGCCCAGGATGCGGCGATTACGGCATCCTCCAAGCGGTTCAGCAGGTCATGCCCGAACTCGGAGTCGCCCCTGAAAACACGGTGTTCGTCTCAGGTATCGGCTGCTCAAGCCGCTTCCCCTACTACATGAATACCTATGGCATGCACTCCATCCATGGTCGTGCACCGGCAATTGCGACAGGGGTCGCAACCGCTCGCCCCGACCTTGACGTCTGGGTGATCACCGGTGATGGCGACGGGCTCTCAATCGGTGGAAACCACCTCATTCATGCCTTGCGTCGCAATGTCAACCTCACCATCTTGCTGTTCAACAACCGCATCTATGGCCTCACCAAAGGCCAGTACTCACCAACTTCCTACGTCGGCAAGGTGACGAAGTCGACTCCGTTTGGCTCGATCGACCCACCATTCAACCCACTTGCAGTTGCTCTCGGGGCCGAAGCATCATTCGTCGCTCGAACCCACGACCTTGACCGCCAGCACATGATGGAAACGTTCAAGGCCGCTCACGCTCATCGCGGCTCCTCGTTTGTTGAGATCTACCAGAACTGCAACGTCTTCAACGACGGTCAGTTCAACGGAATCACCAAGCGGTCAGTCCGTGACGACATGATGATCAACCTCGTCCATGGAGAGCCGATCACGTTCGGTTCAGATGTGGCTAAGGGGGTCACCATGGGTGACGATGGAACCCTAAAAATTGTCAACGTTGACGACGTCGGCATCGACAAGATCCTCGTGCATGACAAGAACCATCACTCGCCGTCTCTCGCGTTTGCGCTTGCCCGTCTCAACCAAGATGACAATTCACCGACACCGTTTGGCATCTTCCGTTCGGTCGAGCGTGCTGAGTACGCAAGTGAGGTTTCCGCCCAGGTTGCCCTCGCATCAGAGAACTCGGGTGCTCCCGACATGAATGCTCTCCTGCGTTCGAACGGCACCTGGATGGTCGACTGAGTCGGTTCACCATCTCGCTGTCTGTCCGTGCCTCGCGGTCAGACAGGTCGTAAATCAGTCACGAAGAACTCAACGCCCCGTGCCGCTGACGTAGGCGCGCGCCAGCCCCGAAGAGCCAGCAACTCCCGAGCGCCGTCGCGACCGCAATACCGGCGAGAATTGGTACAAACGAGTCAACCGCCTTATTTACGGTGCTCACGAGAAGCGGGTTCATCATGCCCACATACGCCACCGCATAAAACGACCCGGTAAGGGCTCCCCTGTCTTCGGGGAGACAAATGATGTCGACGAAACGCAGCCCTGATGTCATTGCGAAACCTGATGCCGATCCCATCAACGCCGCTGAGGCAAAGACCAACCCCCATGTATCGGTTGCAAATGCGATAGCCCCGAGAGAGGTTCCGGTCGCTCCGCAGGCGAGGGCGAGCGGAGCTCCTCGGTAAGGGCCGATACGGCCAACGAGTGTTTGGGCAGGGAAAGTCGACCATGTCACCACGAACCCGAGCACACCTGAGATCAACACTGCGATTCCGGGCATTGCTGGCTTCAGTAACACTGGAAATAGGCCAAACACGAGCGATGGCATACCGAAGACGCCGAATGCGGTCGGCGCAATCACCAACGCAAAATCGCGTCCGGTGCCTCTCGGCATACCGAGATTTGGCCTGATTTTCCTCGTTGCTTCACGCGTCACGGTTTCTGGAGCTCCCCTGATCAGCCACATCCCCAGCACAACCAGCGCCAGGTGGATCAGGTAAGGAATCACTAATGGTGCCGGACTCCACTGCCCAGCTATTCCTGCAATAAGCGGTCCTGTACCGAAACTTGCGAACATCACAGCTGCGATCTGCCGAGTTGTCAACATCGGGTTGCTGCTTCCGACCTCCTGTGTCCAAGCGCTCCCAACAACAAACACGATCCCTGAGACGACCCCGAGTAAGAACCTTCCCAAATACAACATGCTCACCGTGCTGCCTCCGAACAGCATCACGAGGCTTGCAACTCCGGACAGCACCACCCCGGGAACAATCACCACTCGTCGCCCGAGCACGTCTGATGCGGGCCCTGAAAAGACAAGCGCAGGAGCAAGACCGATTGGGTAAATCGCGAACAGCGCGGTAAGGGTCCACGTGCTTAAGTCAAGCCGGTCTTCGTAAATGAGAAAAAGCGGCGTTGCGACATTCGCTCCAAAACCAACGGCAAACAGCGTGAACAAGATTCGGAACTTCGCTGATGGCACACGACGAACCTAGACCCGCCACCTCCGCCGGCTTGTACTGGAGTAATTTCACTGTGACGCCCACCTCGAAGAATTGGCGACACCCCACAACATGATGATCACCAACGCTCAAAGACAGTTGCTTGGCACTCTGGCCATCGTCACCTCACTCGGTATTGCCACCGTTGTTTCAGCGGAACCTGCCGATGATGCAGAACAGATTGCTATCCCCGCGCCACCGGTCATCGACTACGTCAATAATGATCCGTGGGAGCACCCTGTGCGACCCCCGGTCTGTAACGACGCTCAACTCGAAATGGGCGATGTACGAGCGTGTGTCGTCCGCACCTACGGAAGACCATTCGACAACGGATGGGCAACGCCCCCTGCACCAAATTCAGGTGAAGCCTCCGAATGGCTCTGGAATGGATACAGCTACCGAGGATCTCCAGCACTAGCCGAATGGGAAGCAGAGCAAATCACGTCGAATGAACAACGAATCGGCAAGGTGTATGCCGGAGATTTCGAGTCACACGTCGGGATCGCCGCGATCTTCGAAAACTTCCTTGTCGAGATCACTGCACGTGGCTACGAACTTCGTGACGCCCACGGGTACGACTTCCGTTGCACCAACGCAACAGGCGGATGGTCGTGCCCAAACGGCAGTGTCAACGACCTCTCGTTTCATGCCTGGGGTCTCGCGCTTGACATGAATGCCGATGCCAACCCAATCGAGGTGTACCAAGACCCTTCAGGGGGAAACGCCTGCGAGGTTGCGATGGAAACCGACATGCCGCAGTGGCTGATCCAAACGGCTGAGAAATGGGGGCTCTACTGGGGTGGCTACGGCTGGGGTGATGGCTGCGCGAGCCCGTCGACCTCTGCGTATCGAGACCCACCGCATTTTGAATTCCGAGGCACCCCAGAGATGGCGGAGCAAATTCTTAGGTTCAATCTGCGAAACGATCCAGACCTCGGTTGTTACGACGTTGTCGATCTCGATGGAACCGAGCGCATGATCTGCAATCGTGAGTTTGTCGTCGAAGCAGGTTGGCGGGTCGCAATCGACCCCGATGCCCCGGCCGGAGCGACTGCAGCAATCGTCAATCTCACTGCAACCGCAGCCTCCGAGGATGGGTTTTTCTCTCTCGAATCATGTGCTGCCCGTGCAACGGCATATCCGGAAACCTCGAATGTCAATTTCGTGGAGGGACAAGATGTAGCGAATCTTGCCGTCATTCCACTCGATGCTGACGGTCGGTTCTGCCTTTTTCACTCGGTTGAGGCCCACGGGGTGATCGATGTCCTTGCGTTCCTCACATCATCAACCGATGTCACCACTTACAGCGTTGTTCCACAAGCCCCACAACGAATCGTTGACACTCGATCTCAGTCATCATGCGATACATCTTCAGAATGTGGAATTCGCCCTGTCGGCGATCAAGAAGCCATTGTGATCGGGGCCGCGCCCGATGAGCCCTATCTTGCGAATCTCACCGTCACCCGGTCGTCTGCGCCAGGCTTCATCAGCGCTGGTGGTTGCTCCCAGGTGGTCGACGGTGACGGGGTACCAACATGGTCAAATCTCAACTACCAAGTCGATGAAGACCGTGCGAACCTTGCGATCATTCGGCCCGACTCGAACCTCGCATCGTGCGCATATTCGTGGGGAGGAACTGATCTCATCGTCGACGTGCTCGGCACGCTCTCCAGCACCGACCCGTCAGGGCTCGCCTGGACGCTCGCACCACCCGAGCGCATTCTCGACACACGTCGTTGTGACGACCCCCCTTGCACATTCGGTATCGACAACGGCGAGGTGTTACGCATCCCTGTTGACAGCGATGCCCCGTTCGTGGCCGTCAATGTCACGGCCACCGACGCTCTGGAATGGGGCTTTGTCACCATCGATGCATGTTCAACCCTTGATGCCCTCACCGGTTCACCGAGTACATCAACTGTCAACATCGATTCAGGGGCGACTGCGGCCAATCTCACATTGGCGGCTGTTGAAAACGGAGAGATCTGCGCCTGGTCATACGGCAAAACGCATCTCATCGTCGACGTGCAAGCCGAACTCAATATCGATGGCGACCTCAGAATCGACCTAGACGAGCCTCTCCGCATCTATGACGGCCGCAAAGGCGGCACCGGCCTCATCACTCAGTGACGGCAGCGGTCCGCTCGCGATAAAACTCATCAAGCTTTCGTTCGCAGTCATCACCGAAGAGCAACTGCGAAATTTCAGCGAGACCATCAGAGCCCACAAACTCGTCATCTGCGACGACAAGGTCGATCTTCGAACGACGGCGCATGAAGTCATCAAGCTTCACAATCATCTCGTGATCAGCGGCATTATGGAGTTCAACTCGCAGGTAATCAGCCGACTCCATGACATCAGTTGCCATCGAGGGGTCATCGCGGATGTGTTCGAGCATGTCGAATGCTCGCCGGCCGTAGCGGCGCCACAGTCGAACCGACAGCGGCTCGGTGTCAGGCTTCGACCGCATTTCATCGAGATGCATGAGGTGCGCCTGACGGAAGAACTCTGCCCTACTCGCAGAATCGGGCTCCCCGTACCAGTTTCGTTCGTCAGCCTCGAGAGTCACGCCTAACGACTCAATTTCAGAGGCAACTTCCGCTCCCACGTTCAGACAATCGGTAAGTTTCCCGCCAAACACGGTCACCACTGACCGTTGCGCATCACACTCAACTTCGTGACGGCGACTGAGCGAGGTCCACTCTTTTGATCGCCAGTCGTCAGATCCCTCGCCTTCAACTTTCACCACGAGCGGACGCACACCACTGCGCTCCGCAATGACGTCTGAGGCCTCCAACGGCTTCTCAAGATTCATTCGGGCGTTGATTTGTTCGAGCAGGAAGTTCCGATCCTCCTCGGTTACCGCAGTGTGAGGATCGTCGACACGAGTGTCTGTCGTGCCGATAACCGACCTGCGCCCCATCGGAATCACGTAGAACAATCGCTGACTGTCATCGAAAAACGCAAGCACGCGGTCATGATCGGTCGTCGTGAGCCGGGGCACGACAAGGTGAATACCCTTTGAGTACACGATGCGATGCGTGGTCGTTGTTCCCCATGATTCATTGAGCGCATCAACAAACGGGCCAGCTGCATTCACCAGCGTTTTCGCCGAGGCGGTCATCTCATCACCGGTGACGACATCACGCAATGCCACGTGCCACCGATCGCCCCGCCGTTCGGCATGAACAAGCTCAACATAATTTGTCGTCACCGCTCCGGCTTCGAAGGCCGAGCGAATGAACGAGAAGACGAAGCGTGAATCGTTATCGATGAGATAGGCGTCTTGATACTGAATCGCGCCCCTTGCAGTTGCGGTTGAAATTGCGGGTTCGGCCTGTGCCAACCGGCGCCGAGAAAACACTTTCGGAGGTTTGGTGCCAAACCTTCCAATCGCCCAATACGCGGTTGCGCCAATGCCCGCAAACCACGGCCGATACGGCGCAGTTTTATCAAGGGTCGCAAGAAACCCGATTTCACGAACGTTGTCAGGGTACGACTTCATCAATTCGTTTCGCGATCGGCACAGCCCATAGACGAGGCCGAGTTCGTAGTTCTCGAGATATTTAAAGCCACCCCAGACCAAGTTGGACGACTCTTGGGAGGTAAACGCTCCGAAATCTCCTCGATCGACAAGCGCTACCGAAGCACCACGACCGGCTAGCGCAGCAGCAGAGACTGCGCCGTTGATACCTCCACCAATGACGAGTACGTCAAAGTCACCGCCATCGAGACGTCGGAGATTCTCTGAACGTTGCGCCACCCCCATAGCGTTCCACGCAAATTGCCCGAACCCAACACCGAGCCCATCCGATTCGACACAGACTCATCGGGGCAAGTAACGATGAGGTCGTGACAGACCTCTCACTTCTCGACGGACTCGCAACCACACGGGCGATTCGCCGCTACACCAACGAACCGATTCCCGAAGAAGATCTCAACAAAATGCTCTTTGCCGCGACGAGAGCACCCTCTGGTTCAAACCGTCAGCCGTTTAGATTCATGGTGTTTACCGACAGTGAGCGATCGCAACACGTCAAGCAACTCATCGCCCAAGGCGCCCAATCGCTATGGAATGCGAAGCGATCTGATGACGGATACGACCAAGGTTCAGGCATCGAAGACGATTCACCAAAAGCCCGGATGGCACGGACGATGCAGCATTACGTTGATCATTTCGCTGACGCGCCGGTCCTCGTTCTTGCCTGCCTCATCCGCTACCGCGAACCGTCGCCAACCGAAGGTGCATCGGTGTACCCGGCATGTCAAAACCTGTTGCTCGCCGCTCGAGCACTCGGCTACGGAGGGGTCCTCACCGGGTTTCAAGGATTCGTCGAAGAAGAACTCCGCTCTTACCTTGAGATTCCCGAAGAGGTTGCACTTGCCGCAGCCATCACCCTCGGGGTTCCAGCCGGCTCACACGGCCCTGTACGGCGCAGACCCCTGTCGAACCTCGTCTTCGCCGACACATGGGGTGAAGCCGCACCATGGGCTCACGATCCCCCAGGAACTGCCGTATTACAGAGCCGTTTCGGACCTGCGTAACAGGTCAGACGAAGAATGAGCCGATGAGGGCGCCAACCGATAACACCGAGAGCAATGCCACCGCAATAAGTTGTTGACGCAATTGGGCATCGACAGATGCGCCCGACACCTGGAGTTTCTTTTCAGATCCATCGAGTGCCCCGCTGCGAAGGACGCCACGTACCCACACTCGATCTTGTTCTCGTACAACGCGTTCTTCCACCCAGGTACGGCGGTCACTTGACGACAGACTGAATGTCGAGTCGCCTCCAAATGACATCTGCATACCGCGTTCGCTTGCCGTGCGGGTTTCAGGAAAGCCACTGATGTCAAAGTTGCTGCCCGACCGAACATCAATCGTTGAGCCGGCCTCTTCAATGAATGTGAGCGAGCCTGAAGTTCCTAGATTTCTCGTGCGCCGCTGCTGTCGATTTGCGCCCTTGTTATCACTGCTCGGTTCAGTACACTCTGTGACTTCGTCAGCCTCAAAGAGCAAGCCTGACGCACCGGTGAACGGACTTGAACCTGATTCTCCTCCAGCAAGACCGGTGATGACGACCTCAGTGCCATCTGGTGCTGATCCGGCCGCTTGCGGGCTCAGCACTGGAAGCTCTTGCAATTTCCCTCGTCGCCACCACACCAGAGCAGCAATCACCGCCAAAAGCACTGCACCGAGCAAGAGAAGAAGTTGTGTGCTCATGGGGTCACAGTAACAATGTCGAAGCCCGTCATGCCCAGCAATTGTGCTTGGGGGCTCACCCCAAATCAGCTACGCGGTACGTCTTTCCAAGGTCGATCACGATCGACACGCACGTCACCAGGAAGGCCAAGAACTCGTTCACCAAGAATGTTGCGCATGATCTCAGCAGTGCCACCCTCGATCGTGTTCGCTCGACTCCGTAAAAACGCAACCCGAGAGATCGAAGCAAGGCCAGAACCCTCGCCGCCAGAGGCGTAGTCGTCATACAGCAGAGCTTGGGGGCCCAACAGGTCCATGCAGAACTCGTACACCCGTTTATTGTGCTCTGCGCCTGCCATTTTGCCGATTGAGCCTTCAGGGCCCGGGCTACCCATCCTGCGGTTTGCTGCAGCGCGCAGGTTATTGAGGCGAATTGCTTCGGCCTCACACCACAACTCCATCAAACGATTGCGGTAGAAGGGTTGCTGAGCATCATCAAGCTCGTTGAACAATTCGACCGCGTGAGCGATCGGGCCAGCACCTCGTGGCGGCGTCGAACCGCCGATAGCGGTTCGCTCGTTCATGAGCGTCGTCAAACTCACCCGCCACCCTTCACCAGGGCTGCCCAGCATCTCTGCGGCCGGCACGCGCACATCGGTGAAGTACACCTCGTTGAATTCGGCACCGCCAGTCATCTGCCGCAACGGACGAACCTCGACTCCGGGAGCATGCATGTCAACAACGAAGGCGGTGATACCGCTGTGCTTCACCGCAGTTGGATCGGTGCGAACAATGACGAGCCCCCACTTCGCGATATGAGCAAGGGAGGTCCACACCTTTTGGCCGTTCAAGATCCATTCTTCGCCGTCTTGCACTGCGGTCATCGACAAACCTGCAACATCTGAACCTGCCCCTGGTTCTGAGAACAACTGACACCACATCTCATTCGCAGTGAACAGAGGCCGCAAGTAACGGGAGCGCTGATCGTCGCTTCCCCACTCAACGACGGTCGGGCCGCACATGCCGTAACCCATGGGGTTCAAGAAAAACGGATTTGCCGCTCCGGCCGCAAAAAGACGGCTGTTGATATGGGTCTGATGCTTGGGTGAAAGCCCAAGACCGCCATGCCCAGTCGGAAAATGCACCCAGGCAAGACCTCGGTCGAATTGGGCTCCAAGAAACTCGGGCATAGGTGTTGCCGGCAGTGGACATTCCGCCAACAATTCATCGATCAGTGCATCAATGTGTGCGAGTTCATCGGTTGCAGCCATGCATCTAAATTATGCGATGACGTGAATCGCCACCCCATCCGGCACCTTGTGCAGTGTGATGAAAAATGATTGAGGGGCGTGCACTGCACGCCCCTCTCATCATGAGATATCGGTAGGTGAACTGTCAGCTACAACCAGAGGTGCTGCCGCATGACGGGCATGCATGGCATGAACCCGCACGCACCATGTGAACCCCGCATTGCATGCACATTGGCGCATCAATCGGTGTGTTGATAACACCCCGAGCTGGTGTGTTGTCTTCTACGGTTGGCGCAATCGCCCCAGACTCGAGGCCTGCGACCAATTCATCAACTGATGGCACCGACTTGGGGTCAGCGACCATTTCGGAGCCGGTTGATGACTCGACCGCCATTTCTTCCACACCTGGCAGCGTTGGCTGCGTGCGCTCAGCAACGGTGAAGATGCCGAGTTCGGCCCGCTCGTCATATGACATGTACTCCAGGGCGAGACGCCGGAAGAGATAGTCCATGATGGAACCAGCGAAACGAACGTCTGGATCATCGGTCATGCCGGCTGGTTCGAACTTCATGTTGGTGAACGCCTCAACGTACGCCCGCAACGGAACTCCGTACTGCAAGCCGTAGCTGACCGACTTGGCGAAGGCGTCCATGATGCCTGCAAGAGTTGAACCCTGCTTCGACACGGTGAGGAAGATCTCCCCCGGCTGGCCATGCGCATACTCACCAACCGTTGCGAAGCCCTTGCAATCAGCAACACGGAACTCAAATGTCTTTGAGGTGCGAGTGCGAGGCAACTTCTGACGGACAGGACGATGAGCGATGTTCTCGACGACGTTGTCGGCAATCGATGCTGCTTCGGTAACCGCGTCGTCAGCAGAGTCGTCATCTTTCTTTGCGGTTGACAGCGGCTGGGCAACTTTGCAGTTATCGCGGTAAATCGCTACGGCCTTGAGGCCGAGTTCCCATGAGAGAAGGTGCAGCGCCTCGATGTCTTCGACCGATGCCTCCTCTGGCATGTTGACCGTCTTCGAGATCGCTCCAGATAGGAACGGCTGAACTGCACCCATCATGCGAACATGGCCCTCATAGTGGATGGTGTTGTCGCCCATTGAGCAGGCGAACACTGCCACATGGTCAGCCGAGAGGTGTGGCGCACCGAGAATCGATTTGTTCTCATCGATATACGCAATGATGTCATCGACCTGCTGAGCCGTGTATCCGAGACGAGAAAGTGCTCGTGGGATCGTCTGGTTGACGATCTGCATCGTTCCGCCGCCGACCAGTTTCTTCATCTTGACGAGTCCAAGGTCTGGCTCGATGCCGGTGGTGTCACAGTCCATCATGAGACCGATCGTGCCGGTGGGTGCGAGCACTGATGCTTGAGAGTTACGAACACCGTTGAGGGCTCCGTCGCGCACTGCTGCTTCCCAAGAGGCTTGTCCTGCAGCGACGAGATCTCGGGGAACGACGTCTTCCATCTCGATTTCATAGCTGGCATCGCGGTGCATTCCGAGCACTCGGTTCATGTGCTCTGCATTCTCGGCATAACCCTCAAAGGCTCCGAGACGGGCTGCTGTGCGAGCGCTTGTTGCGTACGCATGGCCGGTCATGAGCGAGGTAAGAGCGGCGGCCCATGCACGACCTTCTTGTGAGTCGTAGGCGTAGCCAAGAGCCATCAACAGTGCCCCAAGGTTTGCATAGCCAAGACCGAGCTGACGGAACCGACGGCTGTTCTCCGCGATCGGCTCGGTCGGGTAATCAGCCCGCCCGACGAGGATTTCTTGGGCGGTGAAGACCACTTCGACGGTGTGCCGGTAGGCATCAACGTCGAAGGTGCCGTCTGCATCGAGATACTTCAAGAGGTTGATCGATGCAAGGTTGCACGCCGAGTTATCGATGTGCATGTACTCCGAGCATGGGTTCGACCCGTTGATACGGTCGGTTGTTGCTGCTGTATGCCAACGATTGATCGTGGTATCGAACTGGAGACCCGGGTCGGCGCATTCCCACGCAGCTTCTGCGATTTGACGCCACATGTCACGGGCTTTCATCGTCTTGATGACTTGACCTGTCACCACTCCTACGAGGCTCCAGTCGGCATCGTCAACAACTGCCTGCATGAATTCGTCGGAAACACGAACTGAGTTGTTCGCGTTTTGGTACTGGATCGAGAACGAGTCAGCACCGTCGAGGTCCATGTCGAAGCCGGCATCGCGAAGCACGCGTGCCTTGCGCTCTTCTTTGACCTTGCACCAGATGAACTCTTCGACGTCGGGGTGCTCAACATTGAGGATTGCCATTTTGGCTGCCCGGCGGGTCTTGCCGCCAGACTTAATTGTTCCGGCAGATGCGTCGGCGCCCCGCATGAAGCTCACCGGGCCCGAGGCGGTGCCGCCACCTTCCAACAGCTCAGCGCTGGAACGAATCTTCGACAGGTTGACACCTGAGCCAGAGCCACCTTTGAAAATGACTCCCTCTTCTCGGTACCAGTTGAGGATGGAGTTCATCGTGTCGTCAACCGACAAGATGAAACATGCGCTCGCCTGCTGGCGCACCCCTGGGACACCGATGTTGAACCACACAGGGCTGTTAAACGCTGCCCGCTGCGTCACGAGGATGTAGCGAAGTTCGTCAGCGAATGCATCTTCTTCGGCATCGTCTGCGAAGTATCCACCCTCTCGGCCCCAGGTGGTGATGGTGCGAACGACTCGCTCAATCACTTGGCGGAGTGATGTTTCGCGTTCGGGTGTGCCAAGCGTTCCTCTGAAGTACTTTTGCGCAACGATGTTCGTTGCGTTAACCGACCATGTTTCTGGGAACTCGACGTCGAGTTGCTCGAAGGCAACGCTGCCGTCTTTCCAGTTGGTGATGCGTGCGTCACGACGCTCCCACACCACTTCGTCATAGGGGTTTACTCCCGGAGAAGTAAACAATCGAGAAATGCCAATAGTGCCATCAGGGGCTGCGAGTTCGGTGGTGTTCTCTGATGCCAATGACATGTTCTACTCCTTGCGTTTCCTTAACCATTTCCGCCCACCCGTTGACTTTGGAGATAGGACTACCGCCATGTCTGCGGTGTGGCCTTCTCCCCTATTGGCTGGAAATCGACCCTGATTTCCAAACACAAGATCTTGGGTAACACTGACTTTTCAATTCACCGCTGACACAACTGGTTGTGTTGAAGGCGGTCTGCAATTACACCATTGTAGTTAGGCCCGTGTCAACGACCGCTCAAAGAAAGTCGAAAAATCTGGACGCATTCACCGATGTTGAACTCAGTACCGGTGCGCAGGTTCAGGGATTTTCACCCCAGATCAGAGAACCTCATGACCCCCCGACATAGTCCTCCGCGCACCGGTACTGCGAACTGATCTCACCCTAAATACGGAGCCCTGTGGAACGAAAGTGGACAACTAAGAAATCCTGTGGATGACGTGAAAACTTTTGGGGACAGTGTGGGGATGACCGGTCTCTTCGCTCAATCGAATGCCATGCTGGAGACGTGTCCGATGCGATGACCCCTCTCACCGATGACCAAGTCGCGAGGCTGTATCAGCACCCACGGCAAAGATTGAGCAACGGGCGCGCGCCGATCGAGCTCTGCATGGTTGCGTCGCTTGACGGATCAATCTCTCTCGACGGACTCTCGGGTGGCCTTTCGAACACCGCCGACCGAAAGGTGCTCTCCACACTTCGGGTTGCGTCTGGCTGCGTACTTGTGGCTGCCGGCACGGTTCAAAGCGAAGGATATGGAACTCCCGTCAGCCCCGACCTCACGGTTGCCGTTGTGACGAACTCAGGCTCACTCGACTGGGAGAGTCCATTGTTCCAGTCTGGTCAAGCCGTGGTCATCACCCATCGGTCAGCCATACTCCCCGATGAAATTCGGTCGATACGCGCTGGCGAGACGTCTGTCGACCTCATTGACGCAATCGACCAACTCCAAACTCTGGTGCCGAACGACGGTTTTGTTCAGCTAGAGGGAGGTCCAACGTTGAACGCTTCACTGCATCAACTCGACCTCATCGATGCGATCAACCTCACGGTGTCCCCTCAACTCATCGGGGGCGCCGGTCAACGAATGATTGAGTCAACGGATGAGCACGCCTACCGGTTCAGACTGCAGCACGCCGTCACCGACGGAGACTGTCTCTTTACGAGATGGCTTCGGCGGTCTGAGGCTGCTTCGTAAGGAGTTCGATTTCGCGGTGGAAGTCTGCCGCTCCATCAAACTCTTTGTACACCGATGCAAAGCGAAGGTACGCAACCTCGTCAACCACTCGAAGTTGCTCGAGCACCGCAACACCGATCTGGGTAGCGGGAATAACCGAACCAGACACCCTGACCGCTTCTTCAACGTCGCTGACCATCGTGGCGATCACATCGTCGTCGATATTTCTTCCCTTTGCAGCTGCGGCGATTCCGCTTTCGACCTTCGATCGGTCAAACGATTCTTGACGACCGCATGACTTCACAACGGTCAGAGGCACTTCTTCAATTCGTTCAAACGTCGTAAACCGATGCCCGCAGCCACTGCAGTGACGCCGACGCCGAATCGACGAGCCGTTTTCAGCCATCCGTGAGTCAGCGACCCGCGTGTCATCAGTGTTGCAAGTTGGGCAACGCACGCCCACACAGTAGTCGTAGGCCGTCACCGATGTGGGGCAAATGGCGAAATGTGTATGGCTCTCATGATCTTGTCTGCAGGACACACCATCGATACCACGACGGACGGTGGATGGCCACCAGTCGGGGGCCGTTCAGGTGGTCGTCAGGGAAGGACGACTGCCTGGCCAACCTGAATCGATGGGCCGCCATTCAACGTGATGAGCCGATCTAGGTATCGGTCGAGGTCGATATCGCCGTGATGAACTTGCGCAATGGCCCACAACGTGTCGCCTGGCTGGGCGGTAACGGTTGAGCGAACGGGTGCTGCACCGGCGACTGCGGCGGAGGCGGTCACACCGCTTGCGCCAGCCAGCACCTCGTTCACTGCGAGCCCAGCGGAAACCGTCATGAACGCAAGGATTCCACCAACAACAAGGCGACGGCGACGGTACGTCGCTGCCGTCGGCCGCCGAACCGGTAGCGCCATCTGGGCGGTGTGGCGCCGAACCGTGAGATCGGATGTTGGAATTGCGTATGTGCTCATGTCGTATCTCCTCGAAACAGTCGAACTCTCGATACAACACACCGTAATGAAGGGGTGTGACAGCGAGTTCGTATGTCAACTCAGTGTTCGTATGACCCTCATAGCGAACACCTGTTCGAGAACAGTGTATACGAACGTTTGTTCGTGTCAACCCCCAAAGCAAACATTTGTTCGACGAACAGGTGTTTGACTACGCGATCGAACGCCTGTACGATGTGCGCATGACTGGAAAAGGCATGACAGCTCGCCAGCGGCAAATCCTTGAGTTCATCGAGGCCCAGATTCAAGACCATGGGTACCCGCCTTCGGTAAGAGAGATTGGCGACGCGGTCGGCCTGACGTCACCGTCAACCGTTCACACCCACCTCAATACCCTTACCCGCTTGGGGTACCTGCGCCGAGACCCCACCAAACCTCGGGCGATCGAAGTCACGTGGGACCCATCCTCCGGAGTCGCAATGGAACGCCGACCCATGCGCCACGTCCCCCTTATCGGTGATGTCGCAGCCGGCACCGATGTGCTTGCGCAAGAAAATGTTGAAGAGGTGCACCCGATACCGCTCGACTTCGCAGGCGATGGTGAACTGTTCATGCTTCGCGTGCGCGGCGATTCGATGATCGATCTTGGCATTCTCGACGGCGACTTCATCATCGCGATGCAGCAAACCTCTGCCAACAACGGTGACATCGTTGTTGCCGGAATTCCCGGCGATGAAGCGACTGTGAAGACCTACGAACAGCGGGGTTCGAACGTCGTGCTTATCCCAGCGAATTCGACGATGAGCGAAATGGAATTTCCAGCCGACGACGTGTCAATTTTCGGGCGTGTCGTCACCGTGATGCGACGTCTCTAAACCCAGCCTCACCCCAAACGATCTTTTGCCAGAGGCGCCGACCATTGGTTGGTTTCAGTAGCACCACCACGCTGACGTGAACGCGGTCGGACCACAAGCAGACAGGCCACCGCCGCGACGAGGCAGCCGATTCCCCACCACCAGCCCCGGGTTCGCACCCCTGAAGGGTCAGCACCTATCGTGACAACCACATCTCCGGCGCCTATGACCTCAATCTCATACTCCCCTGCGACATCGACCTCCACTACGCCCAGCGACGCCCGCTGACCGCCAGCAACAATCCGGCTTGTCGCCGCCGCAACCGGAATCTCCGCCCTCGAACCTGTCGGCGACAGCATCCGAACCGATTCGAGTTCACCAGATCGTAAGCCTGCTGGAATCTCACGGCAGGCCTGCTCCGCCGACAGCGAAGGCCCAGAGATCTCAACGCTCACGAGATATCGACCGCTCGTCGGCAACTCAACGATCGATTCGCATCCGCTCACCACGCGCGCCGCCGCAACATCGACATCGGTTGCCTGACGGCTTGCGAGCAGCACCGAAAAGACCCCGAGGGCAAGCAACATTCCCGCCACAAACATCAGCAGAATGCCACGACGAGGTGCTTGAGATGCCCCTGTTTCGTTCACGACACAGATCTTGAGAGACGGTCAGCAACAAGCTGTATGCGCTCAGATGGTTGAACAACTGCAACCCTTACAAATTCAGATCCCGCTTCGCCGTAGAACTCTCCAGGGCTCACAAGTGCTCCCCCGTCGGTCATCAACCGTTCGACGAAAGCCCACGCATCGCCAACTGGTATCCACAAATAGAAACCGCCCTGCGGCATCGGCACATCACACCTAGCCCACTCCGACAGCACATTGGCCATCAACGTCAACCGCTCGTGATAACGCTCTCGCTGCTCCTCGACATGAGCGTCATCTCCCAGCGCAGCAATCGCCGCGGACTGCGCCGGCCCAGGCACCATCATCCCGACATGTTTACGCACCTCGCTGAGGTACCCAACGAGGTCTGGATCACCTGCGTAAAAGCCCACCCTCGCTCCGGCAAGATTTGAACGCTTTGACAGCGAATGCACGGCAACAACCCCATCGAGACCATTCTCGAGAATGGTTCGGCGACGACCATCCCAGGTGAACTCGACATAACACTCATCGGAAAACACTGGGACGCCATGCGTTCGCCCCCACATCGCCGCTGCGTCCAAGTCGTCAAGCTGTCCGCTTGGATTTGACGGTGAGTTCACCCATAGCAGGAGGGCCCTCTCAATGTCGTCGGGGTCAATTGATTCCAACCGCAGTTGGCCAGAGGAATCAACTGCGATCGGAACAGCCCGGCACCCCGCCAGTGTTGCTCCCATTGCATACGTCGGATACGAAATCGCTGGGTACAGCACCGTGTCACGGGTTGGGTTTCGAAGCCGCATCCATTGGGGCAGCGTCCCCACGAACTCTTTCGTGCCGATGCAAGCCGCTATCGATGAAGTGGCAACGTCGATCGAGAATCGCCGATCGATCCAGGCTGATATCGCTTCACGAAGTGGCGCCGAACCAATTGATGCCGGGTACCCGCGCTCGGCCCCCGAAGAACCGAACGCATTAATGACCGATGCAGGCGGCGGATCAAACGGTGTGCCAATCGACAGATCAACAACGCCACCATCGTGGTGGTGAGCGAGCGGCGCTAAGCGGTCGAGCCGATCGTACGGATATGGAGGCGGGACAAATGGTTCAGCGGTCATTTGAGCCCTCGTCACGACGTCGACTGCTGTGCATTGACTCATCTTGCCTGACGGCAGCTTCACTTGCAGTGTTGCTTGCAGCCTCCGATGATTTCGACACTAGCCACTCGTCTAATCGACCCGCAGATGCGTCAGAAAGGCGAGCACGAATGGTCATTCCATGTTCGCCTTCGACGGTCGACACGACCTGACCCTCACGATGAATTGATGCAATGACATCACCGCGATCCCACGGCACGAGCAGTTCAACGACCGTGTCGAGAGACCGCAAGCGATCACCGAGCGTCGCCAACATGTGGTCGATGCCCTCACCGGTCACCGCGCTCACCGCAACCGATCCCGGATAATCGGCTAGCAGATCATCTGCGACGTCTCGCGCAAGGTCTGACTTGTTGAAGACGATGAATTCTGGGACATCATCGGCTGAAATTTCAGACAGCACTTCACGGACTGCGGTGATCTGTCCGTCTGGATCGGGTGCAGATGAGTCGACCACATGAACGAGAAGATCGGCGGTTACCGCAGTTTCTAACGTGCCCTTAAAGGCCTCGATAAGACCGTGCGGAAGGCGGCGAACAAATCCGACGGTGTCGGTAAGCAGCACCGGCTCACCACCCGGTAGCGACAAACGGCGAGTGGTTGGGTCAAGGGTTGCGAACAATCGATCTTGGGCGAGTACCCCTGCGTCGGTGAGACGATTCAGCAAGGTCGACTTTCCTGCATTGGTATAGCCAACGATGGTGACCTCAGCGAGACCGCTTCGATCACGACGTTTCCGCTGGAGTGAACGAGTCTCAGCGAGCTGCCGCAATTCGGTCTCAAGTGCTCGAATTCGACGATTGATCTGCCGGCGGTCGGTTTCTAGTTTGGTTTCACCACCGCCGAAACGTGCACCAACACCACCGCGCTGCTGTGAGAGTTTGGCTCCCTTTCCTCGGCGAAGACGCGGCAGGCGATATCGCATGAGGGCGAGTTCGACCTGCGCCTTACCTTCTGGGGTTCGGGCGTTCTGACCGAAAATGTCGAGGATGACAGCCGTGCGATCGATCGCCGTTCGGCCGAGCAGTTTCTCAAGTTGGAATTGTTGAGCGGGGTGAAGTTCGTTATCAAACACCACGGTGTCGGCATCAACTGCAAGGCACAGCATCTTCAATTCCTGAGCCTTGCCTTGACCAATAAACCACGTGTGGTCGGGAGCTGTTCGTCGCTGCGTCATTCGCCCGACAACGTCGGCTCCTGCGGTGTCGACGAGCAATTCAAGTTCGTCGAGACCGGCCTCGGTGTCATCTTCTGTTGAACCGGGCAGTGTCACGCCGACGAGCACAATTTTTTCCCGAAATGTGCGGTCGATCAGCGTCGACCCGAGCGCCTCCCCATACGGGTTGCTCACAAAGTCACCATCACTTCACCAGTGAACACCGCGGGCCCGGTCAGAATCGCCTCGGTGGTGTCACGGTTGACCTGCACGACCGCATCGCCACCTGGCATATGAACGGTGACCGCGTCGGCGCTCTGCGCCACAAGCCCCCACGTGAGTGCCGCTTCTGCCGCTGCGCATGCACCGGTGCCACAGGCCTGAGTTAGGCCCACACCGCGCTCGTGCACCCTCATCGTGATCGCGTCAGGCTCAGGTCCAGGAGACACGATTTCAAGATTGATGTGGGGTACCCGTTCGCCAAGATCTTGCAGATCGACGGCATCGACGTCATCAACCCCGACAACCGAATGGGGATTACCGAGCGATAGGTGTCGCACTGGACGATCGGGATGGCATTCGAGTCGCTCCCAGTGTTCGGGCTCGTCGAGAGGCGAGACCAACCCCATCGAGACCGAAAGCATGACCGACATGTCGTCGAGTGACTCGACGAGGTGCACGGTACGAGGACCTGCATCGGTTGCGACATCCACTGCGGGAAACTCAGCATTCTCTGCCATGAATCCGGCTTGTACGAGGCATCGAATTCCGTTCCCGCTCATCTCTGCAGGTGAACCGTCGGCATTGATAAGCCGCATCGTCATGTTCGACCCCGAGCCGCCGAGCAGCAACAGGCCATCTGCACCTCGGCCGCCGCTCGAGTCACACCACGAAATGGCTGCCGACACCCAATCGATCGACATCTGTTCAAGCGCAACACCGTCGACGACCTGGCGGGTGTCGACGACAAGAAACTCGTTACCGAGGCCATGATGATGGGTGAGCCTGATATCCATTACTCCCCCAACACTACGGCAGATACTTCCTGATGGCCGGAGCAACCTCGACGACAGGATCGTTCTCGATATCAATCCATTCAATTCGGGGATCTCGTCGAAACCAGCGTTCTTGCTTCACCGCAAACTGACGGGTTCGTGTCACCGTTGCGTCGATCGCCTCATCGAGGGAGCATCGTCCCTCTAGATGGTCGATAAGTTCCCGATAACCGAGGGCTTGTCGCGCGGTTCGTGACGGTTGACGACTAAGAAGATCCTCAACTTCTTGAAGAAACCCGTTCTCCATCATGAGGTGAACTCGCTGCTCAATTCGACTGGCAAGTACCTCTCTTGGCCAACGAAGCCCAATTTGGTGGACGTCTGTCTCGGGATATTCCTCGAGCCCACTACCAAATGATGAGAACAACTCTCCTGAACCTTCGATGACTTCAAGCGCCCTCACCACGCGTCGAGTGTTGGTCGGTTCCATCCGACTCGCTGCGACAGGGTCAAGCTCAACCAAGCGTTGATGCAACGAGGGAGTGCCCTCCGCATTTGCTTCGGCTTCGAGCCGCTGCCTGATCTCTGGCCACGAACCCGCCAAGTCAAGACCATCGATTGCGGCACGATGGTACAGACCGGTACCACCGACCAGAAGGCCGAAACGAGATGACATAGCGATTGAGCTCAACGCCTGTTCAAGGTGATGTTGGAAGATCGCAACCGTAAATTCCTCAGAGGGCTCAACGATGTCGATGAGGTGATGTCGCACGCTCTGTTGCTCTTCAACCGTTGGCTTCGCGGTGCCGATACTCATGTGCCGGTAGACCTGCATTGAATCGACTGAAATGATGTCGGTGTCATCTCGCTCGGCCGCAACCGCCATTGCTACGGAGGATTTCCCTGATGCTGTCGAGCCGATGACAGCAACTCGTGGCGGCAAGGTGCTCAGAGCGCTTCCACCGGAATTCGACGCCGATGCGTCGGTTCGGCAATGAGCTCAACGAAGTTGCCCAAGAGATGGTGGGGCGCTCCGTGAGTGATCTCAACCGTTGCATACGACCCTGTCCGAAGGGGTGTGGGCGGGGTGAAGTGCACCAACTTGTTCTGGCGTGTGCGGCCAGCAAGCACAGATGGGTCTTTCTTTGATGGACCCTCGACAAGCACTTCTTCCACCATGCCCACACGAGCCTCGTGGCGTTGTAACGCCGACCGTTCAACAACGGCTCGAAGGCGCTCAAAACGCTCACCTGCGACAGCCGGGTCAACGAAATCGTCTTCAAGGTCAGCCGCTTCGGTGCCAGGTCGTGGCGAGAAGATAAATGTGTACGCGAAGTCGTAACCGGCGGCCGCAGTCACCTCGAGCGTCTGTTCAAAGTCGGCCTCTGTTTCTCCGGGGAATCCAACGATGATGTCGGTTGACACCGCAAGATCAGGGATGTGCCGTCGAGCATCAGCAAGACGCTCAAGATAACGATCAGCGGTGTACCCGCGATGCATGAGGGCAAGCACTCGGTCGCTTCCTGACTGCAGCGGGTAGTGGAGGTGCTCGCAGACCGCCGGGCTTTGAGCCATGGCTGCGAACGTTTCGGGGCGCATGTCTTTAGGGTGAGGACTTGTGAACCGCACACGGCGGATGCCATCGACATTTCCAACCGCGGTCAACAAGTCGGCGAAAAGTGGTCGAAGCCGTGCTTCGTCGTCACCATCGCGGCGGGCGGCACGCTGAAGATCACGTCCATATGAATTTACGTTTTGCCCGAGCAGGGTGATCTCGCTCACCCCATCGGCTGCGAAGCGCTCGACTTCGGCAACCACGTCATCAAATGGGCGGGAAATTTCTTCACCGCGAACCGACGGAACGATGCAAAATGCGCAGTTGTTATCGCAACCAATCTGAATTGTGACCCATGCGGCGTAGGAAACTTCGCGCCGGACGGGCAACGCAGACGGAAACAGGATGTGCTCATCGACAACCGCTGCTTCAAGGATTTCGGTAATCGGGCCATGCTCGCGGGCATGAGAAATGAGTTCAGCCGTGCGATGAACATTGTGCGTTCCGAGCACGACATCTACGTAAGGAGCTCGCCCCC
>CALCBR010000028.1:0-16657 GCA_937897105.1 uncultured Acidimicrobiaceae bacterium | reverse complement strand
TTCGAGCCGATAACACCTTCGGTACGACGGGCTTCGTGATGTAATCGTCGGCTCCTGCCTCAAGCCCTGCGACCATGTCGGCCGCCTCCGTTTGAGCAGTCACCATGATGATCGGCACCGTCGACGATGACCGCATTGCTTTGCACACTTCAAAACCCGACAAATCAGGAAGCCGTAGGTCGAGCAGCACCACATCGGGCTGACACTGCCCAAACTGCACGAGCCCGCTCGCCCCGTCGTGCGCTTCAACAACTTCATAGCCCTCGTCTTCGAGCGCTAACCGCAACGCAAGCCGGATTGCGTCGTCATCTTCGATAAAGAGCACCTTGTGCACACCGCAAGTGTGCCACTTTCGGACGGTCTCACGCTGACGGCACAACGACGAAGGGGAGTTTTTGTTACAGAAATCGCACAATTCTCGCAAGAGTTCGCAATACGCCCCTGACACAATCTGAAGTTGTTCACGCTGCACCGGTGGGGGACCGACCTCCCCCTGGTGTCCCACCGGCAGCGGAGCAATGGTCTCGCCTAGTGTGTCGTCATGATCCGTTTGCGTTCGCCTCGACTGACGTCTCGAGTAGCAGCATTCTTCGGGATTATCGGCCTTCTCGCAGGTCTCGGTCTTACCACCGCGGCATACTCCGTCGCTCGAGACTCACTCATCGATCAACGAGTTACCACCGCTCGCTCAACCGCCTTTGATCACGCACTTGAACTTCGCGAGGCCTTCGAGCGCAACACTGTGGCCCAGACCTTCCAGCAACTTGACATCGGGTCAGACGGTTTCGCAGTTCTCACACGACCTTCGCTCACGTCGCTCCTGCAATATCCAGCATCTGTGTTTCCTGACTCGCTACGAGAGACGGTGACCGACGGCAATTCAGGACAACAACTTTTCGAACTCGAAGGCGAGAAGTACATCGGCATCGGCATTCATATCGAGGCGAGCGATTCCGGCTATTTCGAAGCGTTCTCCCTCAACTCCACCGAGCGCACCCTCGCCGTGCTCGTGACTGCGCTGCTCATCGGTTCCGCCCTGGCGGCTCTCCTCGCCGTCTTCTTCGGCTTCAGCACAAGCCGCGGATTGCTTCGACCGCTTACCCGCGTGGCCACCACCGCCGGCGACATCGCTGGAGGGTCACTCGATGCCCGCCTAGAGCCGACCGACGACCCCGAACTCAGTCGCCTCGTCGTCGCCTTCAACAACATGGCCGATGCTGTTCAATCCCGTATCGAACGCGAAGAACGTTTCGCCTCTGAGGTCAGCCACGAACTGCGCTCGCCCATCACTGCAATGACCGCTGCTGCCGAGGTGCTCGCATCTCGACGAAGCGAACTCTCCGAACGATCCCAACAAGCTCTCGATCTTCTCATTGCCCAAGTTCGACGGTTTGACGCGATGGTCATCGACCTTCTTGAACTTTCACGACTCGAGGCAGGCGCGATCGATGGTCATCTCGAAGAGGTCGACATTGGAAATCTCGCAAGTCGAATTATTGCTCGGTCATCGACTCCCTCGACCCGGCTCTCTCTCAAGTCGAGCTCACCGATCATCGCCGTCACTGATCGAGTTCGCTTCGAACGAATTCTCTCGAATCTTGTTGAAAACGCGCACATTCACGCAGGAGGGGCCACAGAGGTTTCAATTTCGACCCAACGAATCGGCGACATCGTGGTCACCGTCGACGATGCCGGACGAGGCGTTGACGAACATGATCGGGTGCGCATCTTTGAACGATTCACTCGCGGGAGCGCCGCCCGGGCACGTGAAGGAACCGGGCTCGGGCTCGCCCTCGTCGCCGAACACGCAGCAGCGCTCGGTGGCTGGGCCTACGTCGATGACTCACCCGCCGGAGGTGCCCGCTTCGTCGTGGTTCTCCCAAAAGCCGAGCCCACGCTGATCGACCACGACATGCCGACGGGGGTCTCGTGAAACGGTGTCATTCACCACATCTGCGGCTCTTCGCAGCCGTTGGAGCGATATCGCTGATGGTCGCCGCCTGCGGCCTACAAACCGACTCTGAAGCGACCCTCTTCGACGACATACCCTACGGCCTTGCAGAAACGAGTACCTCGACTACCACGACAACCATCGCTACAGACCCGGCACCGGGAACCACGACCACAACGGTCGCAGCCGAGCAGCAAACGGTCGATGTCGTGTACGTCAGGCGATTCAGTCGCGAACTCGAGTCGACACAGGTCGACCTCCCCTTCCCTGTTTCGGGCAGGGACCTCCTCGATCAACTCAGCAGCCCGCCAGCCGACGCCCAACCGGAGCTGGAGACAGAAGTTTCACGCGGTCTTGTGTTGAGTTTTGGAGTTGATCGAGGGCTTGCCACTGTCAATCTTTCTCGATCTGCGATCAATCAACTCGGAAGCGCTCAACAACGCCGGGCCATCGCGCAGATCGTTCTCACCCTCACGCTCTTCACCTCAGACGAGGGTGGTATTGGTCAGGTCATTTTTCTTGTCGGTGGCCAACCGATCAGCGTCTACGTTCCGCTACTCGGAGCGAATAGCGAACCCGGACAACCAGTGGCATGGACCGACTACTCCCAATTGCTCGTTGGTGTCGACGCTCGACCACCGGCATCGACAACTTCGACCACAACAACGGTTGCCAGCACAACATCGGTCGCCCCCACAACTTCGGTTGCTACCACCTCGGTACCACCATCGACATCGGCGCCCATCGACTCGACAACGACTTCTTCCCTGCCAGCGACATCGGTACCCGAATCGACGACGACGTCGACGACCACGATCGTGGATGAGTCATCAACGACCTCAACCTCGACGACCGTTGAAGATCGCTAGTACCCCAAACGCTCAACCCGGTCGGGACGTCGCTGCCAATCTTTATCGACTTTCACCTTCAGTTCCAGGAAGGCTCCCTCGGGCATTTGGGCTCGAGCACGCGTGCCCACCTCTCGCAGAATCGACCCGCCCTTACCGATCACCATGCCCTTCTGGCTCTCACGTTCAACGATGATGTCGCAGCGAATGCGCGGCCACTCCCATTCGGTGACCTGAGTCGCAATTGAGTACGGAAGTTCGTCTCGCATAACGGCGAGGAGCTGCTCACGAACCAACTCGGCCACCCACACTTCCTCGCTCATATCGTTGCGATCTCCTTCAGGAAACCACTGAGGCCCCTCAGGCAGCTGATCGAGCAAAAAATCGATGAGGCCGTCAAGACCCTCGCCACTTTTCGCTGACACTGGGAAATACGCCGAGGCATCGAGCTCTGAAGCGGCACCGAGCATTGCGATCACTTGATCTCGGGCCGCAATATCGACCTTGTTCACCACCACGACAAGACGATTTCGCTGAAGCCGTTCGGCAACCCACCGATCGCCGGTACCGAAGGCGCGGGTTGCATCAAGAACCAGACACTGCATATCGACATCTGATGCACTTTCAAGCGCCGTTGAATTCACTCGCTCGCCGAGGGCCGAGACCGGTTTATGCAGACCAGGAGTATCAACAAAGACGAGTTGACTCGACGGACGGGTGAGAACACCCATCACCCGATGGCGAGTTGTTTGAGGTTTGTCTGAGACGATCGACACCTTGTGACCGCACATTGCATTGACGAGGGAACTCTTACCGACATTGGGTCGGCCGAGCAGGCCAACAAGGCCCGATCGGTAGTTGTCATTGCCGTCAACGGCGGGTTCTGCCACATCTCTAGTCAACACCGCTGCCTCGTCAAAACTGAACATCCTCTGACATGCTGTCCCCATGAGCCCACGAATCATCAACGGAGCAGACGAACTCAAAGGCCTTATCGGGGAGCACCTCGGCTACAGCCCATACGTGTCGATCTCTCAAGAACAAGTCAACCAATTCGCAGATGCGACCGGTGACCACCAGTGGATTCACATCGATGTCGAGCGCGCCACAGCGGGCCCGTTCGGTGCACCGATTGCCCATGGCTACCTCACCTTGTCGCTCGGACCAGCGCTCTACCCGCAGGTCGTGGCCATTGGAGGATTCTCGATGGGCGTGAACTACGGAACGAACAAGGTTCGGTTCATGTCACCAGTGAAGGTTGGCTCAAACCTTCGACTGGGCGTCAAACTTCTTGACGTCACCGATATCACCGGCGGCATTCAAAGCACGATGGAGTTCACCTTCGAGTGCGAAGGTGCAGACAAGCCAAGCTGTGTCGCAGAGGTTGTGTTCCGCTCCTACGAGTAACACCCTGGCGCTCAGGCGCCGCCCAACGCAATGACAGCCGACCAGGTGCACGACAGCAGCGATGTCGCATTCATTGACATCCTTCGAGCCGTCGCAGACGCGCGTGGAGACGCACGCTGTATCAGCGGACCTGGCTCAACGTCATCGACCTGGGCACAATTCATTGAGCGAGTTGAACGCGCCAGTGCAGCGCTGAACGCCCTCGGTCTCGGGTGCCATCGCGAACGCAATGAGCTTGCGCATCACGAATCAGGTCAAGATCACCTTGCCTTGCTGATGCACAATTCACCGCAATGCCTCGAACTGATGTGCGCCGCATTTGCGAGTCGGGTTGCCCCAGTCAATGTCAACCACCGCTATACGGCAGACGAACTCGTTGACACCTTGAACTACGCGCACGCAACAGCCGTCGCAGTCCACAGCGACTACGCCGATGTGCTCGCTACAGCGCTACCTCGGTTGCCACATGTCAAGGTCGTCATCGAAGTCACCGATAGCGGTAACACCGTGATCTCCTCCGCGCGCGACTACGAAACAATCCTCAACGCACACCCCCCACAACTGGAGCCTCGACAGGCCTCAGGCGATGACCTCTATCTCGTCCTCACCGGTGGCACGACCGGTCGCCCACGGGCCGTGATGTGGCGAAACGCTGACGCTGTTATCGAATGTTTTGATGCGGCACGCGCACCACAACCGGTGAAACATTTTCTCGAAACCCTTCGGCCTGATCTACGAACGCTGCCGTGCGCTCCCCTCATGCACGGTGCCGGCCAATGGATGGCAATGCGGACCTTGCTGGCCGGAGGTTCAATCGTTATCCCTGATCACGCAGAGCACTTTGACGCCGCCGATACGTGGAAGGCGATCGAGAATCATGAAGCCACCACGGTCGGCATCGTCGGTGAGTCGTTCGCACGTCCTCTCCTCGAACAACTTGACTCTGGGGACTTCGACCCCCATAGCCTCAACGTCGTCCTTACCGGAGGCGCACCGCTCACAAGCGCGACAAAAGCCCGGATACTCGAACACCTGCCGACGGTGCTCATCGTCGATGGTTTTGGGTCATCAGAAACCGGCGGACAAATGTCGATCGTCTCATCATTCGGTTCTGCGACGTCAGGAACATTTACACCACGACCAGATCGAACCGCAGTGCTCAACGAGCGCCTCGATACGGTGCTCCAACCCGGTGACGACGAGATCGGCTGGCTCGGAACAACCGGCCGATTACCGCTCGGCTACCTCAACGACGAACATAAAACCGCTCAGGTGTTCCGCATGATCGATGGCGTGCGCTACTCAGCTCCTGGCGATCACGCCAAGCATCTCATCGATGGATCGATCGAAGCACTCGGACGTGAAGCCGTGTGTATTAACACCGGCGGCGAGAAAGTATTTGCGGAAGAAGTCGAAGCGGCCGTGCTGAGACATCAATCAGTTCGCGATTGTGTCGTCGTTGGTGTGCCGAGCGATGTGTGGGGAAGCGAAGTCGTTGCCGTCATCTCACTGAACTCCGACGATCTCGCTGCTCCAACCCTCGATGACATCACATCGACAATGCAGCATCTCGCTCGCTATAAGCATCCGAAAGCCCTCGCTGTCGTTCACCACATCCGACGCTCCCCCGCCGGCAAAGCCGATTACCCATGGGCTCGAGCGATCGCCATGTCGGACAGCTAACTGAAATCGTCGGCTCTACAGCGGCAAATTCCCCGTCGCAGCCTTCGTTGTTCCCGAGTCGTTAAACGCGGCGATGGTGCGCTGAGCGATTCGCATCTGATGGATCTCGTCGGCACCATCGGCAAATCGTGCCCACCGTGCTTGCTGCAGCATGTGCGCCAGCGGCGTGTCGGTGGAATACCCGAGCGCCCCGTGAACCTGAATCGCACGGTCGATGATGCGCCACAAACTGTTCGCCACAAAGTGCTTCGCCATCGACACGACCGCGGTGAAATCCATTTTCTGTTCGATCTGATACGCAGCATGCAGCACCATCAACTTGCACTGGTACAACTCGACAGCGGAATCCGCAATGAGCCACTGGATGCCCTGCTTCTCTGCGAGCAACGAGCCGTGCGAATACCGCTCCATCGATCGACTCACCATCATGTCGAGCGCGGTTTCCGCTTGGCCGATCCACCTCATGCAATGCGCGAGACGAGCCGGACCTAGCCGATATTGGCCGAGCAAGTGCCCCTGACCTCGGCCGCCCAACATATTTGCTGCCGGTACACGAAGGTCGGTGATTCGTATTTCGCAGTGGTTGTGTCCACCCGACATTGTCTGCACATCTCTCACCACTTCCCAACCGTCAGAAGGCAGATCGACGATGAAACAACTATTCGCTGCTTGCGGTATCTCAGGGTCGTCTTCGGTGCGAGCGACCAGCAAGGCAAATTTCGCACCCCGGGCACCCGAAATAAACCACTTATGACCGTTGACCACCCATTCATCACCGTCTTGATACGCCGTCGTCTTAATCAACGTCGGATCTGAACCGGCGACCTCAGGTTCAGTCATCGCAAAACACGATCGAGCCGTTCCCTCACAGAGCGGCTTCAAGTATTTCTCTTTCTGCTCTTCGGTGCCCCAGTGCAACAACGTGTGCTGGTTTCCTTCATCTGGCGCCTGGGCATTCAACACAAACGGTCCGATCGACACCTTTGCCGCCTCTGCTGACACCGCTGCCATCGCCGTCGGACCAAGTGCCATTCCGCCCCACTCCTCAGGCATATGAGGAAGCCACAGCTGCCATTCGTTGCGTGCCTCTTCTCGCAACTTCACAATGCACTCAACAACCTGTCGGCGTTCAGATTGATCGATCTGCTCCCACTCAGGCCGAACCCGAGTGTCCATGAATTCGCGAACTCGAAGTCGAACCTCGTCAACGTCAGGCGGAAAACTGAAATCAATCATGATGTGAGTCTGACCGCACTCGAGTGAGCGGTGCGAGCCGGGTCGTCGTAGCCTGCACACTGTGACCGACAACGATTCACGTGCCAACCCAACGAATGTTCGGCCTTGGGAGGGTGACACATTGCCTCAGGGCGATGAGAAGCGCGCGGCGATTCGAGAAATGTTCGACACCATCGCACCGCGATACGACATGGTCAACCGCATCATGACGTTTCGGCTCGACACTCGGTGGCGAAAGCGAGCCGTTCGAGATTTACGCCTTCCACCCGGTTCAGTCGTTCTCGACCTTGCATCGGGCACCGGCGACCTCTGCATTGATCTCGTCAATGCACATCTTCGCCCGATCTCGATGGATTTGAGTTTTGGGATGCTCGCGGCTGACAGATCAGGCTCCCCACGAGTGCAAACCGACATTTTGCGACTCCCAACCTCATCACATTCGGTAGACGGAGTCACGTGCGGATTCGCACTACGGAACCTCACCAACCTCAATGAGTTTTTTGCCGAACTTGCACGCGTGGTTCGTCCTGGAGGCCGCATCGCTCTCCTCGATGTCGGAGTGCCAAGTAACCCGGTGATTCGATGGGGCAACTCGATCTATTTCGGCAAAATAGTTCCGTTTATCGGAGGTCTCCTCTCCGACCGCGGCGCCTACCGCTACCTGCCAAGGAGTGTCGCCTACCTGCCTTCTCCAACCGAGATGGTTGCGGCCCTTCAAGACGCTGGGTTCGCTGACGCCCACCACGCTGAACTCAGCGGAGGGCTCACCCAGCTTCTCACCGGCACCCGAGACCCACTGTGATCGCCGTCACCCGCGACCTTGCGGGCACACCGTTTGAGCACGTACCGCTCGTCGATATTGCTGGTGATGACGGACTGCTCTTCAAAAGTGCATCGTCTGGCCGGGTGGGGATTGGTTGTGCGGCAGTCGTCGATGTCGACCGAGCCGTCGAGGAACTCCAGACGATCGAGCGACGGAACGAATCATCTGCAGACAACGCTCTGCTTCCCCTCGCATTCGGGTGCGTCGACTTTCTGCCCGGAGCTCCTGCAACACTGACGATTCCCGAACTCACCATCGTCGATGATGGGTCGGGGCACCGATTCGCAGTCGTGTGTGCAGATGAGCACGACGTCGACCGCATATTTGGGTCTCTCACAGTGAATCCGCCGCCACCTCCCACGGCGAACAGCTTCCACGTCACCTCTCCAATTCCGATCTCCACCTACCTCGAAGCGGTGACCGGAGCCCGCGATGCAGTGCGATCGGGCAAACTTCGCAAAGCGGTTATCGCCCGGCCAGTGATGGTGACCGCCGACCACGCAATGAGCATTCATGCCGTGCTCAGACGCCTCGATGCCACCTTTGGGTCTACCTACCGCTTTTCAATACAGGGCTTCGTGGGGGCATCACCCGAACTGCTCGTCAGCGTCAACGGCGCCACCGTTCGTTCGCACCCTCTCGCCGGCACGACTCGAACAACAGGAAACGACGACGTTGACGCCCAACTTGCTGCCGAGTTATTGGCCAGCGAAAAGAACCAAATTGAGCACCAAGCGGCAATCGAGATGGTGAGAGACTCGCTGTTGCCATTCTGCAGCTACCTCGACTGGACACCAGAGCCGTCGATCATCAAGGTGGCCAATGTGCAACACCTAGGTTCACTCGCAGAGGGTCATCTCAGCGAGCCACATCCGACCGTCGTAGAGCTGCTCAGAGAACTCCAACCAACTCCTGCGGTCGGTGGCCACCCCCGAGCCTCGGCGGTTGATCTCATCGTGAATTCTGAGGGGTTCACCCGAGGCCGATACGGCGGAGCGGTCGGATGGGTAGATGGTGCAGGCGATGGCGAATGGGCAGTTTCACTGCGCTGCGCCGAGTTTTCTGACGATCGCCACCACGCTCGGCTCGTCGCCGGTGGCGGAATTGTCGCAGACAGCGACCCTGAAGCGGAGCTTGCTGAAACACAGGCAAAGTTGCAAGCGATGCTGGGAGCGATCATCCGGCCCTAGCCCCGGGCGACTACCACCTCAACCAATCGCTTTGCGAACCTCATCGACGAGGAGTTCATGCACCGCAACATTTCGGCGACGATTGCTGGGAACCCGAATCACACGTGGGCCCGGCACAGCGAGTTCTCTGATGAGTTCGTCACGATCTTGTACTGACACCGCTTCAACACCGTGGGCGGTAGCAACCGCGCAGAGATCTGTGCCATGCGGGGTCCCAAACAGGCGTTCAAACTCTGCACTTGGCAACTCTGAGGCTTGAGGAAGAAAAGAAAAGATTCCGCCCCCGTCATTGTCGATCACGATGATTCGAAGGTCAACATCGTGGGCCCCAATTCCCCACAGCGCGTTGCTGTCATGAACAAATGCAAGATCACCAATGACCGCAATGACCGGTACACCGGTGAGAGCAAGGCCGAGTGATGTCGACATGACACCATCAATACCGTTCGCCCCACGATTCGAATGTGCAGCCGCCCGACGCCCTCCAAACCATTCGAGATCTCGCACCGGCATCGACGAAGAGACCACCACCCGGGCATTACTCGGCGCGGCATCAGCCACAACTCGAGCAACGGTGGGCTCTGACAGCTCGGGCGCAAGGAGTAATTCGCTGAGGGTCTGTTCTGCGATCGCATCCACATCGAGCCATGACGTTCTCCACGATTCGGCCCAGCGGGAACCCGTCGCCCCTGAGAACCCTTGAGCGATCGCAGCGTCAACGTCATCGGCTGAACAGTGAACCACCACGTTGTGGTCGGGGTCGATCACGCCTGGGCCCCCAACTTGGATCACCGGAGCGCCCGAGTTTTTCACCCACGTCGACAGCACCTTCGATGCGGGAGGTCGGCCGAATCGAAGCACCGCTTGCGGGATATGACTGTTTGCAAATCCCTCGTGACGAAGGAGGACATCAAAGTTTGCGACCGACCGGACGTCAGAACGCACACCGGAGAGCGGATCGGCAAGAATTGGCCAACTCAGTGCCTCAGCAATGCGAGAGATCGTGTGCGCATCAACCCCTGATGCACCGCCAGCGACGATGATGCCACGCTCCACCTGGACCGACTCGGGAAGCGCAACCAGCGCGGGTCGCTCCTCTTCAGTCGACAACTCAGCCAAGGGCGCCGGGAGTTCATCAACCTCTCCAAGCAGCGGCTCACGGAACGGGAGATTGAGGTGCACCGGGCCGCTTCCGGCAGCTACATACATGTCGCGAGCGAATGTTCTCCACGCCGATGGCTCGGAGTCATCGGGCACGGGAGCATCGATCGACATCTTTGCAGCAGATCCATAAATGTTGATCTGGTCGATCGTCTGCGGGGAGCCGACTCCACGAAGCTCGGGCGGCCGGTCGGCAGTACACACGAGCATCGGCACTCCGGAAAGGCCCGCCTCGACAACCGCTGGCAAAAAGTTCGCGGCAGCAGTTCCGCTCGTGCAGATGAGGGCGGCGGGACGTCCACGCAACCCGAGTCCGAGTGCCACAAATGCCGCAACACGCTCATCGAGAATCACGTGAGTGCGAGTCCTCTCTTCCCGAGAAGCCGCGATCGTCAACGGAGTGCTACGAGAGCCCGGAGCGATGACAACGTCGGTGAGGCCGAGCGAAACCCACTCGTCAAACAGCGTTGTAGAAAAAGTTGCCGATGCCGACACAGCCCCGACGATACGGCCTTATCGCTGACGACGTATCGTCGTGTTATGACGATTTCCGACACACCCACCATCAACATCGATATCTGGTCTGATGTCGTGTGCCCTTGGTGCTACATCGGAAAGCGGAAATTTGAGTCTGCTGTCGCAAATCTCGGAGATGAGATTCACGTCAACGTCACCTACAGGGCATATCAACTCGACCCGACCGCGTCGCCTGGAAAAACCGAACCGGTGCGGGGCGTATACGAACGAAAATTTGGCGGACCTGAGCAAGCCGACCGCATTCTCACTCACGTGACGTCAGTCGCTGCCGAAGCCGGACTCGACTTCCAGATGGACAACGCACAGCGAGCAAACACACTCCTTGCGCACCGATTGATTTGGCGGGCCGGTCAACCCAACTCACCGATCGCTCAAGCAGAGGTGAAAGAACTACTTCTCGCGTCGTACTTCACCAACGGAAACAACATTGGTGATCCCGATGAGCTCGCTGACCTCATGCAACAGCTCGGCGCAGATCGAGCCGACACCCTCGCATTTCTCGAAACGCACGAGGGTGAACAGGAAGTGCGAAATGAGTTACTCGGAGCCTCCGAACTCGGCATCACGGCCGTCCCGACATATGTCGTCGAGGGGCAGTGGTCGATTCCTGGCGCCCAAGAGTCTGAGACATTTGAGCGCGTACTGAGACGGCTCGCTGATCGGATGAACGAGGCCTAGAACATCACCATGCAGTTCAACCTTCTTCATGGGTTCACTCAAACCTCCGAAAGTTGGGCTCAACCCATCGCTGCACTGAAAGAGCGCCTTCCCGCAGCAACCTTTTGGGCTCCCGACATGCCGGGTCACGGTAACGGCATGACCCTCCCCTACTCCCTCACCGAGGGCGCCACCGCGATCGCAGAGCTGGCCTCACCCGGAATCTGGATCGGGTACTCAATGGGTGGTCGCTACCTGCTCCATATCGCCACCCAGCATCCCGAGGTCGTGACTGCACTTGTGCTCGTCAGCACAACAGCCGGGCTCGACACAAGCGAGGAACGTGAAGAACGACGAAACGCCGATCACCTTCTCGCTGACAGCATCGAGCGCGACGGGGTTTCTGCATTTCTACAACGATGGATGGCCCTTCCGCTGTTCTCACGTCTTCGACCAAGCGCGACTGACCTCGCAGCGAGACACCGCAATAGCAGCACCGGTCTCGCTGAATCTTTACGCCACGCAGGCACCGGATGCCAACAGCCGCTCTGGGACGAACTCGCCTCAGTCGATGTTCCCACCCTCGTCGTGACCGGCAGTGAAGACGAAAAATTCTGCGCTCTCGGTGCTCGACTTACGCAAACAATGCCCCAAGCCAAACATGTCACGATGAGCGAAGCAGGCCACGCTGCCCACCTTGAAAACAGCAAAGAATTCGCTGATCACGTGGTCGATTGGGCGAACAGCGTGAGCACACGCTCACCGTCTACATAATGACGAGACCGACGCTCAACAACACGCCAAATAACAACTGCAATTTCCCTGTCGAGCCCAGCACCGGGATGAGTTCTGCACCGACTACTCCACTGTGAATCGTTCTCACCACCGATAGCGCCGGGACCGCAACGACCAGGGCGATAAGAGCCCCGAGGTCAGCGATTGCAACCGAACTCGCCAACGCCGCAACAACAAGCGTGGTGAACATGACTCGCGTGCGAGCGTCGCCAAGCCGAACCGCCAGTGTTCGCTTGTTGACATCTCGATCAGTCGGCAGGTCACGCAAATTATTTACGACCAGCAACGCGCAGGCGAGCGCACCAACCCCAGCACCTGCTACCCACGACCTCCACAACAATTGCTCAACTGCAGCGAACGTCGTACCCACCGTTGCAACCAAACCGAAGAACACAAACACAAACACCTCACCAAGACCGAGGTAGCCGTAGGGCTTCGGACCGCCCGTATACCCCCAAGCCGCAAGCACCGCAGCGACTCCAACCGCAATAAGCCACCACGACGTCATTGCCGCCAGAGCACAACCGGCCACCGAGGCCAGCAGAAGGCTCGTGAGCGCAGCCGCTCGCACCTGTTGAGGCGTTGCAGAGCCCGATGCAACAAGTCGAAGTGGACCAACCCGCACGTCATCAGTACCACGAACCCCATCTGAATAATCGTTCGCGTAGTTCACCCCCACCTGCAACAACAAGCTGACCACCAGAGCAAGAACGACACCAGCCCACGACACCGATGACCACCCCGAGTCGTCGACCGCAACCGAAGCACCTACCGCAACTGGCACCACAGCTGCAGGCAACGTCCTCGGGCGAGCACCAGCAATCCAAATGCGTAGTGATGGCGCTCTGCTCATACTTCGGCAATGATGGTGCATGAACCCCGGGTTCACAACTTGACCCTCGCTTGAGACATGCCCAAACTCACTGCCCTCAACCTTCCTGGATCACCAGATTTCGTTCACGCTCTGCAATCGGTGTGGGAACGAGGCGATGCAGTGTTTCCTCTCGATCGCCGGCTGCCCATGGCTGCGCAACGCTCAATGCTGCAGAGCTTCGGCGTCGCAACGGTTATCTCAGAAGACGGTGAAACGGCTCTCAGCGACGGGGAACCGGTCGAGCCTGGGGATGCCCTCGTCATTGCAACGAGCGGCTCTTCAGGGCCACCAAAAGCAGCGGTGCTCACCCACGCGGCGCTGGAAGCGTCAGCCCGAGCAACATCAGAGCGTCTGCAAGTAACCGATAATGATCATTGGCTTGCCTGCCTTCCGCTTGCGCACGTCGGCGGTCTCTCTGTCATCACCAGATCTCTCATCACCGGAACCACCCTCACCGTCATCGATGGGTTTGATGCAGACGTTGTCAGCGCGTCGGAGGCGACCCTTGTTTCACTGGTAACCACTGCTCTCCAACGAATTGACCCATCACTGTTTCGGGCCATCGTGCTCGGGGGCGCACGTCCTCCAGCCGATCGACCACCTCATTGCATTGCAACCTATGGACTCACCGAAACAGGAAGTGGGGTCGTGTATAACGGCAAGCCTCTCAACAGCGTCGAGATCGAAATTCGAGACGGCGAGGTGCATGTACGAGGGCCGATGCTTCTCCGCTGTTACCGAGACGGCACCTCGCCTCTCACCAGCGATGGGTGGCTACCTACCGGTGATCTCGGATTCCTTCGCGATGACGGCAGTCTTCATGTCGAAGGCAGGCGGGGCGATGTCATCAACACCGGTGGCGAGAAGGTGTGGCCAGACGATGTCGAACGCCAACTGATTCAGCATCCAGACATTCACGACGTCGCCGTTACCGGGCTCCCCGACAACGAATGGGGGCAAATCGTTGCTGCGTTCGTCGTCAGCGCACGCCCCAACTTGTCACTTGACGAGATTCGTGAGCACTGTCGAGCGCAACTGCCGGGCTACGCGCTCCCCAGACAACTCGAACTCGTCGAGGCCATTCCCCGCACCGCCCTTGGAAAGGTTCGACGGAGCGAACTCACCGTGTGAGCGACGTCACCCTGCGGCGTCTTTGACACCTGCCCCACCGTCGATGACGTAGGTTTCGCCGGTGATCCATGAGGCAAGGTCAGATGCAAGGAATGTTGCGAGATTCGCGATGTCTTGGGGCTCACCGAGGCGTTTCACCGGAAGTTCCTTCGCCAACTTGTCGCCGAAATTGTCAACAAGCACCTGAGCAAAATCTGTGACGACAAGCCCCGGAGCGATACCGAGCACTCGGGTCGGGCCAATTTCACCGGCGAGCTGTTTTGTCAGATGTATGAGAGCCGCTTTCGTAAGGTTGTAGACGCCGAGGTGTGGCCCTGACCGGAGCCCACCGACCGAGGCCATATTGATGATGACTCCGGGCTTCTCTGCGAATGCGGCGCGATGGGCGGCCGCTGACCAGAACATTGGTCCTCGAAGGTTGACCTCAAAGGTCTTGTCCCAACGGCCCTGATCAACTTCAAGCACCGGGCCGTAATACGGGTTCGTTCCAGCGTTGTTCACAAGAATGTCAAGCGAACCGAAACGCTCGATGGTTGCCGCCACCGTTTTCTCACCGGAGTCAGCATCACCGACATGCGAGGCAATGACATCTACATCACCTTCCATCTCAGCCTTTACCGCTTCAAGTTGATCAAGCTTCCGAGACGTCAACATGACCTTGGCGCCAGAGGCAGCCATTGTTTCTGCAATCGCCTGACCAATTCCTCGTGATGCGCCGGTGACGAGCGCGACTTTTCCTTCAAGAGATACGTCCATACGACGAATGTACATGAAGGGCTACAAACGACGGTTAGTCAGATGAGGCCTCGGCTGCAGAGTCGTCGTCACCGTCTTGTGGAGCGGGAGTAATGCGAACGCGCCGTACGCGCCGCCCTTCCACCGACTCAACAACAAACACAAAACCCTCAAAGTCGATCGCATCACCAGGTTCAGGTACGCGCTCGAGCGCCGAGAAGACGAAACCGCCGACGCTGTCAAAATCTTCGTTCGGAATGTCAATGCCAAGTTCATCAGCGACATCACCAATGTTCAGACCGCCATCAACCAGCAATGTGCCGTCGTCGAAGCGCTCGATGTCATGTTCTTCCGCGTCGTACTCATCGACGATCTCACCGACAAGCTCTTCGAGGCAGTCTTCGAGAGTGACGAGCCCGGCGATGTCGCCGTACTCATCAGCAACGATCGCAATATGAAACTTGCTGTCCTGCATCTCACGCATCAGCCGGGCAACGGGTTTATTTTCTGGAATGAACGTCACATCTCGCGCAAGGTCGAGTACCGGAAGGTCACCGCGGCCTTCGCGCTCTGCGCGCATCAGGTCTTTCGTGAAGGCGAGACCCACGATGTCATCCTCGTCACTGCCTGAAACCGGCAAGCGACTGAAGCCATGCGCAATTCCGAGGTTTAGTGCGTCGGTGATGGTTGCCGTATTCGCCACCATCACCATGTCAGGTCGAGGAACCATGACCTCCCGAGCGACCGTGTCACCAAACTCGATGATCGACTCGATGAGTTCGCGCTCCTCGTGTTCGATGACCTCATCTTGAGCGGCGGCCTCGACGATGCCGAGAAACTCCTGCTCGCTCACGAATGGGCCGCTCTCTAAACCACGGCCTTTCACCAGCACATTGGTGAGGCCAATCAAGCCTGCGGAGATCATTCGGAGTGGAGGAAACGCGGTGAGCGCGCGCACCGGTCGGGCAGCGATCATCGCTGCCCGATCAGGATTGAGCACGGCATACGTCTTCGGGACCGCCTCTGCGAGCACAAAGAAGACGATGACGTTCAATGTGACACCGACGGCCACGCCAACTCCCCCAAACAGATTCCCCGCAACGATTCCCGTCAGGGTTGCTTGAACGGTCTGGCATACGTTCACCATCAACAGCAGGGGGTTGATCCATCCTTCTGGGTTGTCGACGAGAGCGGTCAGACTCGGCTCAATACGCGGTTTGTCCTCGGTAATCGCCGCGGCCCGGGGCTTCGTCATCTTTGACAGGCCCATTTCGGCAATCGCCAAAAAGATCAATGCGAATAGCAGCACAATGATGACGAGCAGCATCACGAGGTTGGCGCCGTTCATGACCTCACCTCTGACCGGTGATCAAAACTGAACCCATCAGGCACCTCACCATGCCAGAACTGATTGATGAGATGTTCGCGCTCGCGCAACTGCATTTCGTGACGCTCAGCGTCGCTTTCATGATCGAAGCCGAGGATGTGAAGAATGCCATGCACGACGAGCAACGCAATCTCATCATCAAACGTTCCGGCGTGGGTTGATGCCTGGAGGTCGGCGACCTCGGGACAAATGACAACGTCTCCGAGCAGACGAGGCACATCATCGCCTTCCCTCACACCGAC
>CALCBR010000027.1:0-27152 GCA_937897105.1 uncultured Acidimicrobiaceae bacterium | reverse complement strand
GACCGAGAACCGTTCGGTGTAGGTCCAACGGTGGTCGTAAGCGGCGACTCCGACGAGATCTGCACCAGCCGTGCGCGCAGCATGTTTGATCATTGCGGCGGCGGCAGTTGGTGTTCCGAGGTCAACCTGTTCACTTGCGCCGTCGCGCAACATTGAGAGCGGGTCGAGGAACCCGTCACGCCGATCACGGCTCTCGTACATCTCAGCGAATACATCGGCGACGTGCCATGTCGCATTTCGGAATGCGTAGTCGTTTTGTTGGAAACCCTTTGCGGCACGCCACTCGGTCAGTGGCTTTCGGTAGGTCGAAAAGAACAACTCGCTGCGTTCGGAATGGACGACGGGGTCATACCGAGACCGAGCGAAGACATCATCGATCTGGCTGAAACGTTCAAAGTCATCGCCGACTGCGAACCCACATGAAATATCAGAAGCGTCTACCGCAACGGGAATGCGTCTCCGGGTTCTCGCTCGCTTTGCGGCATCGCCTTTCCCGGTATGCATGACGTCATCTTAGGAAAGCAACACGTTCTGCACGAAGGAGGTGACGCCGTCGGCGTGAGCGGCGACGCTGCGCCCCGCGGGTTACTGAGTTACCTTCCAAATGTGGCGATGGTCGCTCCATCGAAGTACTCGTCTGCCCTGATGATTTTGCCGTTCTCGACCTTGATCACGAGACAGGCAGGGAGGTCTCCAGACCCGGAGCCCCAGTCGAGGTGCATGACGTGCTGCTGTACGAAGCCACCATCGATTTCGTAACGACGGATATTGCTGAACGAACGCGTGGTTGTCATCGCCGCGAGCGCGTCGAGGCTTGCAAGGTTCTCTTCTTTGGTCATCTCAATGCCGTCGGTGTTGTGCCACACCACCACATCATCGGCGTACAGTTCGCCGAGCGCTGCACTGTCACCTGCGGTGATCGCTGCAACAACTCCATCAGCAATGTCATCAAATGCGCCCATACGCAGACGGTACACAGCAAAATGACCACTCTCAGCCGTCGGTGCGTGAATTACTTGCCGGTGAAACGGGGCTTGCGGCGTTCAGCCATCGCCGCAGTGCCCTCGTTGAAGTCGCTGGTGTTGCGCAGCCATGCTTGTTCTCGACCTTCGTGGTCAGTCGCAGCTGCAACTTCATCGGCGAGGGTCCCTCGCAGAGTCTTGCGAATCGATTGAACGGCGAGAGGCGCGGAGATGGCGATTTCGCGCGCAAGCGAATGAGCGGACGATCTCAGGTCATCGAGCGAACTCAGACGATCTGCCATGCCGAGAGATACCGCTTCTTCTCCGCCGATTCGCCGACCGGTGTAGAGCAACTCTGCTGCTGATTGAGTGCCGACGAGGCGAGGCAAGGTGACGCTCAGGCCGAACCCTTGATGAAAACCGAGCCGGGCAAAGTTGGCAGAGAACCGAGCTTCAGGTGACGCAATTCGAAAATCGGCGGAGAGAGCTAACCCCAGTCCTCCGCCAATTGCTGCACCTTGGATCGCAGCGACAATTGGCTTTGCCGTGCGGAAGATTCTCACGGCTGCTGCGTAGAGGTCTTCGGTAGTGAAATGCGTGTCACCAGTCGAGAAATCTGCGCCTGCGCAGAAATGTTTCCCCTCGGCGCACAGCACAACCGACCGACACCGTTCATCGGTGTCGAGGTGTTCGAGCGCTTCAGCGACCCCACCGATGAGGTCCATGGAGAAAAAGTTGTTCGGCGGTTTTGCAAGTTCGATCGTCGCAACAAAATCGTCGCCGACCGATAGTCGAAGTGCGTCGTTTCGTAGATCTATGAATTCGCTCATTTCTTACCCACGTCCTTGAAGGCGACACCTCGGTCGGCTGCCGGCTCTTTTGGCAGTCCGAGCACGTTTTCACCGAGGATGTTGTGCTGAATTTCGTCGGTTCCACCTGCGATCGACTGCGCAGGGGTGGAGACAAGAATTTCAGCAACAACTGCGTCGAGTGGATCATCTCCCGACTTCAACATTCCTTGAGCGCCGGCAATGGTCGAATGAACATGATTAGCGTTTCGAGCGATTCGTGACAGCGCAAGCTTCCCGATTGAGCCCTCTGACCCAGGTGGTTTTCCGAGCGCACGGGCTGCCTTGGCTCGCTCGGCAGTCCATTCAGATGCACTATGAAAGCTGCGCAATTTCATGAGTTCTTGTCGGATATTCGGATCAGCGATAACACCACGCGCTTGGGCCCTCGGCAAGGTGAGGTCCGCGCGGCCCATGCGTTGCGGATACCACTCATAGGTTTTGTTGAACTCTGCCGCTTCGAGCTTTGCCTCCTCGATCACCCTGCCCGCAGCATCGGGGGCGAAGTACACATTGCCAATCGATGCAAAAGAACGCTCATGAGCGAGTGTCCCGCGGGCGACCTTCCATCCGTCATTGATCTCTCCAACAACGTCGGATACTGGCACTCGCGCATCGGTAAGAAACACCTCGTTAAACGAGTCGTGATAGTTCATTTCGACGATTTGTCGCACTTCGACACCCGGCTGGCGCATGTCGATCAAGAAATACGTGATGCCCGCATGTTTCGGTACGTCCCAGTCGGTGCGGGCGACGAGAATCGCCATGTCGGCATCATGGGCCATCGTGTTCCACACCTTCTGGCCATTGATCACCCACTCGTCTCCATCGCGAATTGCGGTGCACCGCAAGCCGGCAAGATCTGAGCCTGCGCCCGGTTCTGAGAACAGTTGGCACCATGTGAGCTCACCGGTGAGTGTCTGCCTGAGATATTTCGACTTCAACTCATCTGATGCGTGGTCATAGATCGTTGGTGCCGCGAGGCTCATCCCTCCGCCGAGGGGTGTTGCGACACCACCAGCCTGGCGAATCGCTCGATGGGCAACTCGGTCTGCCCATGCCGGAAGGCCGAGCCCATGCCATTGAGGTGCCCACGATGGAACCGCCCACCCTGAATCGACGAGTTGAGTTCTCCATTCCAGGAGCGAGGCATCAGGATCCCATGTCGTGTGAAACCACTCGAGAACCTCTTGTTCAACATCGCGTTCTGTACGAGAGGCCATGGAGAAGATGTTACGGCAGGGTCGGTCGCTGCAAAGAAGTGTCGTGGTGATGTCTGTGTCGAGGGGACGTCTCAGGGAGTGGTCCACTTCACCGCCATGTTGAGCGGGCCTCGAAATGCCCAACCGCCAAAACGGGTTGGAGGAGCGGAGTCATCTAACGACATGTTGTGTAGCCGCTCGAATGCGAGCGGAAGCGCAAAGTCTCCGACCAGACTGCGCGATGCGGCCGCGCCGGCGCAGACATGAGGCCCGGCCCCGAATGTGAGGTTGGGGGACGTATCCCGAGTGATATCGAATTCATGCGGCCGCGAAAAATAGGTTTCGTCGTGGTTGGCCGAGCCAAACATAAACATGACGCGCTCATCAGGTTCAAAGGTGATGCCGTGATAGTCGTGCGGTTGGGCTACTCGCCGGGGTGACATGCAGATTGGTGCAACCCACCGGCAGTACTCCTCAAATACATCCATCCATGTGGCGTCCCCATTGAGCACGAGCGCAAGCTGATCGGGGTGGGTGAGTACGGCATATATTGCGCCGGCGATTGCGTCGCGAGGCTCATTTTGTCCGCCAGAAATGGTCAGTTTGATGTTCGCTCGCACTTGTTCGAGGGGCATACCTGATTGCAGCATGACCGACAGCAAACTCATGTCGGGCGTGTGCTCAAGCTCAGGAAGTCGCTCATCGATCGCCGCGTCGATTGCCGCAGTTGCTGCGTTACAGCGGGCTTGCGGTTCTGGGGCGCCGGCATAGTTTGAAATGCCGTCGATCATGGCCTGACTCCAGTCGTTGATCTCCTGGAATGTTGCATTCGTGAGGCCAGTGATGACTTTGAGCGCTTCACCGCTGAGCGCAGTCGCGTACGTAGGTACCAGGTCAGCCGATCCGCGGTCGACGAGATCGTCGAGCACCATATTGGTGAGTTGCTCGAAGACGCTTGACCACCACGTTTTCACCTTGTTGGGGCTAATGGCCGGGTAGTAGACAAACCGCTCTTTCCGATGGTCATCACCATCCTTCCGCATCATGTTTTGGCCCATGAGAACATTCATGAGTCCACCTGGTTGGTCAGAAGAAAACACCGCGACATTCTTTTCGCAAGAGTGGATGTCATCTCGGCGGGTGATCAGCGTTGCATTGAGTTCAGGCACAAAGCAGATTGGGGCACGTGACCGCATTTCAGCCAGTGTTGGGAAGGGGTCATCCCAAAAAGCAGACGGATCGATGTTGACAACCGGTGCGCTCGACATGGCGAAATCCTCGCGTACCGCACAGATTGTCGACGGCACCGGAGTTTCGCACTGTTACACCGGCGGTAATTCGGCCTAGTCTGCTGGCATGTCATCCCGTGTCATTCCTCATTGGATCAACAACACCCCGCAGCATGATGCTGGCACTTCGACATCGCCGGTCTGGAATCCGGCGACGGGTGAGATGCAGGCTGAAGTTGTTCTCGCAACCGGCACGGTGGTCGACGATGCAGTTCGTTCAGCGGCCGAAGCATTTGCGTTGTGGTCTGAAGAGTCGCTCGCTGCTCGCACGAAGGTGATGTTTGCGTTCCGGGAGATCATCAACAGCCGTGCTGGTCAACTTGCTGAGATCATCTCTGATGAGCACGGCAAAGTGCTGTCGGACGCGGCCGGAGAAGTGCAGCGCGGCCTCGAGGTCGTTGAATTCGCGTGCTCATTGCCGACGTTGACGAAAGGCGCATATTCCGACCAGGTTTCGGGTGGAGTCGATTCGTATACGTTCCGCCAACCGCTTGGCGTTTGTGTCGGAATCACGCCTTTCAACTTTCCCGCGATGGTGCCGATGTGGATGTTCCCAGTTGCAATCGCATGCGGAAATACTTTCGTGTTGAAACCATCTGAACGAGATCCATCTGCATCGGTAGTGCTCGCCGAATGGTTTGCAGAGGCCGGACTTCCGCCCGGGGTGTTGAACGTTGTGCACGGCGACAAGGTTGCTGTCGATGCACTGCTCGATCATGACGATGTCGCTGCCGTTTCATTTGTCGGTTCGACTCCGATTGCTCAGTATGTGCACGGCCGAGCGACTGCGAATCGAAAACGAGTGCAGGCACTTGGGGGAGCGAAAAACCATGCGGTTGTGCTTCCTGACGCCGACATGCAGTTCGCTGCCGAGCAGCTTGCGGCGGCGGCGTTTGGCTCAGCCGGGGAGCGCTGCATGGCGATTTCAGCTGCGGTAGCAGTGGGCGCTGAGGCAGATCGTTTGATGGAGCAGGTCGATGCGCAGGCACGGTCGATTACCGTCGGCTCCGGTCGAGATGCGTCGAGCGAGATGGGCCCGATCGTCACTCCTGAAAGTCGTGATCGCATCGTTGGCTTCATTGATTCAGGCGAGGTGCAGGGCGCAGAGATCCGGGTTGATGGTCGAGGTTTGGTTGTTCCTGGTTTTGAGAACGGATTCTTTGTGGGGCCAACGGTGATTGACCGAGTCGACACCTCAATGGACGTCTACACCAACGAAATCTTTGGGCCGGTGTTGTCGGTCGTGCGAGTTGATGATGTGGACGCCGCCATCGACCTCATCAACTCGAATCCGTATGGCAATGGAACAGCTGTCTTCACCAATTCAGGTGCGGCAGCACGTCGTTTTGTTCGAGGCGTGCATGTCGGAATGGTTGGCGTCAACGTTCCTGTTCCAGTACCGATGGCATTCCACTCATTTGGCGGGTGGAAGGATTCGCTGTTCGGTGAACACCATGTACATGGACCTGAAGGCGTTGAGTTTTATACGAGAGCAAAGGTTGTGACGCAGCGCTGGCCTGAGTCTGGAATGCCGGGCGACGCCTCACTTGATATGCCGACAGCGCGGTAAGTCGATGCTCCCGGCATCGGGAAGCACATCGCCGATACGCCGATCGAGGCCCCCACGCAACCCCAAATCTTTACGAGGACGACTGGAACGTCGTGAGGTAGTCGGTCACAATCGCAACGTGCTGACTTCCCTCCCGCCATACAGGTGCCATGCCTGAAGGCCACACCATTCACCGGGCGGCTCGGCTACAGCGGCGGCGGTTCGCTGGTGAGGTTCTCAACGTCGACTCGCCTCAGGGCCGATTTTCTGATGGTGCGGCAGAGCTAAATGGCCGGCGACTCGAGGGTGTTGACGCGCTCGGTAAGCATCTTTTCCACCGTTGGGAGGGTGACCTCACCGTTCATATCCATCTCGGCTTATTTGGAAAATTCAAAGTGTTCTCCGACGTGGAAACAGCTCCGTCACCCTCTGATGGAACACGGATGAGATGGCGTGGCCATACCGGAGCGATGTATTTGTCAGGGCCTACCGCGTGCGAGATCATCAGTGGCGAGCAAGAAGAAGCTCTGAGAAATCGGATTGGACCTGATCCACTAGCGGTTCGTAAGGGAGATCTCGACCGAGTGATGTCGTCGCTTTCTCGTCGGAGTGCTCCGATCGCCCAAGTGCTGCTTGATCAAGCCGTGGTGGCCGGAATCGGCAATGTCTATCGTGCAGAGTTTTGTTTCTTGGCTGGAATCGACCCTCGTCGACCTGCCCGTGAAGTGAGTGAGAACTCAGCCGAAGAATTGTGGGAGTTATCGATGCGACTGATGAAGATCGGTGAGCGCATCGGTCGGATCGTGACCGTTGATCCCGCCGAAGTCGGAGCGCGTAAACCTGGCGACCTTCGAAAAGGTAATCGCCTTTACGTCTATAAGCGGGCCGGTCAGCCGTGCCGACGGTGTGAGACTCCAATTCTCTCTGCGGTTCTCGCAACTCGTCGAGTGTGGTGGTGCCCGTCCTGTCAGCCTGCGTAGGCGGCGCTAGTTGCCGAGAGGTCTTGCGAAACTGAGGTCGTGGCCGCCCGGGTCATGTATTGCGAAATATCGCTCGCCCCATGAGGCATCCGCTGGCTCGGTGTCAGGTTGGTAACCAGTGGCAATCAGTCGTTGGTGAAGATCGTCGACATCGTCGACATGAAAGATCGCCCGACCCCAGGAGACCAGTGCTCGATCGGCTTCATGGTTTGAGATGAGATTGACGTGAGGGCCGTTCGGTTCAATCGACATTGTCGTGAACTCTGAATCATCACCACCAAAAGAGATGATGAAACCAACCGCTCGGTAGAACGCAATTGAGGCAGCCATATCTGGTGTGGTGAGCGTGATGGCATCGATTCGGTGAACTCCGGTCATCACCACTTGTCTAGCAGCGAGTGCAGTCGAGAGATCATCTCGTGTCATGTGCCACCTGAAGGCCACCTTGGCACCTGCGTCACATGCCTCAACACCGGCTACCGTCTCTCCTATGTCATCTGACGGTTCGATACGCATTTGGCCGGTGCCTGGTCTTCCAGAGATCGAGGCCGGTGCCGATCTTGCGGAGATGATTCACGCTCAATGTGTGGCGGCAGGAACTGATCTCGTCGATGGCGATGTGGTCATCGTGACATCAAAAATTGTGTCGAAGGCAGAAGGCGCATTTATCGAACTGGACGACATCGTGCCATCGCCGTTCGCTGCGAGTTGGTCTGAAGCTTGGGAAAAAGACCCGCGAGTCGTTGAGGTTGTGCTGCGTGAGAGTCGCCGCATCGTTCGTCAACTTGGTCCGGTGCTCATCACTGAAACGCATCATGGTTTTGTGTGCGCAAATTCAGGGGTCGATCAGTCATCGAGTGGTGCTCACGACCGCATTGTTGTCCTGCCGAAAGACCCTGATGCTTCGGCACGACGTATGCGTGCTCGATTCAACGACTTGGGTGTCAATGTCGCAGTGTTGATCAGCGACACGTTCGGTCGGCCGTGGCGTGAGGGTCAAACCGATATTTGCGTGGGGCTCGCCGGCATGCATCCGATGAGGTCGTACATCGGCGAAGTTGATCCTCATGGGCACGAATTCAAGGTGCAAGAACTGTGCGTCGTCGATGAAGTGACCGCAGCAGCTGAACTTGTGAAGGGCAATACATCGCGCATTCCGGTTGCTGTGGTGAGCGGTGTTGACTTCACGTTTGATGACGATGCAACGATGGCTCCGGTGCTCCGGGACATCTCTCGCGACTTGTTCCGATAGGAATACATCCGCTCATCACGGTTCTGGGTGGAGCCCGACCTGCAACAATGGTGATGTGAAACTCGCCTCGTCGTATCCAATTGGTGAACAACTTGCGGACGACCCGGTCGTATGGGTGATCGACGATTTCTTGAGCCCTGAGGAACGGCTTCATGTGATCGGAATCGCCGCTCCTCGGTTAGAGGAAGCAAAGGTGACCTCAACCCGAGTGAACACCACCTCAGCAGCCCGAACGGGGTCGGTTGCGTGGGTGCGTTACGGCGACTCTTCCCAAGTGCAAGAGATCATTCATCGGGTGAGCGATCTCGTTGGTATTCCTCCGCATCACTCGGAGTCGATGCAGGTGGTTCATTACGCCGAAACCCAGGAATATCGACCTCATTTTGATGGCTGGGATTTGAGAACCGAAAAGGGTCGTCTTCGAACAGAAAATGGCGGTCAGCGTGTTCTCACCGCACTGATGTATCTCAACGATGTAGCCGGCGGCGGGGGCACAAGTTTCCCAAAACTCGACCTTGAAGTTGAGGCGAAACCTGGCCGCTTGGTGATCTTTCACAACATCGAAGATGAAGCGACGAATCTCCACCAGCGCTCTCTTCACGGCGGAATGCCAGTTGGTGAAGGTGAGAAGTGGGCCTGCAACCTTTGGTTCAGGGCAAAGCCGTATAAGGCGGGCGGAAACCGCGGAAGTAAACCAGTCGCAGCAAGTCGCCGCACCGGAGGTGGGCAGCCAGGAAATCGGGCGGCTCGACGACGAAAAAAGAAGTGATCTGCTGTTCACAGCGGATGATATTGGTCGTTTTAGGGTGCGGATAATGGCGCCTACCGGGCAAACCGACTAAGGTCTCCCATTGAGGTCGCTTTGAGTGACCCCAGGTGAGCACACAGGTCCGGCGTTCTGGGCTAGTGCGTTCCTTGGGAGTTGCTTGGCGTTTTGGTGGCCCGAGCCGACATATATCGAGATCGTGACAGGAACCATCCGCCTAGAGGGCGTCTACAAGATTTTCGGGGAACAACCGCGTGGTCGTGCCCTCGAACTCGCACAAGCCGGACATTCAAAGACGGAAATTCAAGCCTGGACTGACCACGTCGTAGGTCTCGCTGACGTCAACGTTGATATTCGTCAGGGTGAGCTTTTCGTGATTATGGGACTTTCAGGGTCTGGAAAGTCGACAGCGATTCGTACGGTCAACCAATTGCATTCGGTTACAGCCGGAAGTGTCTGGGTCGACGATGTTGACATCCAGACCTTGTCGGGGCGTGCGCTGCAGGCAGTACGCCGCGAAAAAATGGGAATGGTATTCCAGCACTTTGCGTTGTTCCCGCACAGAAACGTCATTGACAACGTGGCATATGGCCTCGAGGTGCAAGGGGTCGATAAACCTGATCGCCTCAACTCGGCGATGGAAGCGTTGTCGCTTGTCGGGCTCCAGAGATACGCCATGTCGATGCCCTCGCAGTTGTCGGGTGGCATGCAGCAACGGGTCGGCCTTGCTCGGGCCCTTGCAAGTGACCCTTCGATTCTGCTCATGGACGAAGCCTTCAGCGCCTTAGACCCACTCATCCGTCGTCAAATGCAAGACGAATTAATGGCGATTCAGCAACAACTAAAAAAGACCATTCTTTTCATCACGCACGACCTCAACGAAGCACTCCGAATCGGCGATCGGGTGTGCATTATGCGCGGCGGTCGAGTGGTGCAGATCGGCACGCCCGAAGAGATTCTGACCAAGCCTGCATCGGGTTACGTCGCTGAGTTTGTCCAAGACGTCGACCAAGGCCGAGTCATTGAGGTGCAGGAAGTAATGGTTGAACCCGCGCCGATCACCGCAACCGATTCGCTTGCAACTGCAGTTCGCTCAATCGAAGACCGGGCTGGAGTGTTCGTCCTCGACGCCAATGGCGCTCCTGAAGCAATGCTGACCGTCGCCGATGGCCTCGACGCCCTCGAGCGTGGAGCGTCGGTAGTTTCAGAGGCCCTACGTACCGACTTCGAACGGTGCGGTCCTAGGCAGACGCTGAACGAAATCTACGCGTTCGCAGGGCGCGGTTTGCCGATCGCCGTTGTCGAAGACGGCAAGCTCGTTGGCAACCTTGATCCGCGTCACATCATGGAAGAACTGGGACGAGTCGAGTCGTTGATCGACAGTTTTGAACGGGAGGTGTTCTTGTGAGCCTCGTTCGCAACGATGACGGCCCTGGCATCCTCGACGACGCCGTTCTTGACGAGTTCAAGATTCCCTTCGGAAGTTGGATTGAAGAAGCCGTCAACTGGATCACTCTCAACATGGGAGGGGTGCTCGACGTCATTGCGTGGCCATTTGAATTCTTGCTCGAAAATCTCGTCGACCGTTTTTTGATCGCAATCCCGTGGCTTGTCGTCGTTGCGATCATGTTTGTGATCGCTTGGCTCGTCCGAAACTTGACCGTTGCGCTGGGTTCAGCAGCGGGCCTCATCGTCTGCGGGCTCCTCGGAAACGAATTTTGGGTACAAACTGCCCGAACGATCGGGTTCATCCTCGTTGCAGTGATCGTATGCATCATCATTGGCATTCCTCTTGGAGTGTTATCTGGCCGCGTCGACTCGGTCTGGCAGGTCATGCGTCCGACCCTCGATGCAATGCAGGTCATTCACTCGTTTGTGTACCTCTTGCCGTTTGTGTACTTCTGGGGAGTTGGTCGAGTCTCGGCAACGATGGCCACCATGGTGTTTGCCCTCCCACCTCTGATTCGACTGACGAATCTTGGCATCCGCCAGGTTCCTGAAGATGTTGTGGAAGCTTCGCGCGCCTACGGGGCTCGTGAACTACGGGTGTTGCGAGACGTGCAACTTCCTCTAGCGCGACCAGCAATCATGACGGGTATAAACCAAACGTTATTGCTTGCATTTTCGATGCTTGGAATCGCAGCAATTCTTGGCGCCGGAGGCATGGGTGCCCTTCTCTTCAGAGCGCTCGGCCAACAGGACGTCAACCTGGCAGCATCGGCAGGTCTTGGGTTCTTCCTTCTCGCGGTGATCCTTGACCGAATATCACAAACACAGACCGGTGGTGCGGGGCTGTTCAGTCGAATGTCGACGGCGTGGCGCGCTCGGCGTGAGCCGGAACTCCTGCTGGAGAACCCCGATTTCAACCCTTCGTTGTCGTCGACCCAAAGTGAAGAAGAGGTGACCGAAGGCCAGGTTGCGCCGGTCGATTCGCAAGAGCGACTGCTTGCCGGGTTGGTCGGTGTCGGAGCCCTCATTTCTCTGGCGAGCTTGGCGTTTGCCTGGGCATCAAACGGGTCATTGTTCACCGGATATTCGCGGCTAGCCGATGCCGGGTTGGATGGATCGTCGTTCGGAGCCTTTGACGCTGAGGGTGGCTCGTGGTTCGCCTACATCGTCTTGATCGGGGCAGTGATGCAGATTGCAACGGTGCTCTTGGTGCTTTCAGGGCGTCGGCGGGCTCGAATGTTTAACCCCGATATTGCGGTCGTGTTGTCAATTGCGTTGGTGATCACCGTGCTTGGGTACTTGGTTGCGAATCCGAGCGAGATGTCGCCTGGCTATTCGGCAGGTCTCGGAGTGTTCCTCGCTTTGGTCGGCGGAGTGGTCTCAACGGTGGCAGGAGTGGTGTGGATTCGGTCTGCCCCGTACGGCCCGCGCCGGCCCCTCCGACAACGAATCGGTGCCTCGCAGATTGTCGTCGCAAGTTTCGCAATCGGAATTGCAGCCATTTCGATGGTGTCAATGTGGCAACTTGATGAACGCGGCGGTGTCGTGTTGACTCCCGAAATTCAAGCGGAGATCGAGGAAGTGAAACGTAAAGCAGAGGCCGGCGAGATGGACGTTGGAGTTGCTGCAACCGAGATTCAAGTCATCCGGGCAAAGGCTCAAGCGGTTGAGCGCATTGTGATTACAGGTTTGGACGACAGTGGTGTTCAGTTGGGGCCATGGGTCTTCGGTGCAGTCATAGTTGCGGGCGTCGGGGCAGTCGGCGCTTCGGGTGCCGCTGGCTTCTCGAACCGTCGCAGATGGATGTCTGGGGTCGTCGCAATGGGTTTTGGTGCTGGAGTGGTTGGCCTCTCGCTTGGCTTCATCGGGACGCTCGCCAGAGCAACCGACAACAATTACTACAGCGGCGTCGGTGCAATGCTCGCTCTCTTGGCGGGAACCCTCGCATTCGTGTCGGCGAGGTCGGTTGTGACTGTTTTCGAGCGGTCGAAGGTTTACGAAGAGGCGGTCTCATGACCGCTTTAAGATTTCCAGCATCGGTCTCGGTGTTGGGAAACAACAAGTGTTGCCTCGTGAGCGGCGTGAACTGTTTGCGGCGTGACGACACACCACCTAAGGAGAAAACATGATTAAGAAAAAGAGAGCACTCACAGCGACGCTCGTGACCCTCGGACTCTTTGTGGCTTCCTGCGGCGGCGATGACGCAGCCGAACCCGCTGCTGAAGAGCCTGCTGCTGAAGCGCCCGCTGCTGAAGAGCCCGCAGAAGAAGCTGCTGAAGTAAGTATGACGCCCGGTGAAGGCGTCTCAGTGACGATGGCGAAAGCGGACTGGTCAACTGAAGATCCGAACGCTTACGTTGCCCACCTGCTTCTCGCAGAACTTGGCTATGACGTCAGTGACCCGAAGGACCTTGAACTCGGACCATCAAACGCCTACATTGCAATGGCGCAAGGTGACGCCGATTTCTGGATCAACTCGTGGTACCCAGGTCACAACTCCTGGCTTGCAAACGAACTTCCGGACGGTTCGCTCGTGGGTGACCACGTGAGCCCCGTTGGCGAAATGATGATGGCTGGTGGTCTCCAGGGCTACCTCATCACGAAATCATTTGCAGAGGAGTACGGAATTACCTCCCTTGATGATCTGAACTCAAACGCCGATGCAATCGCCGCCTACGACGCTGGTGACCCAGACCCCGGCAATGGCATCGCCGACATCTACGGCTGCTCGGAAAGCTGGACCTGTGATGACATCATCCAGAGCCAAATCGCATTCTCTGGTTGGGAAAACATCAAGCAAACCATTGCAGGTTATGACGCAATGTTCGCTGAGGCTGTGACTAAGGCTGATGCTGGTGAGCCAGCAATCGTGTATACCTGGACACCAAGCGCGTACATCACGCAGCTCCGCCCAGGCGACAACGTGATGTGGCTCGAAGTTGACGACGTAATCGACGACTCCAACCCACTTGGCGCTGAGGGTGGCGAAGGCTACAGTCAGGTGCCCGGTACTGCGTCAATCGGTGAAGACCAGTGCCCAGGTTCCGAGGGTGGCGTATGTCAGCTCGGATGGGTTGCTGCTGACATTCAGGTGTCGGCGAACAACGATTGGCTCGAGGCCAACCCGGCTGCAGCCAAGTTGCTCGATCTGTTCCAGATGAGCGTTATCGACGTTTCACTGATGAACGTCGAGATGGCTGATGGCGTTGCTGTTCTCGATCTTGCTCAAGGCTGGATCGACGACAACCGTGCTCAGGTTGATGAGTGGCTCGAGGCCGCTCGCGCAGCAGCCTGATCAGTAAAGACTGACGAGTGGTTCGGTCGGCCCTTTGGGGCCGGCCGAACTCGCGTCTACAGGGCTGCAGCCCCCGAGAGCGGTAACTGTCAAGCGATGGGACATTTGCTGGGTGTTCGTAGACTTGCCAACGTGAACGTTGTTGCGGAACCGAGCTATACCGAAGGTGGGGCCTTATTGCTCGACGGTAACCGTCTTCGTGATCTCACCGTGGGGCGCTTGAGAGACCGCATTGAATCGGCCGGCTCACCCGCAATCTGTCTTGCGACAGTGCTCGTTGGTGATGATGCCCCGAGTCGGGTGTACGTCAATATGAAGCACCGGAAGGCACTCGAAGCTGGCATCATCTCTCGCGGTGTAGAACTGCCCAACTCAGCCACTCAGCAAGAGGTAGAGCAGGCTGTAGCCGAACTTGTTGCCGACTCGAATGTTCACGGAATTCTCGTGCAGTTGCCACTTCCAGATCATCTTGACGCCGAACCCGTGCTCGCAATGCTGCCGCCGGAGAAAGATGTCGACGGCTTGACCGATCGCTCGCTTGGGCGACTCGTCCGTGGGCTACCTGGACACGCACCATGCACCCCGCTCGGAGTGATGAGGCTGATCGACTCTTACGGTATTGCCACAAGTGGGCAGCGGGCGGTCGTTGTAGGTCGCTCGACATTGGTCGGTCTGCCGCAGATGTTGCTCCTCGGTCGTCGTGGTGTGGATGCGACGACAACTCTTGCGCACTCTCGCACGAACGACCTCGTGTCTGTATGCCGGGAGGCGGACATCATCGTTGCGGCGGCTGGTCAGGCTGGCATGATCACTGCAGAGCATGTTCGCCCTGGGGCGACAGTTATCGATGTGGGCATTTCCCGCAGTGAAGACGGAATCGTCGGTGATGTGCGGTTTGGTGAGGTGCAGGCAATCGCAGGGGCGATTACACCGATGCCCGGCGGCACCGGGCCGATGACAATTGCATGTCTGCTCGAAAACACCATTGCTGCGGCTGATATGGCCGGAGTTTCCTGCTGACAGTCGATAACGCCGTACACATCTTGGGGCGACTCTGCGTCGCACAGAGCAGCGGGAAACGCTGAGTGTGCGCAGCGGTAAACGGTTACAACGCGAAACGTCGAGGCTCGCCAAACGAGGGAAATTTCGATCGTTTTCTCATTTCGTTGAGCGAAGCCAATGATGCGGTTTGAAGGCTCGCGAAGTAGCGTCGGGTCATATGGCTTCCGAACTCGTGAATCGCTTTGAAAGTGTCCAACAAGTCCGAGATGGGCTTCGCGACATCAACTACCTTGCCGATGACGGCATCGCAGGAGTTGCTTACCTCGCCGACCGGCTGGGGAAGCCCGTTCTCGTTGAAGGTCCTGCAGGCACGGGCAAGACACAGCTTGCGAAGTCGGTTGCCGAGTTCACTGGAGCTCGCCTTATTCGTCTGCAGTGCTACGAAGGCATGGACGAATCAAAGGCATTGTTCGAATGGAACTACAAGAAGCAGCTCCTGCGCATTCAGGCCGACAGAGCATCAGATTCGTGGACGGACATCCACGATGACATCTTCTCTGACGAATTCTTGTTGACGCGTCCTCTCCTTGAGGCGATTACGGCCGACGATCCGGTTGTGCTGCTGATTGACGAAGTTGACCGTGTTGAGGTTGAAACCGAAGCGTTACTGCTTGAGATTCTCTCGGAATATCAGGTGTCAATTCCTGAGTTGGGAACGATCGAAGCAAAGCAGATTCCATTGGTGTTCCTCACCTCGAATAACACTCGTGAGTTGTCTGAAGCGCTGAAGCGCCGGTGTCTCTTCCTGCACGTCGATTACCCCTCAATGGAGCGTGAGCGCGAAATCGTGTTGGCGAAGGTGCCAGGAGTCACCGAAAGCCTTGCGGAGCAGATTGCGCGAATAGTTCGTTCCATTCGCTCACTTGACCTGAAGAAGGCGCCGAGCGTGTCGGAAACGCTCGACTGGGCCCGAACACTGTTGCTGCTCAACATCGAGACCATCGATGAAACGGTTGCAAAAGAGACGTTGCACATCTTGCTGAAATATCAGACCGACATCGCCAAAGCTGCGAAGGACTTGTCGGTCGACGAGTGAGGACACGTTCATGAGCGCCACCGAAACACGGTCGATGCTCGACCTGCTCAACGGTTTTGTGGTTCAACTGCGAGAGGCCGGGCTTCCCGTCAGTCTGACGGAGAACCTCGATGCAATGGACGCGGTCCAGCACATTCCAATCGAAGACCGCGAAGCATTCAAATATGCCCTCGGCGCAACACTCATCAAAAACCAGGCGCACTGGCGGTCGTTTGAAACGGTATTCGAGGTGTATTTCAGCCTTCGTGGGCCCGAGTACAAGCTGGCAAACGCAGATGGTGAATCATCTGAACTCGATGACCTGTGGCGCGAGATGCAAGATGCGTCTCAGGAGGGTGACGGTCGGGGCGGAGCGGGTTCGCTCGATGCCTTGACCCCAGAAGAGATCGCCCACCTGTTGATGCAAGCGCTGATGCAGGGCGATCAAGCGTTGATGAAAGCTCTTGCCCGACAGGCGGTGCAACGCTTTGCGGGTATGGAGCCGGGTCGACCTGTCGGAGGCACCTACTACCTGTATCGCACCCTTCGTAACCTCGACCTCGATGGCATGCTCGCAAAAATGGTTGACGCTGCTAACCACGGTCAAGAAAGTGATGCCGGTCGCCTCGAACAGCGCTTAGAGCGTGAAGAGTTTGAGCACCGAATCACTGAATTTAAGGCCGAGGTGGAAGCAGAAATTCGGCGTCGCCTTGTCGCCGATCGTGGTGCAGAAGCAATGGCGAAGACGCTGCGGAAGCCATTGCCCGAAGACGTCGAATTTATGCACGCCTCACGTGAAGAGATGGTGAGCCTTAGGAAAGCGCTTCAGCCTCTCACCCGAAAGCTCGCAGCACGGCTTGCCCGAAAGCGTAAGCATGGGCGCAAAGGCCCGCTTGACTTCAGAAATACTGTGCGGCATTCGTTGAGTTACGGTGGTGTTCCAGCCGAACCGAAATTCAAATATCCGCGCCCCGCAAAACCAGAGTTGATGGTGGTGGCAGATATTTCCGGGTCGGTGGCTGCATTCGCCCGCTTCACCCTCATGTTGGTGTACGCGATTTCGAACCAGTTCTCAAAGGTGAGATCGTTCGTGTTCATCGATGGCATCGATGAAGTCACCGATTACTTCAAGGCCACTGAAGACATCACCGAGGCGATTCATCGCGTCAACACCGAGGCCGACGTGGTGTGGGTCGATGGGCACTCCGATTACGGCCATGCGTTCGAAGTATTTTGGGAGCGCTACGGCAAGGACATCAGTCCGAAGACGACGGTGTTGCTGCTCGGTGACGCTCGCAATAACTATCACGCCAGCCAGTCATGGGTCATTAAAGAAATGCGAATGAAGGCACGGCATGTCTACTGGTTGAACCCTGAACCGAAGTCATATTGGAATACGGGTGATTCGATCGTTGGTGAGTACGGCAATTTCACCGATGGCGTGTACGAATGCCGCAACCTCCGGCAACTTGAAGGCTTCGTCGAAAAACTTGCGTGATGCGCGTGCCTACATCGGCGAGATGACAAGCGATTGAACGGCCCGCCCTACCGGGCCCTGCTCGTCAAACAAAAGGGCATCTGCCATTCCGATGCCATCGGGACTCCAATGCGAGGTTGCTTCAGACCTGAACCACTCTCCGACTGGCTCTCGGTGTAAGTGAATACTGAGGTCGGTATTCATAAAGCCAAAATCGAGCGGCTCGCCATTTCGAGAAATTGCGTTACCGCAGTCGGCGAGCGGGCAGATTCGTTGAAATCCTGATGCTGGGACGTTGGTGAAGAGAGGCACGGTTCGAAGCCATATCGACGTTGGTCCGGTCGAGTTGTCGTGGCCGTCGGGGTAACGGGTTTCCACTCCATCAATAAAGCCGACCGACCCGTGGCGGGTGGCATCAAAGACAAACGGCCCTGGCGTTGACGCCTCAAGCGGAATCGAATCAACTGCGATCGTGGGAATGTCGGGCTGCGGGGTTCGAGAGGCAAGGTGAGCACTGTGACTTACAGCGATGAGCACGTCATCGAGATCGCGCAGTTCGATTCTGCTCGTCGCTACGGTGCGTCCGGGTTTGGTCATTGTTGCGGTCAGGGTAAATCCGGCCATTGGAATCGGTTTCATGATCTCTGTTGTCAGGCGAACGAGCCGGAGGTCAGGAAGGGCCTGTTCGGCGGCGCGGGCAATTGCCCCATTTGGTGGTCCGGCGTGGCACGAGTCGGGATCCCACGGACCTCGGCACAATGACGTTGGTCGGAGTATCTCTGTGCCGTCCGGTTGAGTTTCGATCTCAATGAACCCTGCTGGTTTGTCAGACGATGACATAGCTAGATGATGGCGCACTTTTCCTGTGAGTCGCTTGTTGGCATTGCAGAATTCTTGAGGGCTGGCAGGATAGACGAGTGGAACAGCGCTGGACGGTCGTTGGTGGGGGAGTTGCCGGATCGGTCATCGCTGCACGGCTGGCGGAGGCGGGAGCGGCAGTCACGCTCATCGACCTTGGGGTCGACGGCGCAACGCCAGACGATATGCATGAAGCGGCACAGATTCCGGGTCGCACGATCGACGGCCTGCGTGTGCGGCGTGTTGAGGGTGGACCTTACGTCTCGTATACCGCAGGCTCGGGCCTCGGCGGAGGGTCAGCAATCAATGCCGGGCTTGCATCGAGCACGGGTCCGTTCTTTTTGCAACACCGACTGCCAGTTGAAGGTGAAGGAATCAACCAGCGAGTGCGTCGAAACGGGTCACGAGCATCGGTTGCTGAGGTGTATCTCAACGCATCGCGCTCAAAGGTGGAGATTCGGTCAAGCACAAGGGTGGAACGTGTCGTCATGGGCGATGCACAGGCCTGCGGTGTTGAACTCAACTCGGGAGAGATCGTGGAGGCCGATCGCATCGTCGTTTGCGCCGGAGCGTTGATGTCGCCGTTGTTGTTGATGAAGTCGGGGTTCGCCGTTGAGGGCCTAGGTTGCCGGCTTCAGGATCATCCAAGCGTCGCTCTCAGATATCGCAATCATGGCTTGGCCTCATCAACGTTGACACCGCGACGCTCTGGCGGGGTGCAGGTCATTGAAACCGTCGTCGGTGATGAGGTGTGGGTTGTGCCAGCGCTCATGCGCCCAACTTCAACCGGCGTCATCGGTGCCAATGACAACGGGGAGATTGAGGCACAGTTTCGACTTTGCCAACACGAGGTCGAGCAAGAACTGCTATTGGCTGCGGTGACAAAGGTTGCTGCCGAACACGCTCGTCGCGAGGGTATCGATGTTCCGAGACCCGGACGCGAAGGTGAGTGGCTTATGGATCGGCTCGCCTCGACAACACCGGTCTATAGCCATGCAACCGGCGGGTGTTGCATGGGTGAGGTCACCGATCGCCTCGGGAGGGTGAAGGGTATCGAAAACCTTTTTGTCGCTGATTCGTCTGTCTTCCCAGCGATCCCGTCGGTGAATCCGATGATTCCCACGGTGCAACTGGCTGAAACGCTCAGTGATCGCTGGAGAGACGCAGGGCTCGTTTCTGGCTGACCTTCATCGCAACTACCCAGCCCGCGAGAATCGCTAGCGAAAACACGAACCACTGAATCGCATACGACAAATGGTTGCCTTCACTGAGGTCGGGAGCGATTACTAGTTCTGGGACCCCTGATACCTCCGGGGGGTTTGAGGAGAGCAAGTCCATATACACCGGCAGAAGGTCACCCGGAATTTGAGGATCAAGGCGTGACAGATCGAGCCGCTGTACTTCGGTAAGCACTCCCTCTGATGGGTCTCGTGCTCCGAGAAGCGATCGTTCCTGGCTCGGATGAAGCCTTCCGGTGACCTCAACCGATACGGAGGGAACATCTGGGGCTTCGACACCAAGCGGCACAAAACCGCGACTCACGAGTAGCACCCGAGTGTCGTCAAGGCGCAATGGCACAACAAGATTGTCGCCAGCACGACCATTCTGCGACCGATTGACAACGCGAATTGCGTGCTCAGGAAGGTAGGTGCCTGAAACGGTGGCCGACCTCCATTCGATGTCTGCTGCGAGTACGTCGGCACCATTGCTGTCAATCACGACATCATCTGGGACGAGAACGTCCAAGGCGACCGCAGGTTCACTGAAGCGCTGCTCGACTACAGCATTAAATGTTTGGCGTTCGTCAAGTCGGCGAAGTTGCCATAGACCCAGGTTGAACAGAGTGACCGCCGCAATAATCACAACAAGGTGAAATGCAATCCACTTCGGTGAGAGAAACAGTGCCCAACGACCTCGCATGACAAAACTGACCGTATCTGGCCAAGGTGCGTCATGCGAGTCTGCGCGAGAATATGACCGTGACATTTGACCCAGCCGACTTCACCATCTCTCACCGAGAAAAGATCGAATGGATGCTCGAGACCAACGGATGGGCGCTCGAGGCGGTTCGGCCATCGGTCGACGATGCTCAAGCAACCCCTGCCCATGCATATTCCATCGGAGTTACTGCCCTCACCGGTTTTCCAGAAATTCTTGTCATTGGGCTCGCACCGGCGACGGCGAATGACGTGATCAGTGTTGCGGTAGATGCTCTGAGAGGTGGGACTGACATTCCGACCGGATGCGAGCTGGTGGGTTTACTCGATGGTGAGCAGCGTTGCGCATTTGCCCCGCTCACCGGCGAAGTCGCCACCTCGTGGTGTCCGGCACTCGAGGAGTTCACCACTGCATCAATTTCCGTCGTGCAGATGCTGTACCCAGACCGGCAGGGCTTTTTGCCATATGAAGCGGGCTACGAACAGCGGATGCGCTACGCCCAGCCAGTTATTGGACAGATGTGACGCCACCAGCCAACCTGCCAGCGCTGATTTTCGATGGTGACTGCGGGTTTTGTACCTCCTCGGCGAACAGGGCTAGAGAGTGGTTGAGGCTCCCACGAGTAGAGCCGTGGCAACATGCAGATCTTCCGCCACTCGGACTCACCCCACATGAATGCAACGAGGCTCTTCAATGGGTTGGTGTCGATGGGGAGATCCACAGCGGTCATGCTGCGGTCGCTGCGGCAATGCGCTTTCGTGGCGGACTGTGGGGAGTGCTCGGGCGAGTGATCCCGCTGCCGGTAATCAACATTCTTGGTAGTGCTGCGTATCGCGTCATTGCACGCAACCGACACCGTTTGCCCGGAGGTACTCCAGCGTGTGCGATTGATCGAACGAGGGCAGCCGACGATGACTGCGGCGACCGTTGATGACGACTCCCGTGCATTCACCGTTAAATACTGCTAGCGTTTGAACCGCATTCAGAGCGGTCGGAGTCGTAGTGCTCTTGGCCCGGCAACCTGGGTTCGCCCCCAAGGTGCTTGCACACGATGTGCGATGCGGTCGGATACCCGGCAAACCGGCGCCGATTCGCTCAGATGCACAGTGTTGTTGTGTTGCTGAACGCGAGGAGGTGAAGGAAATGTCTGAAGATCTACCGGTAACAGGTGCCTGGGCGCCGGGAGACCCTGTTGGTCGTCGTCAATTCTTTACCTTTGCTGACGATCGGCCCTTCGCTCTTGACTCGGGGTCAGTACTGCAGTCGGTCACGCTCGCCTACGAAACGTGGGGTGAACTCAACAGCGATGCGTCGAATGCAATCCTCATCTGCCATGCGTGGACCGGTGATTCACATGCCGCTGGCCGAGCCGAACTTGGACACCCTGCCCCGGGCTGGTGGGACGCCTTGATTGGGCCGGGGCTTGCCATTGACACAAACGAGTTTTTTGTGGTGTGCTCGAACGTGCTCGGTGGCTGTCAAGGTTCGACAGGGCCCGCCTCTATCGACCCAAACAGTTCCGATGGGGCGCCGTATGGCCCGCGGTTTCCAGTGGTCACCATTCGAGACATGGTTCGCGCTCAAGAGCGTTTATCTCGACACTTAGGCATCGATCGTTGGGCATCGGTGATTGGCGGATCGATGGGTGGCATGCAGGTGCTCGAATGGGCGGCGACCTACCGACGCCGTGTCGGTTCAATCATCCCGATTGCAACATGCCTTCAGGCATCAGCTCAACAGATTGCGTGGGGAATGATCGGTCGACGAGCGATCTCAATCGATCCGAAATGGCAGGGTGGCGACTACTACGACGCCGCGCCCGGGCAGGGCCCAGCGGAAGGGCTCTCCATCGCTCGTCAAGTTGCTCAGGTGACCTTTCGGAGCGACAACGTCTTCACTGAACGTTTTGGTCGCGCCGTTGCCGATCGCTCCACTGGTGATCGCTTCGGTCTTTGGCAAGAATTTCAGGTCGAGAGCTACCTCAACTACCACGGCGAAAAACTTGCTCGCCGTTTCGACGCAAACAGTTACTTGCTGATTTCAAAGGCAATGGATCTTCACGATGTTGCGTGGGGACGCCAGTCGGTTGGACGAGCGTTACGCGATGTTGACATGCCGTGTCTCTCAATCGGTGTCACGAGCGACATCTTGTATCCCGCATACCAACAGCAACAGATCGCTGATGCGTTCATTGCTGCCGGCGCGCCCACCGAATTTGTGGAGATCGACTCTCCTCACGGGCACGATGCGTTCCTCATGGAGACTGAGCAGATGAGCGCTCCGATTGCGGCTTTCTTGAACCGTCTCGGCTAACTGGCATGCCCGAAGGACTTGAAGCAGCAATCTATGCCGATGCTGCATCTGAACTCGTTGGGCATGTGGTTTCGTCCATCGAGGTTGATGACCGGTGCACCGACTCGAATGAGTTGTCGATCCTTGTCGGTCAGCGAGTACAGAGTGTGCGTCGGCACGGCAAGCGGGTTGCGCTCGTGCTCGATGACGATCAACTCGAACTGTTCTTCGGCATGACCGGACGCCTGATTATCAACGATGTTGCACCAATCGGTGCGCTCGAATATGGGCCGTCATCTGAGCGCCCAGAATGGGATCGGCTCAAGTTGACAACCGATGTCGGATCGTTGCGCGTCAACGATCCGCGACGTTGGGCTCGATTCACGCTCAACCCTGACTGGTCAACTCTTGGTGTCGACTTCATCTCCGACGCACATCAACTTGATGATGTGCTCGACCGGCAGCAGCGTCGTACGGCCGCGGTGAAGTCAGTGCTGCTTGATCAACGGGTTATCGCCGGCCTTGGGAACATGTTGGTCGATGAAGTTTTGTTCTCGGCGGGGATCGACCCTTGTCGGGCGTTTGCGTCCCTTAGCGTTGATGAACGACGCCAACTTTCGACTCATATTTCGGCAGTCGCTACTCGACTGGGTGAAAGCGGAGGAAGCCACACCGGAGTGCTGAGCCCAGAAGTTCGAGGAAGCCTTCCAGCATGTCCGCTCGACGGGGCCCCTCTTTCGCGTGTGAAGGTTTCCGGGCGAACCACAATCTTTTGTTCGCTCCACCAGCGCTAGGTCTGTCACACTCAAAGAGTGGAGGTCAGCCAGACGGTCGCACTGTGGGGAGCCGATGTGTCGGTTGGTGACTCTTCGGCGTCGGCCACAGTTGTTGTCATCGTTGTCGTTCTCCTCGGCTTGGCTGTCGGACTTGGCGCGCTGGCCGTGTGGCTGTGGAGGGTTACGGCAGTCGACAGTCCTTCGCTGATGGTGCTCGAGCAAATGAGCTCTCGGCGGTACCAAGATGCTGACGACGACGAGCGAGCAGCACTTCGAACTTCAGCGATTCCGGTCATCGCAGATGACGCCGAGATTGACGACGAAGTACGATCTGAAGAATGAGCGATTCTCAACCAGGCCTTGATGTTGACGGAATGTTGGAGCGGTTCAAGGAGCGTGCTCTTGCCGTGAAGCAACGTCCTCTTCCGCCGGTGGCCGGCGATGAGCGTAAAGCGTTTATCGATCAGGCGAAGCAGGACTACATGGATTTTGCAATCGTCGGTGACGCATCTTGGGAGCTGAACGACGGTGTGTTGACGCTCACGGTAGATCTTCGCCCGGGCGGCGACTCCGAGACCTGATCGATTTGGCGGGTGTCCGCTCAGGGCACCGGGCTGGTAGATTTCTCTGTCACAACGCGGACGTGGCTCAGCTGGTAGAGCATCACCTTGCCAAGGTGAGGGTCGCGGGTTCGAATCCCGTCGTCCGCTCTCTGCAAAGGCGCCCGGACATTCGGGCGCCTTTGTCATTTGTGTCGCTCTTGAGCGAGTGGCATTTTCGCAACGGAATCTCAGATACATGGTCATCTTGATCTCATGTTGTGCGACATACTGAAGCGGATTATCCGCAGAAGGAGACCGAAGTGAAGATCACATCAGCAAGGCGAGGCACCGACCTCATTTTTGGAGTGGTAAGTGATGACGAACTCGCAGATCTCAGCGCGTCGTTTACGTCTCCTCAAGAGCTTGTCGCTGAAGCACACGCAGAAGGTGGTCGAAGTCGTATTGATTCGATGGCCGCTGAAGCGGAAAGGTTCAATCTTGATGATGTGACCTTGTTGCCTCCGGTGCCATTTCCGCGCCGGATCCTTTGTGTAGGCAAGAACTACGCAGCTCATATCGCGGAATCTGACCAAGCGGCTGCGGCCACGCCACATCCGGCGATCTTTACTCGGTTTCCCAGCTCTCTTGTTGGCCATGGCGAACATCTCGAGCGTTCACGAGCGAGCACGAGCTACGACTACGAGGGTGAACTTGCCATCATCATTGGCCAGCCGACAAGGTATGCCACTCGAGACAACGCGCTCGACGCGATCGCCGGATACGCCTGCTTTATGGATGGCACGATGCGAGATTTCCAGCGTCATACCTCACAGTTCGTTCCCGGAAAGTCGTTTGACAGTTCTGGAGCTTGCGGTCCGTGGATGGTGACCGCCGATGAGATCGCTGACCCGTACGCGCTCACGTTGACCACTCGAGTCGACGGCGAAGTTGTTCAACAGGCATCGACCAGCCTGCTCATTCATGATCTAGAAGCGGTCATCATCTACTGCTCGACGTTTACGACGCTCGAGCCTGGCGACATCATCGCCACCGGCACTCCGGGCGGTGTTGGTTACGTCAAGGAGCCACCGTTGTGGCTTGAACCCGGCCGCGAGGTCTCAGTAGATGTCACTGAAGTTGGCACGCTCGTCAATACGGTGATCGACGAACCAGCATGATTCGAAGCAGCATGATTTCGCCGGCATGCAGGCGCTCACGGGATTTACTAGATCGCAGAGAGAATTAGGAGGTGAGGGGGTGTTCCCGCAGGAAACCGGCCGTTTCCCCTCCCCCCACGTGGTGACGAGTTAGACGAGTTAAGTCAGAGAAGGTTTCTCGTTTGACACCTGTCAGCAGTCGACAAGGTTCCCGTTCGGTCGAAACCATGTGACAGAACCATCCTCGAGAAGCGCTGCCATGAAACTGGCGTCAATGTGCATATTTGCGCAGAACGTTTCGATGATCCGTGGAGAGGCGTCTTCAGGCGTTGCCGTTGACACGCTGCATGCTGTCAAACCGAGTGTCGCGAATGCGAGTGCGAAGGCGACTGCTCTCTTCATGTGATTGTTCCTTCTGAAATCTCTTTGTGTTCAGAAGGAACAATCGGCAGTTAGACCTCAGGCGTCACAGACAAATGTCATTTGGGCTCTCGAACGCTGAACTTTCCAATGAGGTTTCTGCCCTGTAAGCCGTGCCAGTCTAAGTGCATGGAGGAACTAGAAGTCACTCAGGCCGAAGCGATCGAGCGTGCTGTCAGGGCTGAAAATCACGCCAAACTTTGCGGAGTTCTTGCGTGGGTGTTGTTGACCCCGAACGTGGGTATCGCCTTCACCTTCTTTAATGACTCCACCAAATAACGGTCGGACCCGCTGATAAACGATGGTGAAGCCAAAGATTTCTCTTATCACTCTGGGCGTGAGCGATGTTGGTCGAGCAACAGCGTTCTACGAGCGCCTCGGGTGGACCGCCTCGAGTGACCAAGGAGAGGTTGCATTTTTCGAACTCGAAGGCGTGGTTCTCGGGCTGTTCGGATGGGATGATCTCGCAGATGACGCAGGTTTGCCGACGTCTCATGGCTCAGGTTTTCGGGGGCAGAGCCTGGCCCATAACGAGCCATCTCCAAAGGATGTTGACCAGGTCTTCCAAGAATTTCTTGAGGCTGGAGCCACTGTTGTGAAGCATCCTGGACCAACTCCGTGGGGAGGTTATTCGGGCTATGTGGCTGACCTCGACGGACACTTATGGGAAATTGCTCACAACCCGTTCTCTGACTGGACATGACACCTGCGTCATCGGCTCGGCGGCTCAGAGCCGTGTGAAGTGGCCGGGTGTGTTGCTGTCAATTTCGATGCCGTCTTGTTGAGCGAGCGCGATTCCTTTTTTGACGGTGTTGCGACTGCCGGAGCCGACCTGCTGTTCACCAACGACACGTCGATCGATTCGTCCGCCAGTGAAGGCAACGATCTGGAGATTGACGCCGGCATCGCATCGGTGTTCTTTAATGAAGACATCGGCGGCGGCACCAATGGTCAGCTGGGTCGGTTGATTGTGGAAGAAGCCGACGGTCTGGATGATGCCGGCAACCCGACGGGCGGCGTGGTGTTCGGTCAGGCCGGGGCCGATGACAACGGAACGAGTCCCACGGACGATCCGGGTGTCGTCAATATTATCAACCTCATCGGCGACACCGGTGCGGGTGCGGACGGCACGTTCGACCTCGACCTCGGCAGTGTGGACATCATCGGTGTGGGCACGGCCGCTCAGGACGGCAACACGCGGAACACGGCCGGCATCGTGCTCAACGGCGGCGACGATAACTCGCGGGATGCCGACAATACGCTGGCCGGCACGGACAACAGCGACGATGACGAACTGCGGATCACCACGACCTCCGACGACGTCCGCTTCAACGGACACGTGTTCCTGGGCAGCGATGTGGTCATCGATCAGGACGTGGCCGGTGGGGCCGGGGCCGACGTGCTGTTTACCAACGACGCGTTTATCGACTCGGCCAGTAACGGAGCGGAACTGCCGGAAGGCAACGATGGTCTGGGGTTGTTGCTGCTTGGATGCACCGGCGACGAAGTGCTCGACGCAACGACGTACGCCGGCTTGAAAGCCGAGGCGCTGAGCAGCGTTCGGGGCCCCGTCCAAGCCGACATCCTCAAGGAGGACCAGGCCCAAAACACCTGCATCTTCTCCACCGAGTTTGCCCTCCGCCTCATGGGCGATGTGCAGGACCACTTCATCCGCCACAACGTCCGGAACTTCTATTCAGTGTCCATCAGCGGCTACCACATTGCTGAAGCCGGAGCGAATCCCATCACGCAGTTGGCCTTCACGCTTGCCAACGGCTTCACCTACGTGGAGTACTACTTGAGTCGAGGGATGGACATCAACAAGTTTGGACCCAACCTGAGCTTCTTCTTCTCCAACGGCATCGACCCCGAATACGCCGTCATCGGTCGGGTGGCGCGCCGGATCTGGGCCAAGGCGCTCGACCGGAAATACGGGGCCGACGAACGGGCGCAGAAGCTCAAGTACCACATCCAGACGAGCGGACGGTCCCTGCATGCCCAGGAGATTGACTTCAACGACATC
>CALCBR010000026.1:0-19711 GCA_937897105.1 uncultured Acidimicrobiaceae bacterium | reverse complement strand
CAACGACTCGTGTGAAATGCGTGGCCCGCAAAGGAGTCAATGCCATCAATTCCTGGGAGCTTCGGACGGTGAAGCGGCCCGGTGCCGGTTGCCACATATTTTGCAGTGAAGTTGTCGCCGCGATCAGTGGTGATTCTCCAACGCTGGACGTCAGCATCCCACGACACCTCGGTAGCGCTTGTCGACAGCAGCGCGTTCTCATACAGACCAAATGTTGTTGCGATGCGTTGAGCGTGAGCGAAAATCTCATGAGCCGGCACGTACTTCGCCGATGGCACAGTTCCGGTCTCTTCCAACAGCGGAAGATAAATCATCGCGGCTGTATCGCACATGGCTCCGGGGTATCGGTTCCAGTACCACACTCCGCCGACGTCGCCAGCCGCATCGAGCAGTCGTACGTCCTTAACCCCAGCCTTTTTCAGCGCCGCACCAGTTACGAGACCAGAGAACCCGGCACCAATGATTGCGACAGTGACGTCATCGTGCACGGTTTCACGTTCAACGACAGGTGTGTACGGGTCGTCGGTGATTCCCGAAAACCGGCCGGTCGGCTCGAGGTACTGGTCGTTACCATCTACGCGCAACCGCTTATCTCGCTCGAGCAGATACCGCTCACGCAACTCTTGGCGCCGCTCATCGGTTACCTGAATTGATTCTGACATCACCGCCCCTTTGGCAAAAGATACGCCGGCACTCCGACCTCGTAACGACCGGACTCTGCCTCACTGTTGAGTACACATCCCTCGTGCATGAAGCGATCACCCCGAGCGATAACCCCCTCTGGCACCCTCAACTGCTCGAGCACAATGTCGCCTCCGCAACCTAAGCAACTCACCCGAACCTCAGCCATTACTGCGCCTCACACTCCAACATCACACGCCAACCCGGTCGACGAGGTCTGCGGTGAGACGAATCGATGTCATCCGCTCTTCGACGAAAGGCGTCGAATGCGACACGATGAGTTCATCAGCCCCAGAATGCGACAAGAACTCATCGAGATACGACGCCACTTCAGGCGGTGTGCCAACGGCTGAATACTGCATCATTTGCAGAAGATGTTGACCCTGTGGCATCGCAAGGACTTGGTCAGCCTGCTCATCGGTGTAGTCAACGCCTTTGGGCACAATGAGGGCGACACGCTCACGAGCGGCCGCGTGAAATTGCTGCAGTGCGTCGTCAGAAGATTCAGAACAGAACACGTTCACCGCGGCAATCACATGAGGCTCTGGAAGACGATCAGAGGGCACAAATGAGCGTCGGTATTCTTCGACTGCTTCGACAAGGGCGCCAGGTGAGAAGTGTGAGGCGAACGCATACGGGAGCCCCAGCGCCGCGGCGAGCTGCGCCCCGAACAGCGACGACCCAAGAATGTAGAGCGGCACGCATGTTCCTGCTCCGGGAATGGCGGCAACCCCGTCGGCTCGAACAACGCCATCGAGCAAGTCACGAAGCTCTGCGACATCAGAGGGAAAGGAGTCTGACGACGTGTGATCTCGACGCATGGCACGGAGTGTGACCTGATCGCTTCCGGGTGCCCGACCTAAACCCAATTCGATGCGGCCAGGATGCAATGTGGCAAGCGTGCCGTATTGTTCTGCGATCACGAGCGGGGCATGGTTTGGCAACATCACTCCACCAGCCCCCAACTTGATCGTGGACGTGTGGGCTGCAACGTGGGCAATCAACACCGCAGGCGATGAAGATGCAACCGTCGGAAGATTGTGATGTTCTGCGTACCAGACGCGGGAATATCCGCATTGCTCAGCGAGTTGGGCCATCTCGACACACGAGGTGAGGCCATCAACAATTGAGGTCCCGCGTCGAACCCGAGCGAGATCGAGCATTGAAAGCGTTCCCACCATAGGTTAAGTCTGCCATCTGCGAGTCATGGGTGCGAGACCGACGGCACTACCGTCACGGTATGGCACTCATCAGCGTCGAGGAGTTAGCGGCACGAATTGGGCGAGGTGATGATGACCTCGTGATCTGCGACGTGCGGTTCGATCTTTCAGATCATGACCGTGGCCGCCGCGATTACAACACCGCACACATCACCGGGGCGCGGTTTATCGACCTGCACCACGAGCTCGCAGTACACGATGGTTCATCACCAGCCGGCGGCGGGCGACATCCGTTACCCGCCACCCAGCAATTCGCTGAAGTGCTCGAACGTAATGGCGTCAGCCCTTCTTCATTCGTCGTTGCCTACGACGATGCTGGAGGCGCAGTCGCCTCGCGTCTGTGGTGGATGCTTCGTTCGATCGGACATCAACGTGTAGCGGTGCTCGATGGCGGGTATCCCGCATGGGTTTCAGCCGACCAACATGTTGAGGCAGATACTCCTACGGTCAACAACTCAACGTATGAGGTTCCTCCTCATTGGGCAGGGGTCGTCACCGCTGATGAGGTTGTCGCCGCCATCGACAGCGGCCGAACCGTCATCGACTCTCGGGCGGAGGCCCGATATCGAGGCGATACCGAACCACTCGACCCACGGGCCGGCCATGTTCCTGGTGCACTCAACCTCTTCCACGGCGGCAATCTCGGCGAAGACGGGCTTCACCGTCCGGTGGCCGATCTTCGAGGGCGCCTGAACTCGGTCGACCTTGGCCAACAGCCAATCGTCTACTGCGGTAGCGGGGTCACCGCCTGCCACAACCTGCTCGTCATGAGCATGCTTGGCATCGCCGACCCTGGTGATGCATTGCTGTACCCGGGCTCGTGGAGTGAATGGTCACGAGATGAACAGCGCCCGGTCGCAACCGGTGACGCTCCCTAGAACACTTCTCGTGATTGCGCTTTTGGTTTAGCGAACTCCGAGCAGATCGACAACAAAAATAAGGGTTTCTCCCGGAGCGATCACACCGCCCGCACCCTGATCGCCGTAGCCCATATGGGGTGGAATCGTCAGACGGCGGCGTCCACCAACACGCATTCCTGTGACGCCTTGGTCCCAACCGGAAATGACGTAACCGGCTCCGAGCTGAAAATCGAACGGCATACCTCGGTTCCACGATGCGTCAAACTCTGCTCCCGTGCTCCACGACACGCCTGCGTAATGCACGACGACTGTCGCTCCTGGCATGGCGGGGTCACCGTCGCCAACGATCTCGTCTTCGATGATGAGCTCTGCTGGCGGCTCACCTTCGGGCACTGAAATTTCTGGACGTTGACGATCTTCGCTCATGCGCTCACCCTAGTTGGAGGGGCTGATCGAGTCGATTGCTTCGCTCATTGCCCCAACAAGGGTGTCGCACTGTTCATCGGTGATGTCGAGTGACAACGCGATGAATCCTCGGGCTGCGATGTAGCAGCCTCGGTGCAACAACTCATGAAACAACAACTGTCTCAACTCATGGTCAGACGTCTCCAGATCGTGTGGGCCGGTAATCGGCCCGTCAACGGTGTGAACAGCCATCATCGACCCGACACCAGTTGCCGAGAGCGGCAAGGTCGATGCTGTAAACAACTCATTGAGTCTCGATCGAAGCGATTCCCCGCGAGCAAAGAGCTGTGACAACTTTGCTTCCGACAGCATTTCACTCATTGCCGCCGCCGCACCCGCCATCGACACCACGTTGTTATTGAAGGTGCCTCCGTGGGTCAATGTGCCACCACGTGCCGGGTCAAACGCTGCCATCACATCGGCGCGCCCACCGAATGCTCCAAACGTCATTCCTCCGGCCAGGTATTTTCCCAAGGTCGTGAGATCTGGAAGTACTCCGGTTCGCTGCTGGAGACCTCCCGCACTCATCCGAGATGTCATGACCTCATCGAAGATCAACAGCGAACCCGTTTCATCGCAACGTCGACGCAATGCGGTGAGATACTCCTGCTGGGCTGGGATGCAGCCACCTGCTCCCATCATTGGTTCGATGAGCACTGCGGCAACACTGTCATCGATGGCGGTGAGCGCGTCAATGTCGTTGTAGCGCACTCTCGTGAACTCAAACGGCGCGAGTAGGGCCTCTCCTCCATGTCCGAAATACAACAGACCCCCGTGGTACGCCCCATCGCAGACCACGATGCGCTGACGTCTCGTGTGGTGCCGAGCAAGTTGCAACGCCATGAGATTTGCCTCGGTGCCCGAATTGGTGAACCGCACCTGCTCAATCGATGGAAAACGGTCGACGACTGCCTCCGCTACTCGAATCTCGTCGGTGTGCACTCCCCCGAAACTCCAGCCGTGTTCTAGGGCTGCGGTCACCGCCGCCCGAACCGGTGCAGGGTCGTGGCCTAGCAATCCTGCTGAATAGTCACCAAGAAAATCGACATAGGTAATGCCATCGACGTCAACGAGTTCGGAGCCGGCCGCTGATGCCACCCGGAAAGGAAACGGAGACATATCGAGTACCGACCGTGTTGACCCTCCTGGCATCACCGCTGATGCTCTCTCAAACAGCTCTTTCGAGAGGGGGCGGCGATCTGCGTACCGCTGCTCGGCGGCCTGTCGCTGTGCGACATAGGTTGACATGTTCACATTGTGCCTACTTTGTGTTGACAATTAGAAACGGTCGGCGGTCGGTTCAGGCCGACACCGACTGCGACTCGCCGCCGAAACGTTTTGCTGATTTGGCGATGAAGAGAGCGATACCGACGATGAGCACTCCGGAAACTGCGATGAGAAGTGGCGCTCGTCCTTCCCCTGGGAAAAAATGTGCAATCGACCACGGCACATAGATGAGCAGTGATCCTGCTCCCGTGAATGAGAGAGCAACCCTTCCCGGGGTTGCCCCGACCGCCAAACATGCAACTGCGCTCGCAAGACCGAGCAATGTTCCGGCATGGGTTGTTTCGATCGCAACGATTGCTGGTCCGGCGATGATCGCAGCTCCACCGATGGCGAGCAGCACCTCAGGAACCCGCAGGTTTCGACGCTCACCGAGCCAGTAACTGCCGATACCGATGAGCCACGTCACTAGCCCTGCGATCAAGCCATCGTCTCCCCTGAATTGAGCCAACGATGCCGGAACGGTGACGACGATTGACAACACTCCAGCCATAAGAAAGGCCGGCACGAGGTCACCGTTGGTCGCTCTCAAGGGTTGCTGACCGAGACCGATGAGCACCATCGATGTCACCACGAGTAGCAGCGCCCCTGCCGTCGCCAGCTGATCGAGCATCATGAGTGATCCCGCCACCATTGCGCCAGCGCCAATCACTGCGGTGATGACCGGGTAGGTACCGATCTGTCGTTGCGCGATGAGCAACGTCGTTGCTCCAAGAAGCAACGTCACGGCACCAACGACAGAAATGTCCCACCACTCATTAGTTGCGCTACCCACGGCGAATATAACGCCAACAAGAAATGTTGTTTGCTGCAGCGGCCGCGGTCGGCCTGCCCACAGCGCGCCACTCAACACTGCGACCAGGCTTGCGGCTCCAAACACCACCCGATGCCCATCGCTCCATCCGTACACCGGAACAGGCGCTAACGCGTCATACATCGCAACTCCGCCAGCGGTGCCGATGCCGGCGGTTCCCACCAGCCACAGAGTCCATCTCAGGCGACGCAGTGCGTCATCGGTGTGCTCGTCAAGCAATGCGCCACCCGCAACTCCGGCAACGGCAACGGCAGCAGGAATACCGATACGCCAACCGGTAGCGAGGTCGGGCCAGTAGCGAGCTGCGAGCAAGATCACTCCAACTGCTGCAAACGCCCCACCGAGATAGCCAAGTGCCTCAGCAACGAGGGGCATCTTGCGTTCGGCGCCACTCGTTGAAGTACTCACCGCATCACGACGCGCCGCCTCCTCGAACGAAATGATTGCCGCGACTTCCTCATCTGAAATGAGGTTGGCTGACTGCCAGCGCCGCAGCCATGCATGCACGACATCACTCTCTGGAGTCGATGAGGCCTCTGCCTTCTTGGAGCGCGATCGTCTCGTCAGCCATACGACGACGCCGATGACTGCAATGATCTCAACTCCGCCGAGGAACATCGCCCCCCTTTCGTCACCACCAGCATGTCACAGCGCAGCTGGTCGAAACGCCTTACCTGTTAGCGAGAACCCTGCCCGTCATCAACACGAATCACGGTTCCCGTGACAGCATCTGAGGCTGGTGAGCAAAGATAGAGCAACGTGCTGTCAAGTTGCGCTGGGTGCGCAATGCGCTTGCGTGGAAAATGTTGAGAGATATCGCCCATCCGCTCAAGCATTCCGTCCATCATCTCTGATTCGAATGCACCTGGAGCGATGCAATTCACATTGATGCCGTAACGACTCCACTCGACTGCAAGCACTTCGCTCATGCGCGCAATTGCAGCCTTCGACACCGAGTACAACGCTGCCCCCTGACCGGCGTAGTGGAATGCGGCGATACTCGCAATGTTGACGATACGACCCTGCTGTTCCGCAGCGATCAGTCGTCTCGCAACTTCACAGGCAAGGATCCATGGGCCCCGCACATTCGTATCGAGCACCGTGTCGATGAGTTCGGTCGACATTTTGTGCGCACGCTGGGCGTCGGGAACTCCGGCGTTGTTGACGGCGATGGTGACCGTTCCGCATGCCTCTTCGGCTGCTGCGACACCTTCAATGATCGACTCGGCGCTTGTCGTGTCCATCACCACCGGATGTGCGTGTCCGCCCTCTGATTCGACAAGGCGGGCGATCTCTTCAAGCCGCTCTTTGCGTCGGCCGGTCGGAACAACGATCGCTCCGGCATTGGCAAGTACCTGTGTGAACCTCCACCCAAGGCCGGAAGTTCCTCCGGTCACGAGTGCAACCTGGCCAGACAGGTCATGGGAAGTGTGTGGAAGTGGATAATCGGCCATGCCGACATCCTTGCCGACGCCGCAACGAACGATCGTGTCGGCAGAACCCGACGCGGAGATCAGAGAATTTGGGAAAGGAACAGTTTGGTGCGATCTTCACGGGGGTTCGTGAAGAAGTGCTCTGGGGTTCCGACTTCAACAACTTCGCCTGATTCCATGAACACCAAACGGTCGGCGACCTCTCGAGCGAAACCCATCTCGTGGGTGACAACCATCATGGTCATACCTCCCCGAGCAAGGTCTTTCATCACGTCGAGCACTTCAGCGATCATCTCTGGGTCAAGAGCTGAGGTGGGTTCGTCAAAGAGCATGACCTTTGGCTCCATCGCAAGACTGCGCGCAATAGCGACACGCTGCTGCTGGCCGCCGGAGAGCTGTCCGGGGTACTTCTGTGCTTGCTCTGGGATACCGACCCGTTCCAACAGCTCCATAGCCTTTTGTTCAGCTTCAACTTTTGACTTCTTTCGCACCCACACCGGGGCGAGCGTGACGTTGTCGATCACACTGAGATGTGGGAAGAGGTTGAACTGCTGAAACACCATCCCAACTTCTGAACGAATGCGTTCGATATTTCGGGTGTCGTTGGTGAGTTCGATGCCATCGACGACGATCGAACCCTCTTGGTGAACCTCAAGCCGGTTAATGCATCGAATCAGGGTTGACTTGCCCGAGCCCGATGGGCCGAGCACCACCATTACTTCGCGGTCTTTAACCGTCACGTCAACACCCTTTAGAGCTTGGAAGTCGTCAAACCACTTGCTCACTCCGGTGCACACGATCATGTCATCTCGCGATGCAAGATCCTCCGTCAGGGCCTGATCGGCGATGCTCATGAGGTCTCCTTTATCTGAAATCGGTACGTGTTCATCGTGCCTGTGCGTCTTTCAAACGAGCTTCTAAACGCTGCGAAGATTTCGACATGCTGTAGGCAAATACGAAATACACGAGACTGATGAAGAGCAGCCCCGGACGCTTTTGTCCAAGGAAGTCTGGCTGATTCGGAATCGTTGAGTTTGCGATGCGCAGCAGGTCGAAACCTCCGACGATTGCGATCAACGATGTTTCCTTAAACACGGCAATTGCCTGGCCAACGAGATTGGGAATAGATACCCGCAAGGCCTGTGGCAACACGATTAGCGAGGTTCGCTGCACGGTGGTCAAGCCGAGTGCATCTGCTGCTTCGTACTGACCTCGTCGAACGCTTTGCAAACCTCCGCGAACATTTTCTGCCATGTACGCGGCAGAGAACACGGTGTAGCCCGCAAACACTGCTGCAAGGTCGCTGATGCCCATGCCTTTCGGGAGGAACAACGGCAACATGATCGAGAAGAAGAAGAGCACCGTGATGAGCGGCACCCCGCGAATCACTTCGATGTAGCCGGTCGACATCACTCGGAAGATTGGCAGTTTCGATGTTCGAGCAAGCGAGAGCAAAACGCCAAGGGGGAACGAGGCGAGCATCACGTAATACGCAATGCCGACTGTCAACACGAATCCACCTAAGAAAGGTGGGGCCGTGATAACCAGGGTTGATTCGGTGTTGATGGCGGTCAGCAGCCAATGGAACACGACCATCGCTGCCACCCAGCCACCGGCGGCCCGTCGACGAGTCGATCGGTCACCGGCGAAGGCGGGAACCAACAATACGACGATTGCGAAAATGAGGAACGAAATTCGAACCTTTTGCAGCATCGGATACCAGCCGAAGAACGCAGCAACCCAATTGAAGAGTGCGAGCGCAAACAACATGGCTCCGAGGGCTCGAGCGACCTCGGTCTTTCCGGGAGCTGCGACGAAGTACAGCACGGCGGCTCCGCCAAGGGCGAACATGGCCGCAATCGGAATATCGGTTGACCACACGTGCGCCCAGTCGAACGCCGGGTCGCGAAGGATCACGAAGATGACGAAGGCGGGGCCAACGACCCAGAAGGCTGCAAGGCCTGCCCGCAGTGAGCGCCCCAGCGCCCGACCAAGAATGATGCCAACTCGGTGACTGGCAACCACGATGATGAGCAAGACCGTCCAGGGCACTTTGGTCGAAGATGCGACCGTCGTTCCCGATTCTGCAACCAGCACGCCGTCGACGAGCCCGTATTGGCCAAATGGCACCAGCCATAACACGGCGAGGAATGTGAGGGCGACCCCAGTCAGCACCGTACCGAAACCCATGACACGGTCGCCGTCGGGGTCAGCTCGCTGCACGACAACCCCAGCGAACAAGCTGACCACCCCAATGATGATGAGCCAGGTTCGGACGGTGTCGGGGGCGTGCACTGGCAACAGAAGGCGGGTCACCAAAGAGAACAGTCCGAGACCAACGAGGTGCCGTCCGAGTCGGCCTACGGTGTAGCCGGGTTCGACCTTCCACGCGCCAAGGCTGAGACCAGCGGCCAACAACACCACAGCAGCCGACACCCAGATTCGAATGATCTGGTCAGCTGGATAGTTATAGATCATGAGGAGGCGAAGGTTCGTTGAGACCGACGTCCAATCAGCTTCTTCTGAGAAGACCTGACCCAGCAATGCCCTCAACAGACCCAACGTGATCGCCGTGAACACAATGGTCTGAATGGTGTTCGACACCGAAGAGAACAAATTGACCCGCACCCATTGCAAGGGGGAGGTCCGTCTCGAAGCATCATTTGAAGGCGATGTTGGAGTCATGGTCACGTCGCTCATCGGTCAGCGCTCCACAATCGCGAGACGACGGTTAATCGTGTTCACCACTGAAGAAATCGACAGCGAACACGAGAGATAGAAAATCATGTAGATGCTGAACACTGCCAGCGTTTGAGAGTTCTTGTTGTAGACGGTTTGACCGACTTGGACAATTTCAGAGAACCCAACTGCGATACCGAGTGAGGTGTTCTTCGTGATGTTGAGGTACTGGTTTCCGAGGGGCGGCATGATTACTCGGAATGCCTGCGGAAGCACAACTTTCCGCAATGCTTGCGCCCGATTGAGCCCAAGGGCCGCAGCAGCCTCAGACTGCCCCGACGGCACCGCAAGAATTCCACCGCGGACCACCTCTGCAATAAACGCCGAGGTGTAAAACACCAGCCCCAAGAAGATCGACGCGTAGAACACGGTCAGCGTGAGGCCGGTATCACCGAAGTTGACGAACCTTCCTTCGGTCAGTGTTGGCCGCATCGCGTCAAGCGGCTTTGCTCCGCGCCCGTCACCGAATTTGTCGCCAAGCACTCCCCAGAAATCACTACCCGAGTTGATGATCCAACTCGAAAGCCCCGGCCATCCTCTGACGACGACGAACACTGCAACAACGCCGACGAATGCTGAGAAGATCATCCGGAACCAGTCATCATCGGTGAGTTTCGCAAGCCCTGCCGGGCTCCGTTTTGAATCAAGGAACTTCCGAATCCATGTGATGACGCCGACAACAGCAATCACGCACAGCAGCAGTTGCATTGCGCCCTGAGGCACTGCGCCCCACGCATCTTCAATTGCGCCAAATATCGGCCCGAGAAACGCCATGATCGGGTTGATCACCCATGCGATCGCTGCGGAAAAGACGAACAACACGAAGGTCCAGAGCCCGATACGAAGGTCTCCCCCATCACGATCTTGGCGCCGCTTGAGTTGACGACGTACTGCAACGATGCCGACCACGAACACCAACATCAGCGCCGCAAATTGATAAAAGCCATCGGCGAGGAACACTCGGGGCAAAGAGATTCCCTTTTGCGAGACAATGACCCAGCCAGGGATAGGGCCTGTATCTGGGGTGAGCTTGCCGAGCGAACCAAGAATGGCAAGCCAGAGAATGATTTGAACGAGAACCGGAATGTTTCGCAGGCCCTCGACATAGGCGGACGAAAAACGCTGAGCGACAAAGTTTTTCGAAAGACGAGAAATCCCGACCAACACACCAAGCAATGTTGAGAAGATGATGCCGAGGGCGGCGATGCGGAGGGTGTTGACCATTCCGACCCACAACGCCCTGCTCATCGTGAGCGATCGCTCGGGAGTATCAACGGTCTGGATTCCCTCACCTAGCTGGAAATTCGCCGGGTTGTCGAGCCAGTCATATCCGACTGGGATGCTCTTTGCTGCAAGGTTGGTGCGGGCCTCAGCGATCAAGAACCAGAACACCGCAAGCACGCCGAGAAGCACTGCGAGCTGTGCACACCACTTCAGAACGGCGACATTTCGCCATAACGGGGGCTTCGTGGTGCCGTAGTGAATGGCAGATGACGACGATGTTTCAGACATCTGGCCAGGCCCCCTTGAAGATCATTTCAAATACGTATACCGATACGAGGAGGGTTGGTCGGGTCAACGACCCGACCAACCCTGTACTCGATGTGAGTGAAGTTAACTCAGCGCGCTGGCGGAGCGTACATCAAACCACCGTCAGTCCATGAGGCGTTGGCTGAACCAGCGCGATCAAGGCCGACTGGGGTGAGGTTGGCGTCCCAGATTTCCTGGTAGTTACCAACCTGGCTGATGACGTTGTAGAACGCATCTGCTGAGAGACCCATCACGGTCTGAAGTTCACCTTCACCACCCATGAGGCGGGACATCTCTGGGCCGAAGTCGCCAGCGAGCGCACCGTCAACATCGCTTGATGTCACGCCGTTCTCGTCAGCGATAAGGGTTGCGAACACCGTCCAGTTGACGACGTCTGCCCACTGTGAGTCATTCTGTGCGTAGACAGGACCGAGTGGTTCCTTCGAGATTGGGGTTGCGGGGAAGATCACCCAGTCGCCAGCATTTGGCTCCTGTGCGGCCTTGCGACCCACGAGTCCTGATCCGTCGGTGGTGATGACGTCACATGTTCCTGCGATGAAGGCGTCGACAACCTGGTCGTAGTCTTCAAACGTGGTGAGAGTGATGTCGATTCCGAGAATCGAAGCAAGCTCTGAGATGTTGGTCTCAGTGGTTGTTCCTGCGTTTGTGCAAACGGTTGCGCCGTCAATTTCATTGACTGATGATGAACCGGTGAAGCCGTCGGCTGAGCGAGCCATCAACTGCTGACCGTCGTAGTACGTGGTTGGGCCGAAGTCCATACCGACTTCGGTGTCACGGCTTTGCGTCCATGTTGAGTTACGCATCAAGACATCAACAGCACCGGTCTGCACTGCGGTGAAACGCTCTGCTGCGGTCAATGAGGTGAACTCGACTGCTTCGGCATCACCGAGCACCGCTGCGGCTACTGCACGGCAGTAGTCGGCGTCGATACCCTCCATTGAGCCGTCGGCCTGGGTGTACGAGAACGCAACGGCTGCGCCCGAAACACCACAGTTAAGGGTTCCACGAGCTTGGACTGCTGCGAGGATTCCACCATCTTGGGTGACTTCGACCGAGTCTGAGTCGCTTGAGGCTGAGTCGTCTGAGGCGGTTTCTTCAGTTGATGCGTCATCTGACGCATCATCGCTTGAGTCGTCGCTACCACCACAGGCGGCGACGATGAGTGAAAGCGCGGCCAGAGATGCTGCTGCACCCCGAAGTCCACGCGTACGGTTACGTGTCATAGGTTATTCCTCCCAAATGAAGGCGAGCGTCGTTGCTCGCCGTACAGGGCTAAACCATAACTAGATGCGAAAATATTCCCACCCAACGCCTGATTTCTCGCTTCTCAGCGGCGCCCCCAACAGCGATGACACATTGAAATGAAATGTGCTGGCGCACGGCACGAGAGTCCTCCCAATCTCAACCTCTTCAGCGTTCAACGCACTCGCAAGGATGACGCCGATACCGTTACCCGCCGTGCAACACCGCCGCGATATTGAAGGGCTTCGCGCCGTCGCAGTGCTCGTCGTTGTCGCATATCACGCCGGAATTACAGGGTTCGCCGGTGGGTTCATTGGCGTCGATGTCTTTTTCGTCATTTCTGGATTTCTCATCACATCACTGCTCCTCAATGAGAAGATTTCGACAGGGCGAATTGACCTTCGCGAGTTTTATGCACGTCGTATTCGTCGACTGCTACCGATTTCGACCGTCGTACTCGTCGTTTCAACGCTGTCGGCTCTCGTATTACTTCCAAGCACGAGTTTCTCCTCGCTCGGTTCAGACGTTGTTGCAGCAGCCGGATTTGTCGTCAATATGTTGTTTGCCGCCCGCGGAACCGACTACCTCGCTGGTGACGCCGACCCCTCAATTTTCCAGCACTATTGGTCGCTTGCGGTCGAGGAGCAGTTCTACCTCATATGGCCTGGCCTTCTCGCCGTCGTCTCTCTCAACGCGAAAAAGATTCGGCGCCGCATCGCGCCGAGCGTTGCGCTCATCATCGTTGCGTCATTTTTCGCAAGCCTGTTGTTGACGTCGCCAATGCCGACTTGGTCGTATTTCGGTCTTCACACACGGGCCTTCGAACTCGGCATCGGCGCTCTGCTCGCCGTGATGTGGCCATCGATCGAGGGGTGGGCACCGTCTCGTAGAGCAGTTCTCAGCTGGTTCGGCATCGTCGGAATCATTATTTCGGTTCCACTCGCTTCATCTGCCTCTGAGTTCCCGGGCTGGGTCGCAGCAATTCCTGTGCTCTCTACCGCCGCAGTCATCAGCGGGGGCAATTCCTTGCGTTTCGGAACCGTTGCGATTCTTCGTGTCCGGTTGTTGCAATGGATCGGCGAACGTTCGTATTCGCTCTATCTCTGGCATTGGCCGGTGCTCGTGCTTGCCGCTGCCGCCCTCGAACGATCACTGGCATGGCATGAGACTGCGGTTGCGCTCATCACTGCTCTTGCCATCTCAGCACTCGGCTATCGCTTCATCGAACATCCGTTACGGCGATCGCAGCGGCTCACAGTGCGGCCAAGGTTGAGCTATGCGCTTGGGGCAGGTCTTCTCGCCGGCACTGCGCTCACCGGGGTTGCCACCTCTCGCTACCAGCCCACCATTGCCACCGGTGTCATCGCCGAAGCGCCCTCGCTTGACACCTCGACCACAACCACGGTCGCCCCAACAACGACGACAATTTCTTCGTCGCCAACTGTCGCTGTGGTGTCAACGACCGAGGCGACCACAACCACGACACTTCCCCCTCTTGTTGACAACCGAGATGCTCAACCGATCGCCGCTGTCGTTGAGGCGCTCAGAAACCCGGTGCTTCCCGACAACCTTCGACCCAGTGTGTATGACGCACCAAACGACACCAGTTCTCTTTACGACACCACCTGCCACCAATTCATGGCGGCCACGGTCGCAGATGGATGCGTGTTTGGCGATGTTGACAGCGAGTTCACCATTGGCCTCATCGGCGACAGCCATGCGGCCCAGTGGTTTGCCGCAGTCAACACGATTGCTACTGAACGCGGCTGGCGACTGATTGCGCATACGCAAGGTGGGTGCCCGCTTCTCGATGTTGTCACCTGGAACCGAGGTGCTGACGCCGTGTTCAACCACTGCGCTTCGTGGCGAGACTCCGTCATCGATTCTCTCGAACGCGAGCAGGTGGAGGTGGTCATCATCTCGCAACACTGGGGTCTCTTAGAAGCCTCAACTCGAGAGGCGGTCCCCGCTGCGGTATGGGAGCGCGACCTTCCGGGGCTTTTCACCCGACTCAGAGATGCAGGGATGGAGCCGGTTCTTTTCCTTGACTCGCCTGATCCTTACGGATCGGTGCCAGCGTGCGCCGCATCACACCAGACCAACCTCACCTCATGCGAACCAGGGGTATTACGAAACACCGAACGGGCCGTTCGAACCGTTGCCCTATCTGTTGCTAGTGAGATGTCGGTCGGCCTCATCGACCCCCACGTGTGGCTCTGCGTCGATGCCACTCCCAACGACGAGGCAGACACCACTCGCTGCCCCGTGGTGATCGGCGACATTTTGGTGTATCGCGATAGTCATCACCTGTCGAACACATTTGTCGAGTGGTTTACACCGATCTTGGCTTCCGAACTCGTCGACTGGTTCACCGCGCAGTCAAACTTGTCGTAATTCAACAGGAGTCAACCGGGGGGTTCGCCATGTCAGATACGGAAATGCATTGGTGGTCAACAACAGAAACTGCTCAGCGCATCGCAGCCAAGGAAGTGTCGAGTCGCGAGGTACTCGAACACATGGTCGACAGAGCAGATCGACTCGACGGTCAGATCAACGCAATCATCCAACGCGATCTTGATCGCGCTCGAGCAACGGCAGATGCGGCTGATGCTGCAATCGCCGCGGGTCAGCCCCTCGGACCTTTGCATGGCGTTCCTATGACGGTCAAAGATTCGTTCCAGACCGAGGGCTGCATCACCACCTCAGGGGCCCCAGAGCTTGCCGACTTTGTTCCTCCTGAGGATGCCGACCCGGTGGCGCGTGTGCGTGACGCCGGCGCGGTGATCTGGGGAAAGACCAATTTGCCGATCTGGGCTGGAGATATCCAGTCATACAACGAGGTGTATGGAACGACGCTGAACCCGTTTAACCCTGACCGCACTTGCGGGGGTTCGTCGGGCGGGTCAGCTGCGTCACTCGCGATGGGCTTCACTTCCCTCGAGATTGGTAGCGACATCGGCGGTTCGATTCGTGTGCCGGCGCACTATTCAGGGGTCGTCGGTCATAAGCCCTCATTCGGCATTGTTCCTTCGCATGGGCAAATTCCTGGAATGCCGGGAACATTCAGTCAGGCTGACATCGCTGTCACCGGCCCGATGGCTCGGCATGTCGAAGACCTTGAACTCGCGATGGGCATCCTCACCGGACCCGACCGATGGAACGCGCCGGGCTGGAGGGTCGATCTCCCGGCACCCCGTCAAGAGTCAGCCAGCGACCTGCGCGTCGCCGCGTGGATCGATGACGATGCATACCCAGTTGATGGCGACACCAAACGTGTGCTTAACGACCTCGTTCACACCTTGACGGGAGCAGGGGTGTCGGTTGATACCGGTGCTCGACCGGGCTTCACGCTTGAGAAAGCGGTCGATGTGTTCCAGCGCCTTCTCTACGCAGCACTCTCGGGCGGTCACCCTCGAGAAAAACTTGACCATATGGCGGCAGATAGTTCTGACACACCACTCGGATACGTCAAGCGCAACACGGCAATGCGCCATCGTGACTGGCTTAGCAATCACGAGCGCCGGCTGCAGATTCGTAAGCAATGGGAAGAGTTCTTCCACGATTTCGACATCATGCTGATGCCGGTTCAACCACGAGATGCGATTGAACATGACCATTCAGAGCCACAGTTTGATCGCACCGTCATGATCGACGGAGCTGAGCGTCCGTATACCGACCTGTTCACTTGGGTCGGGCCGTCTGGTGTTGCCTTCCTCCCATCGACGGTGGTGCCGGTCGGAATGTCGTCAGCAGGTCTGCCCATCGGGGTTCAAATCGTCGCCCCGTATCTCGAAGACCGCACGGCACTGCATTTTGCCAAGTTGGTCAGCGCACTGTGCGGTGGGTGCCCGCGGCCAGCAGCCGCCGGCTAGTCACCGCAGCGCCAACGTCACTCAGTCGCTACGCGACCTGAGTGATGATGACTGCAGCAATCACTGTTCGAGCGCTCCAACCAATGGTTCGAACCCAGTTCGAGACCACCAACCGCCTCACGACCGAGTCGATCTCACCCTGCGTCAAAGGGGTTGCGAGCTGAGCGTGACGTGGCACCTGAAGCGCAATCGTGCTCAGCAAAACGATGGCAAGGAGCACTCCCCCGATGAATGGCAACCAACGTGATACTCCGTCGGGCGGGCTCACGAACAGCGCGATTGCGGTCAGGCCTTCGACCAGCATCGGCAAACCAACGACATATGAGGTGCGCCGCTGATTCTCTTCGGCGTGGGCAGGCGATGCCTCAGATGGGATTCGAGCGAAAAGCGGATAGTGCACGATCTGGGTGAACCAAATCACTCCGGTCATTACCGCAGCCGAAATGAGGTGAACGGTAGAGATGATCACAGTCCTGCACGATCTTTCATCACGATTTAGCCTGCCCGACCATGGCCCGTTCGTCCACATCTGCGCCCGATCTGAAATGGTGCGCCCGGTGTGGACGCGAAATTGAGTGGCGCAAAAAATGGGAACGCGACTGGCACTCGGTGAAGTGGTGTTCGACCGCCTGTCGTCAGCGTGGTCTCACCGACCTCGACCGGTCTCTCGAAGCCGTGATCATTCATTTGCTGCAACAACGACCTCGAACCGCAACGATCTGCCCAAGTGAAGCGGCACGCCAAGTTCGACCTGAGCAGTGGAGTGACCTCATGGACGACACTCGCTGCGCTGCCCGACGCCTTGTCGTCACGGGCGCAATCGACATCGTGCAAAAGGGAGTCGTTGTTGACCCTTCAACCGCGAAAGGTCCGATCAGACTCCGCCTTCGCTGACACTGACGTCAACGACTGAGGTCGCCGAACAGTGCGAGCTCGAGTACCGGGCGCATGAACTCAGATGCCGTCGTGCTCAGGTGGGTTGCGTCTCGGTACAGCAAAATGTCGCCCACCATCATCGGGCATGTTCGATCGGTACAGAACCAGTCGGTGGTGTCGATGAACTCCAAACTGCGTTGTGTTGCAATCGAATATTCGATTTCGATTCGGTCTTGAACGATGGCTGCTTCTCTACTGTTTGAGCACACGCTCGCCGAAAACAGGTTGCTCGATAAACAATTTGAAGGAAGATCTCTCGCGTTCGGGTTGTCACCGAGCATGACGAGACGGGAGGTCAGCGGAGCAACTCGATCAACCGTTTCCGCCATACCAGCGCTCCACTCCACACCTGAGTTTGGGTACTCATGTGACGCCGTCATCACAATGAGGTCTGGTTCAAGTTCATTCATTCTCTCGATTGCGGCATCCCGCCATATTGGACATTGCTGAGCGAGGATGGCGGTCGGAATCGCAACACTGGCGGTCGGGCAACCACCTTTGGTAAGAACCACGAGTTCAATTTCTCGGTCAACTGCGATCTCTTCCAAGGCGGGGAACCAGTGGGCTGCATGTGAGTCGCCGTAGAGGACCATCGTGAAGTCGCTTCCTTGTGATCCATAACGACAGTCATGCACCTCCGGGTCAACCCCGATGTTCACGCATCCGTCGTCGTAAATCTGAGCCTTGTCATCGACAGCTGCTGCTATCGATGGCCGCAAGTTGTTCGGCACGGTGTCGACCGCTGCACCTTTTGCGAGTACCTCGTGTACCGACGTTATGAGGTTGTCGAGTGTCAGTGGAACGGTTGTTGTTGGAACCACCGTTGTCACCACGGTCGGCTCGGTCTCATCGGGGCTGACGTTCGGCTGGTCGGAAACCACGGGTTGTTGTGACACCTGCGGCACCGTCGTGGTCGTTGCTGATGGAACCGGGTCGAAAATCAATGTCGGAGCTGACGCGCTCACGCCCGTATCGAGGCTTGGCAAGGCGACTCGGACAGCAAGGGCCAGCACCACGCTTGCTGCGATGATGCCGCCTCCCAACTGAAGGCCTCGGCGCGGAGTGCCTGCAACCCAAGTCGAATGACGCACCGGGTTCTCAACGATGCGAAGCGAGACAGACGACAGACCTGCTGCAACTGCAATGACGATCGCAGTCTCGATGATGCCCAATGGCCCCCACCGCACTTGAGCGAGAACCAGTAACGGCCAATGCCACAGGTACAGCCCATACGAGCGTTCGCCAAGCCATTGCAAGGGACGAAAGCGAAGAAGTCGGGCAGCCGACCAGTAGCTCTGACGGCTCTCTCCCCCGACCACCACAAGCGCCGTTGCGATGACAGGAATCATCGCGAGCACGCCCGGGAATGCGTACGACTCATCGATATCGATCGCAACGACGACGATCATCGCCAGACCTACCCACGCACCCATCGTCCGGAGCCGCCTCGATGTCGCAGAAAACACCGGCGCCCAAATCGCAATGGCGGCCCCGACAGCGAGCTCACCCATTCGAGCAGGGAGCAGGTAGAACGCCGCTGTCGGGTTGGTCTGGGTCAACACCACTGACAACAGCACTGAGCACGCAGTAACTGCGATCACGGCCCGACCAGCAGCACTCCGAACATCACTGCGACCTCGGGTCACCGCAATAAGGAGCACCGGCCATACGAGATAAAACTGCTCTTCAACAGCGAGTGACCAATAATGCAGAAGCGGCGATGGAGACGAGGCAGCGAGCTGCGCTCCGAAGTAGTCGCCAAGTTGGAATGCGAACCTGAAGTTCGCCACGAAGCCTGACGACGCAACTGCGTCGGTAATCACCGATCGAACTGCGTAGGGAGCGAGAATGAGCCACGACGCAACCACGGTGACCGCAATCACGACCGCAGAAATCGGAAGGAGGCGTCGGGCGCGCCGAGCCCAGAACGCAGGTAACGAAATTGAACCGGTGGCTTCGAGCTCATCGACGAGAAGCCGAGTGATGAGGTATCCCGACAGCACGAAGAAGACGTCGACGCCGATGAAGCCGCCTGGCATCCACGAGGGTCGGGCATGAAAGATGACGACGAGCAGAACTGCAAGGCCCCTTAGGCCTTCGATATCGGTTCGAAATGCCCTGGTTGCCGAGGGGGTGGGAGACGTCCTCGGGGCAGGTTCCACACTCTTACGGTACGCGACTCGGGTGCACCCATACCGCTTCCTCGACCGACCCGTCTTCAATTGTTAGTGATCAACATGCGAACATGGCGGTATGAACCTCGCGCACCTCCTCAAAGTCGCTCCGGTGGCAGTCCTCCTCGTCGCATGTGGCGGCGCGTCCGACACCTACACGTCAGAGATGGAGGCTGAGTACCTTGAGCTCTGTATTCAAGAGGCTGAGGCCAGTCTGATGAACGAAATCGAAATCGATGCCGACACTGCGAGCGGTGTTGCGACCGATTACTGCGAGTGCACCTGGTCGGAAATCACCTCCAGCCTCGCCGTTGAAGACTTCAACGAAATGGATGCTGCAGTATCTGCTGGTGGGGCGATGCCAGCCGAGCTCAATGCCATTATCGAGACGTGCGCCGAGAAGGTCTTTTCCGCTCTCTAACACCGTTAGGTGGCGCTAC
>CALCBR010000025.1:0-3837 GCA_937897105.1 uncultured Acidimicrobiaceae bacterium | reverse complement strand
GTCCCTAGATTGAGAGGCACCATCGCGAATTGCAACGCGGCGCCTCCCTGGAGAAACATAACTTCATGGGTGTCTGGGATGTCGTAGAGCTCGGTGAAATTGGCGAAGATCTCGACGCTCTCCAACGTGCACTTGAGGCAGCACGAACCCCAAACGGTAAGCCCCGTTTGCTCGTGTTGCGTACACATATCGGTTTCCCTTCTCCAGATCACACTGACTCGCATGCCGCACATGGCCTCGCGTTTTCTGCGGAAGACGTGACAAGAACGAAAGCGGTCATGGGAATTCCTGATGAACCGTTCTATCTTCCAGGCGACCTGGTGGATGCCTACCGGTCGTCGACCAGCGCTCGTGGAGCCGAGGCCCATTCGGCTTGGGAATCTTCATCGTCGAATGCCCGCCAGCGCAATGAATGGGCGGCGTGTTTTGGCGACTCGCCCTCAGGCGTGGCGGATGCAATGCCGACGTGGGATCTCGGCTCGAAAGTTGCGACTCGCAAAGCCATTCAAGCCGCACTTGATGCAAGCGCTGATCTGCTTCCGGGTCTCGTCTCTGGCTCAGCAGACCTCACCGGCAACACCGGAACGAAAGTTGCGTCCTTCTCAGGGCAATCAGCGGCAAATGGTGATGGCCAGCAGGTGTATTACGGCATCCGTGAGCATGGCATGGGCTCAGCGATGGTCGGAATGGCGTTGCACGGCGGCATCTTGCCGGTTGGTGGAACGTTCTTTGTGTTCGTCGACTACATGCGCCCACCCGTTCGTCTTGCTGCCCTGTCTGGAGCACGGGTGGTCTTTGTCTTCACCCACGACTCTGTCGCCGTTGGCGAAGATGGGCCAACGCATCAGCCGGTTGAGCAACTCGCTGGACTTCGCTCGATGCCAGACCTGCATGTCGTTCGACCTGCCGATGCCAACGAGACCGCTGTTGCGTGGGCTGACGCCGTCGCCCACGACGGCCCAACCGCTTTGGTGCTCAGCCGCCAGGATGTTCGTGTCGTGACCGATGGATCTGCTGCCATCACCGGAGCGGGAATTGTTGGTGAAGTTGATGACGACCCGGAGGCGATCATCATTGGCACCGGGTCAGAGGTTGCACTGTGCGTCGATGCAGCCGAAGTTTTGAAGGCGGCCGGTCGCAAGGTGCGAGTGGTGTCGATGCCAAGTTGGGACCGTTTCCGTGCGCAACCTGCCGAGTTCAGGTATTCGATTCTTCCTGCCGGGGTGCCAACGGTGTCGGTAGAGGCAGGATCGACCTTTGGCTGGCATGAGTGGAGCGACCGACAGGTTGGCATTGACCGTTTTGGAGCGAGCGCACCGGGCGATGTGGCCCTTGATCGACTCGGCATCAATGTTGATGCGGTTGTTGCATCCGTGCACGATGTATTGGGAGTGGCGTCCTGATGGCTGACCTCGCAGAACTGTACAACAACCACGGTCAGAGCGTTTGGCTCGACAATCTCAGCCGGGCCCATCTCAACGATGGTTCGCTCGCCGGTCGGATTGCACAGGGCGTTCGCGGCCTCACGTCAAACCCGACCATCTTCGCGAAGGCGATTCAGGGCTCTGACGATTACGACGAGCAGTTCAACGGCCTGATTGCGAATGGCGTGACTCCCGTCGATGCGTATTGGCACATGGTGATCGATGACATCCAGGCAGCTTGCGATGCGTTCGCTCCCCTGTACGAATCTTCCGATGCGATCGATGGTTATGTTTCTGTTGAGGTTGCGCCAGACCTTTCTCGAGATACCAACGGAACCTTGGCTGCAGCACAGGACCTTCACAACCGGGTTGACCGTCGCAACGTCATGATCAAGATCCCTGCAACGGTCGAGGGACTTCCGGCCATTCGATCGATGATTGCCGAAGGCCGGAGTGTGAACGTGACATTGATCTTCAGCCCAGAGCGCCATCAGCAAGTGATGGAGGCCTACATCTCGGGGCTCGAACAACTCGCAACCGACCCGTCCGCTGATCTCTCTCGGGTAGCAAGTGTTGCGAGTTTTTTTATCAGTCGTGTCGATACTGAAGTCGATCAACGACTCGGAAGCCTTGATCATGAACTCTCTGGCACCGCTGCCATTGCTCAGGGTCGACTGGCCTACAACAATTTTCTTGAGATGTTCTCGGGACCTCGCTGGGATGCTCTTGCCGCCCGCGGGGCACGAGTTCAGCGACCGCTGTGGGCATCGACGGGAACGAAAAACCCCGCCTATTCAGATGTGCTCTATGTCGATGAGCTCATCGGGCCAGACACCGTCAATACCGTTCCGGAGGCGACGCTTGATGCCTATCTCAACCATGGGGTGGTCAACCGAACAGTCGATACCGACCATGAGGCGACAGTGCGCACGCTGAGTGCGCTGTCCCAGGCGGGCATTGACCTTGGTGATGTTTCAGAACAATTGGAGCGTGAGGGTCTCGCTTCGTTTGAAGCAAGTTTTGATGAAGTAATTGCTGCTCTTCGCGACAAAGCCACCTGATAGCGCCTTTTAGCGCACAGATTGTTTAGTCGCCAGCAAGGACTTCAAGCACGTGGGCTGCTTTTTCGACCGATCGCCGCGCCTGCGTGAGCCGCTTATCTGCGACGGGGCGTTCGGCGCCAGCCTCAGCGGCCTCTCGCAACACCGATAGTGCGAGGTCATCGAGTTGTTCACCAATATCTCGCAGCCGCTCTGCGATCGTTGCCGCCTGTGCTTGGTCTACAGTTGAAATCCCGTCGCCAGCCGTCATAGGCCAATCTTAGATTCTCAACCCCATGTCCATGGGGCGGCTGTATCTGGTGACAGCCAATACTGGATGCGTCTCTGCGCTTCTTCAGTCATCACCCCATCAGTTGTCGCCATCAGTTTCAACATGGTTGCCGCAAGGTTGCGAAGTCTGACAAGGGCGTCAAGGTCGGCAACGTCCCAGTCGACATCGCCGTATCCGGCAGCAAATTCGGCATAGGCCTGCTCGTTCCCTTGCCAGGGTGGTGTCGACCAGGCGCGTAGAGCGATGTGGTCCCAGATTGAGGCGCCAACTGAGAGCAGGTCCCAATCAATCAGAACTGGACCATCAGCCCCCATGATGACATTGCCAGGGTGAACGTCACCGTGAGCAATCACCATCGGCGGTGTCGACACGATGTCAGTCCAGCGCTCTCCGGCATCTGCAACCGATCGAAGCACCGTGAGCGCATCTGCGTCAAGAATGCCTGACTGCTCGATACGCAACATCATCTCTGGAAAGTTCCACCAGGGAAGACCAGTCGGATGAGCGATCGGATAGCAATCGGGAACGGATTCGATGCTCACGTTGGTGTGAAGTCGTCGCACCACCTGCCCAACCGCAGACCAATCAATATCACGTGTCGACTCGGGAATGTTGTCGTATGCAATGACTCCAAGACCTGAATCATCACATTCAAAGGTCGCGATGACTTGTGGCACCGCAATCTCTTTGCTGCGCAGCATGTCCGCAAGTGCTGCTGCGTTGGTTGGCGAACTCGTGAAATGACCGACTCGAAGCACGACGTCACCGGATCTAAACGTTGAGCACATCGACTCACGAATGGCCTCAAGTTCACCTAGCCCAAGCGTGCGAGCGCACTCATTGGCACGGTGGTTCGCCGCAACTCGATCGGTGACTGGTCGCGCTACAAATGGAGCGCCGACGTTGGGTTTAGACACCATTCGAAGAGTCGGCACGGCCGCGCAGCAAAATGACCCGACCGGCGTCAACTGGCTCACCATCGACGAGAACGGTGTCACCCGGGCCAACATGATCGGTCATCGATTCGGCACGGTGGTCGATGACAGCACGCAGCTGACGCTCACGGTTTGCTTTTGCGGCT
>CALCBR010000024.1:0-22967 GCA_937897105.1 uncultured Acidimicrobiaceae bacterium | reverse complement strand
GGCCGATGACGATGCCGAGAATCGCGGTGGCGGGGTTCCACTCGGTGAGTTCACCGACAAGCCAGACAAATACGAAGCGGCTGGTGCCAAGCGCAATAGAGGCCATGATGTTGCTTGCGAGCACCCCGCGGAATGCGGCATTTGCCATCACGCTTCCAACGTTGTGATTCGGGGTTGCGGTTGACGTCATAAGAAAGTGATGCGGTTGTAAATGTCGCGGTGCCGCTTACGCGGGGCGTGCTTCGTACACAATGTGGTTCGGGCTTTCTGCAATGCGGGTGAAGTCGTCGAGACCTGCCTCGGCGAAGACGGCACGCATGCCCGCCTCGCCAGCCTGGCTTCCCATCCCCCGAGCACCGGGTTGCGCGAGCGAGCACGGGACACAGCAAAACAAACTCATTGCATAACGCAAAGAGGCGCGCGGGTAGTGGTTTTCGGTACGTGTCTGCATTGCGAATGGCTCGACCAAGACGATTGACCCGCCCTCTGAGAGTTGGCTGATTGCGTGGCTGGCGATGCCGACGGGGTCTCCCATGTCGTGCAGACAATCAAAGAAGCAGATGAGATCGAATGGCCCTGAGATTGCGTCTGCTGCCGCAATTTCGAATGAGACATTGGTGAGGCCTGCCTCTGCGGCGTTGCGACGGGCTTCCTCAACCGAAGGCTGGTGGAGATCGAAACCGATGAAGGTGCTGTTGGGGAAAGCTCTTGCGAGGGTCATCGTCGAGTAGCCGGTGCCACAACCCATGTCGGCGACCCTGATGCCCGTTTCGAGATCTTCAACGCCATGAGCGCGCTGTGGCAGCCACTGTTGAACGAGTTGGTGATCGTACGCAGGTCGGAACAGTTCTTGGGTGCCTTCAAAGAGGTACGGGTGGTGGTCGCCCCACCCGAATGCTCCATCGCCCTTCATCACCTCGATTCCCTTATCCAGATCTAAGTAGAGGGCGTGAATACCGACAAGTCCACCCGCGAGCCAGAACGGTGAGTCAGGGTCGGCAAGCACCGCTGCAGAGGTCGATGGTAGCGCGTAGGAATCGCTCGGCTCGTCGTAGATGACGAGTTGAGCGGCTGCTTGCTGATCGAGCCACTCACGGGTCATACGTTCGTTCGTCGTAGCCGCAGATGCGAGTTCAGAAGATGTCATTGGGTTGCCGTGCGCCATTGCTCTGTAGAAGCCGGTTCGATGACCGGCAATGATGCAGGCAACCGTTGACGCCCCAGCGAATGCATCAGCAACTCCGTGCAAGACGTCTTTGAGCGACGGTACTTCGTTGTGTTCTGACATGACAACCCCCTGTTGAAGTGTGCGGCTGTTGCCAGTCTTGCTGAGTCAGGTGCGCCATTTCGCACCGCAGCGTTCTCCTGCAAGCGAGGTTGTTGATCTTCGTTAGTTGCGCAAAGCGACTTTGTGCGTGTGCGGTTGTGTGCTCAGATCAGGCCGGCGATGCCCTCAAGGTTTCGTTCCATGTTTTCCGCGTGTTCCGCAAGCCGGTAAGCGATGATCTTGTGCTCCTTGTCAGGCCTGTTCTCGATAGCAGCGTTGAGACCACTACGGCCTGGGCCGAGCGAGCAGTATTGGGTGACAACGGTGCCGTCGGTCGTTGCCTCAAGGCGAAAACCCCACGTTGCCGCCGGGCCCCCGCCACCTTCAACTTGCCATTCGATGTGCTGCTGCGGCTCGAAGACGGTAAACGTGCTTTCGCTGGTCCAATTACCGATATGGGGATGTTCATTCGTACCTCGGAACCGTGCACCCACCGCTGGAGCCGACGCACCGTCGAGCCACTCTGCGCCTTTGAATTCGGTGGAGAAGCGCGCCGGAAGGTTGATATCGCTGAGCAGCGCCCAAAGAACTTCGGGCGAAGCTGGAATGGTCCGTGAGACCTCGGTGGAGGGTGATTCGGAATAGCGAAGTTCTTTAGTCATGATGGGCTCGCCTCTTTTCGGGTTTTGTAAGTGATCTAGCGTCCACCCTATGCGAGTTGGTGTGAGCACATTGATTCAGTCGCCCGACGATGTCGAGTTTGTGATCGAATGTGAACGCCTTGGCGTCGACACCGTGTGGGTGCCCGAAGTGTGGGGCTATGACGCGATGACGCCACTTGGCCTGCTCGCAGGAAAGACCTCGACCATTCGCCTGGCAACCGGCATTGTGCAACTCGGTGCTCGTACCCCCGCCATGTTGGCGATGCAGTCGATGTCATTGCAGATGATGTCGAGCGGGCGATTCGTACTTGGCGTCGGGTCGAGCGGACCTCGCATCATGGAGGGTTGGCACGGCGTTCCATTTTCAAAGCCGGTGCAACTCACTCGCGAAACCATCGACATTGTCCGCATGATCGCACGAGGTGATCGCCTCGAATATGAAGGCGAACTTTTTCAACTTCCCCCAGACGGTTTTGGTCGAAGTATCCGATCGTTGGCTCCCGCATGCGAACCAATTCCGATGTACGTTGCGTCGCTCGGGCCTCGCAATCTTGAACTTACCGGTGAGATTGCTGACGGTTGGCTGGGCAACGCAATGATGCCTGAGGCGGCCGAAGCCTTCTTAGAGCCGTTGCGCGTCGGCTGCGAGCGAGGCGGACGTTCTCTGACCGACCTCGATCTCGTCATGCCGGTTGCCGTCGAGTTCACCGACGATGTTGAAGAGGCATCGAGGCGTCACGCCGACGGGTACGCGTTCACGATTGGTGCGATGGGAGCTCCTGGAAAAAATTTCTACAACCGGGCGTTCGCCGCTCAGGGTCTTGGTGACGATGTCGCCGCGGTCGCCGAGTTGTGGCATGCCGGTAAGCGAGACGAGGCGGCTGCGCGGGTTCCGATCGAGCTTGGCTTCAAGACCAATCTGCTCGGCCCCGCTGACACGATCAAGGAACGTCTGCGTCTGTATCGGAGCGCGGGCATCACGTCGATGCAAGCCAAAGTGTCGGGGCCTCACCGCATCGACATTGTCGCTCAACTGATCGACGTGATGAATGAACTCAACGCTGAGCCGAGCGAGATGAAGTGACCTTCACCTGACAGACTGGGTCATGTGAAGCACAACTTGTCGCAGGGCCGTGAGATCGTTGCTATTCCCGGCCCGAGCATCATTCCTGACCGGGTGCTGTCAGCGATGCATCGAGCAATGCCCGACATTTATGAGGGTGACCTCACGACGGTGATCGATTCGGTGTGGGCTGGGCTCCCCGAAGTTGTGCAGACATCTGGACGGGTGTTTGTGCCGATTGGCAACGGCCATGCTGCATGGGAAATGGCCTTGTCGAACACGTTGTCTCGTGGTGATCATGTGCTCGTGTTGAACTGTGGCCGTTTTGCTGCGATTTGGGCTGAAATGGCTGAGTTCAACGGCCTGAATGTCGAGGTGATGGAAGCCGAAGAGGGGTTCGCGAATGAACCATCGGCTCTTGAAGAACGCCTCCGTGCCGATGTCGATCGCAAGATTGCCGCGGTACTCACGGTTCACGTCGATACTGCGACCTCGGTGCGCAACGACGTTCCGGCGCTTCGTCAGGCGATTGATGCTGCGGGCCATCCGGCACTATTCATGGTCGACTGCATCGCGTCGATGGGTTGCGAGCGATTTGAGATGGATGCGTGGGGCGTTGATGTCACGATCGCGGCAAGCCAGAAAGGCATGATGACACCTCCGGGGTTGGGCTTGGTGTGGGCGAACGAGAAAGCCCTCGCTGCTCACGAGAGTGCAGATCTGCGCACCCGCTATTGGGATTGGACGTACCGCAGCGAAGATGGGCCCTATTACTTGCGGTTCTGTGGAACCCCGCCGGTGTCGCACCTCTTCGGATTGGCTGAGGCACTGGCAATGATGGCCGAAGAGGGTTGGGAAGCTCGCTGGGAGCGACATCGGGTGCTTGCCGATGGTGTTCGTGCTGCAGTCGATGCGTGGTCGACGCCAGGCGGCATCGGGTTTATTGCACAGCGCGAAGATCAACGATCAGATTCGGTGACCTCGGTGACGACCGGTTCAATCGACGCGGTCGAGTTGCGCAGGCTGTGCCGTCAACAGATGGGTGTCACTCTTGGCCTCGGCATCGGCGGTGACGAGTCAGCCTCATTTCGCATCGGGCATATGGGGCATGTCAATGCGCCAGCCATTCTTGGTGTGCTGGGATCGATCGAAACGGCCCTTACATCGATGGGCGCTCCGATAGGAGCGTCGGGAGTGCAGGCCGCAACTGCGGCGCTGTCTCAGTAGCTCACCCACATTGGTGAGAGCCATTTGTCATCTGGCTCGACGACTCGTCGTGCTGTGAGTCGGGTTAGCGTTGAATGGTGGGTTTCTTTCAGTGGGTGTTCGGGCGCCACGAGTCTCGACCGCCTGATGCGGAGCGTTCGATTGAAGCGGCGTGGTTGCCGCTCTGGCAGGCCCAGTTGGTGTTGCATGAGTTGTGGGAGCGTGAGATTCCCGCAGTGCAGTCTGAAGACTTCACCTCGCATTTACGATTCGGCGCTCGAGAGCCGATGGCACGAATTTTTGTGATGGAACCCCGTCTTGCAGATGCACTTGATGTGATCGAATCGGTGATTGGTGAAGAGCCTGCAACCTTGCACGGTCATGATTGGCCAGGGTGGATCCGCCATCGAAACGCATCGCTTGACGGTGGCTCCCCATCGATCGATCGTTCACCTGAGGCACCTCCCGCAGGAGATCAGTAGTGAGCTCACCTCGTCCACGCCTCGCAGTCGGTCTCGGCGCCGGAATTGGCGCTGCCGGGGTCATGCATTTTGTTCGCCCCGAGTTTTTTGATGCGATCGTTCCACCGTGGCTCCCGCCTTCCCAGCGGTTTTGGACCTTGATCAGCGGCGTTGCCGAGTTGGTTGTTGGTGTGATGTTGTTCGTTCCAAGATGGCGGCGTTCAGGAGCGATCGCGCTGTTTGTTCTTCTCGTCGCCGTATACCCGGCAAACCTCTACATGACGTGGGATTGGCGTGATCGCCCCGTAGGAGAACGAGTTGTGTCGTGGGTTCGACTGCCGTTGCAGTTTGTCCTGTTTGCGCTAGCGCGTATGGCAAGTGGCCCGTGGCGCACTTCCGCTCATCGGGGCTGAATGCTCAAAGAGATTGAAGAAATTCTCGAATCGCTGCGTTGACCTCTTCGGGATGGGTCATGTTGGGGGCGTGAGCGGCACCGGTTACCTCCAAGAAGCCACGGTGATCGCTCAGTGTTGCAGCGAGCGACCGGGCTCGATCGATCGTGATGGCAACGTCGTCGGTGCCGTGCACTGTAAACACCGGGCAGGTGATTTCATGTAGCCGATCCATGATGTCATCACGGCTGATGAGGGCGCCTCCCGCCCAGATCAGTTGCTGGCGGTCGAGGGCCTCCCAAACCGGAATCCACTCGTTCCCGAGCGCTTCATCGCCCAAAATGAGGCCGGCGGTGATTGCGAAGACTTCTGATTGTTTGTCGGCGTCGCTGTGCTCGAAGACGTGGAGCATTCCACGGTATCCCTCGATGGTTTCAGGGTCGTCAAGATCGGCAGTCGAGTCGATGAGTACGAGCGCTCGAACGCGTTCTGGAGCGGTGAGGGCTGCTCTCATCGACAGAAAGCCACCTTGTGACATCCCGGTAAACACAGCCGACTCGATGCCGAGATGGTCAAGAAGCGCAATTGCATCGTTTGCCGAATCCCAGTAGGTAAATGGCCCTGGCGCTCGGGTGCCACCAAAGCCACGCTCGTCCCACGCAATACACCGGTAGTCGGAAGCAAGGGCTTCCAGCTGGGCATCAAACATGGTGTGATTCATCATGAACCCGTGGCTGAACAACACAACCGGCCCATCGCCGCCTGTGTCAAGGTAGTTGATTCCAATGCCATTGACCGCTGCAGTTGCCATGTGATGAACGTAGTTGGTTCACAACTGCTCTTCGATGGTCGGCGACTATGTTGTGAGAGATGTCGACCGCTTCGGGGCACCTTCTTGCAATATCGAGCGGGCAGAAAAGTGTGATGACCCACGGTTCTCGAAGCATTGAGACGGCATTTGTTAAACAGCCGCTGGCGGGAGCGGTGACGATTTCTCCGCTTGGAATCGAAGGCGATGAGCACGTGTACAAACACCACGGTGGCCCCGATATGGCACTGCTCATCTACCCGTCTGAGCATTACTCGTATTGGCGGTCGGTTGGTCTTCAACTGCCTGATGCCGGAGCAATGGCAGAAAACTTTACGACGGTTGGTCTGCTCGAGACCAAGGTCGCAATTGGAGATTTCATCAGCGTTGGCTCAGTTGTTGTGCAGGTCGCCCAGCCACGGAGCCCCTGCTTCAAGTTGGCGGCTCGCTTCGGCCGTAAATCACTACCTGTCGAAATGCAAACGACGGGGTACACCGGTTATCTCGTGCGGGTGATCGAACCGGGGGTGTGCGAGGCAGGCGATGCTCTTGTACACGAGAGCGGTACCGCTGTCGATCGAATTTCCATCGCTGATGCTGGCCGAATTTTGAATGTCGATCGACACGATATTGAAGGGGCGCAACGACTGTTGTCAGTTGCTGAATTAGGAGAAACCGTTCGCTCTACGTTGACCGCAAGAGTGGCGGCTGGTGGGCAGCATGGTGAAGATGTCGACCGCCTCTACCTCGACTAATTCGATGTGGCTGTGACTTAGTCGCAACAAGAATCGCGCCACCCGCAGCCGCGGCATTTGAAGTGGGCGTGTTCGGGGTGAAGTTCTGAACCGCAGAGCGGGCACTCAGGAAATGTTCCAAATTTGGTGCGACATTCTGTGGCCGCACCGTCGGTCTGCTGGGGTTGAGATGGGGAACCCCATGTGCGGGTTTCGGTTGACATCCACACAGGCTGGCATGGAAGACCCTTCCAACATGGGATTTCTTTTCAATTTGATCGGTGGTCGCCGACCCCTTGCTGTTTCTCAGTTCACGTCGTCGGTGTCATCGTCGAAACGTTGAGCGCCGCCCACGGGTGAAACGATCCACGCGTCGATGTCGACTCCTGGTTCGCACAGCGCAACGACACAACCACCAAACCCGCCCCCGGTCATCCGTGCCCCATAGACGCCCGGGATCTGACATAACTCGTCGACCGCTGCGTTCATCGTCGGTGTCGACACGTCGAAGTTGTGGGCGAGACTGTGATGGCTTTCGACCATTATCTTTCCGGCAGCGCGGTAGTCGTTGCTTGCCAATGCCTGAGCGAAAGTCGTCACTCGTTCGTTTTCGCTAATGACATGTCGAGCACGTGACCGCACCTTCAGATCAGTGATCTCTTCGATGTCGGCGAGATTCGCAAGACGAAGCGGACCGATCTCGGCCTCTGCATGAGAGCATTCGCCGACCCTCGTCGAATATTCCGAGCCTTCGAGCGTTCGATGCGAAATAAACCGAACCGCGATGTTGATGTCTTCGGGTACTGCGACATGATCGATCGTGAGGTCGTTGCAGTCGATGCGCGTTGCGTGGCCGGGTGTTGCGCTTGCGATGCAGAGTTGGTCCATGATGCCGGTCGGTACGCCAGTGGCGGCAACTTCTGCGCGACGCGCGAGTTGGGCGAGTTCGACAGTGCTGCCGTCGAAACCGAGGGCGATCGCAGTTGCAACCATGAGCGACGCGCTCGACGAGAGACCGGCACCGATCGGCAACGTTGTCGAGATGGTGCCAGAAATCCCGTCAAACTTCTGTCGGTGTGCGAGTTCGTCGCGAACCGCCGCGACATATCGACCCCAAGTGGGTGTGGCTTCGTGGGGGTGAGTCGGTTGGGTGGCGAGTTCGACTGTGCCAGATTCGTCTTCAGATATCAGAGTGATGCGTTGAGATCGTTCACCTCGAATTTCCGTCCATCGATTTATTGCCATCGGAAAGACGAGCCCGCCGGTGTAATCGGTGTGATCCCCAATCAAATTGACTCGGCCGGGCGCTCGGACGCAAATACTCATCTGAGATCTCGCAGCCTCTGAGCAACCTCCGATGGGTTTACCGGGTTGAAATACTCCTCACAGGCAACCTCTGCTGCAGCGATGTATCGCTGCACGCCTTGGCTGCGCCATGGCGAGACAATTTCGATGTTGAACCAGACCGACTGGTCGTAACTGGTGGTTGATGGTGCCTGATAGATCCACATCATGTAAGGAGGCGGAGCGTCATATACGCGGTCGAGGCGTGACAGCACGTCAACGAGAACTTCTGCAAGCCCGTCCCGTTCATCACCCGACGCGTCACTGAGAGTTGCGAGATGGGTGGTCGGGGCGATCGACAGGGCAATCGGATAGACCGAGGCAAATTGGGCCGAGACCTGCCAACCCTTGTGCTCAAGAATGAATCGCTCGGTCGGTTGTGTATCGGGTCTCCAGCCAGCTTCGAATCGGCGATGTGGACGCGGTGGTACGTGATCAAATGCGTAAATCTGGCCGTGCGGGTGAGAGATCGTGGCGCCAACTTCGGTACCCCGGTTTTCGAAGATGAGAACAAACTCAACATCGTCGAGTGCGGAAAGAGCCGTTGTTCGATCAGCCCAAAGGTCAATGACCTGACGGGCACCTCCTGCGCCGAGAGAAGAAAATGTCGCGTCGTGCTCTGGCGTGTAGAGAACGACCTCACATCGACCTTCAGCAAGCGCAGGCCAGCGATTAGGAAATGCCCTGACCGAATACTGGTCTGGGGCTTCCCGCCCTCCGACACAGAATGGGCACTCGTCGCTAGGGAGATTTGGCCGGTCTTGGCGTGTCGTCACGACATGAACTGGTGTCCCAAGAAATGGATCGACTCGGCGTTCACTTGTCATTGCACATCACAGTAGGGCCGCGGCGCGAAGATCTCTGACTCATTGATACGTGGGTCACGCTGCTGCAGGCTTTCCAACACCTGATAGCACCCAGGTCCATCGGTAGTCACCTGCCGGCACGACATAGTCGGGAAGAACATCAGGCCCGCATGCGCCGGTTCCGACGCCGCGCATCGCGACGTCAACATGCACCTCGGTGGTCGTTGACGGGTGAAGGTCAGCAAGTGTCGCTGCGTGGGCCAGGTCACGGTCGTGGTGGGATCGAGCGGTCATGATCAGCGGTGTTGCTGCGTCAATGCGAACTCCCTCACCCGAAGGTGCGCAGAGTTGCATCCAGCGGCATCCCATGTGAGCGCCGTGCTCCTGGGGGACGACGTACGGATGAAACTGTTCATCAACTGTCGATCGCCAACGACCCAGCGTCGAGCCCGAACACCTATCGGGGTACGACTCGGTGGGTCCGAGCCCAAACCATGACAGTTCGGAAAGGTGAGACGGAATCTCGAATCTGATGCCGACTCTTGGAAGATCAGTCCAGGGTGCCGGAACTTGAATGTGCTCGTCGAACACGGCAACTCCGTTTGCAATGGAGATATGCGTGGTGTGCGTGGCGTGATGAGAGGTGCCGTGCAGAGCTCGTGAGATGCTGATAACGCATTCATCATCTGACTGTCGTTGAGAGATATTGATGAGTTCGTATTCGAGTTGATGAAGTCCCCATTCCTCCCAACGTTGCTGGGCCCCGCCGAGGCTGTGCACGCCGTGAAGGAGTGATTGCCCGAAGCCGTCGTTATCAGTTGGGGCTCTCCAAAGTGAGGCGCAGAGCTCTGTCACGAAGGGGTCGCCACCAGCGAAACTGATGGAGAGTTCCCCTTGGTCACCGGTGATGAGGTCGAGCGGCAGATGTCGTTGTGGCAGTGGCTGTTGCGAGCCGCTGATGGCGAACTGTTCCCACGCCACGACATGGGATCTCGGTGCCCATGAGGTTGCGGTGCGAAGACAGAACTCGATGGAGAGATGGAGTTCGCCGCTGACGTCAGGCCGTGACGACGAAAGATCAATCGTGATTGATGCTCCTGGCGAGATATCGATGAGTTCGCGTCCCCGACACGCGACTTCACCGTCAGAGGTGAAGGCCCACTCCATGGCGAGGTCGGTTGTTGGGGTGAACGACCGGCGGTTGGTGACGTGCACCTTGCAGTCTCCAAGGTGTTTGGCGAATAGGGGCTGGGCGCCCCACGCGAATTCTCGAAGTGCAGGGTGAGGGGTGAGGTCGGGTGCAGTGAGGCCGTTGATGCAGAAATTTGCGTCGTTTGGTGTGTCGCCGAAGTGGCCTCCGAAGGCCCAAAAAGGGCGCCCATTCTCGTCGTGCTCAAGCAAGCCTTGATCGCGCCAATCCCAGACGAACCCGCCTGCGATTGCATCATGTTGCCAGAAGGCTTCGAGGTAACGGTCGAGAGAACCATTTGAGTTTCCCATGGCGTGGGAGTATTCGCAGATAAGAAGTGGCCGGTCATCGAGTGCGGTGGTTTTGGCCCATTCCGCCCATTCGATCAGTGTCGACACCGGGGAATACATCGCAGAGACGACATGCTGGCAGCGTTGCACCGATGGCGTGGGAGGTTGTTTCCACTCGTCAGTAGTGGCGGTTGTTCGCCAACGCTCTGCTCCCTCATGGTGGATGAATCGGGTGGGGTCGGTGTGTGAGATCCAGGCAGCTGCTGCGGAGTGAACGGGCGCGTGACCTGACTCGTTTCCGAGTGACCAGCCGATGATGCAGGGGTGATTCCGGTCTCGGGTCACCATGCGCGTGACTCGGCTCATGAGCGCTGCGGTGTAACGAGGGTTGTGCGCAAGCGTTGTTTCGCGGGCGTGACATTCAATGTTTGCCTCGTCAACGACGTAGAGACCGACTTCATCGCAAAGGTCAAGTAGACGATGGTCATTCGGGTAGTGAGCGGTTCGAATCGCATTGATGTTGTGTTGCTTCATCAGCACAAGCTCTTCGCGCATTTCATTTTCGGTCATCGTTTTTCCGGTGACCGGATGATGATCGTGTCGGTTGACGCCGAAGATCTTGATCGCAGTTCCGTTGATGTTGATGCGACGGTCAGATACTTCGATGCGCCGAAAGCCGGTGAACGCGGTGACAACGTCGACGATCTTCCCCTTGGGGTCGATGAGTTCGGCGACAACGCGATAACGGGTCGGAGTTTCCGAAGACCACGGTTGCACAGAGGAAATTTCAAAACGCTCCAAGGCCGAGATGTCGCACCGAGACCTTGCACGGTTGTCAGCGCTCGTAAAGCTGAGCATCGAGTTGCGAACTCGTGAGACCCGTTTTCCGCCCTCGGTTTCGACCCACAGGTTCGCAGTGAATGATCGTTGTCGAACGTTGAGCCCAATCGAGATTTCGCAGGTCCCGAGCTGAGTTTCGGGGTCATAATCAGCGTCAACGATGAGCTCGTCGAGCCGCACTTTTGGGCGAGCCTCAACATAGACCGATCGGTGCAGTCCCGCATGCCACCAGTGGTCTTGATCTTCGATCCAGGTGGCGTCACTCCACCTGATCACCATGACTGCGAGGAGGTTGTCGCCTTCGGTGATGAACGGGGAGAGGTCGAATTCGGACGGAAGTCGAGAATCTTTTCCCATTCCGACGAATTCCCCATTGCACCACACAGCAGCGAGGCTCTCTGCTCCGCCGAGGTGCACGATGACATCGCGAGATCGCCAGTTGCGGGGAACGGTGAAGGTTGTTCGGTAGAGGCCTGTCGGATTGTGGTCAGGAACATAGGGTGGTTCCTTGCCCTTCCAGGGCATCACGACGTTGGTGTAGTGGGGGAGGTCAGCGAAGCCTTGGCGTGTCCATACACCCGGTACGGTGATCGTCGTCCATCGGCTGTCATGTGTGGCCGGATGATGCCAGCGGCGCGGCGCGGATGAGGGTGAATCGACCAGTTTGAAGCGCCATGTTCCGTCTAACGAGCGGCGGAAGCGTGAGGCACCTAGGCGTGCCTGTTCAACATTTGCGTAACTTGCCAACGGCTGGCGCGCAGGAAGACGATTGACCTCGACAAGTTCAGGTTGAAGGAAATTTGTGACATCCATGAAGAAACCGGTGTCGAAACCAGGCAGGCGAGATGAGATGGCCGAACCGCTCAGGCCGAACCGCTTAGTCCGACCTAGGCGCTGAGAACCTCAATGTATGCAGCGGTCTAGATGGCGTTGTAGACGAAGCGCGTGCCGCAATTTTTGAGGTCTGGGTATGCAGCAGCGACGGCGCTCATCATGGTTTCGAACCATTCGCTGTTCATCATTGCATCGGTGAATGCTCCGCATGCTTCAAAGGAATCAAAATCGATCATGTACTCAACTCGGTCCATGTCGCCACCAGCGAATGAACGCATCAGGCGCGGGTTTCTCGCTCCAAGGCTTTCGTGGACTGGTGCGGCAGCTTTCGAACCTGCGACGACTCCTTCAAGAGCTGCCGGTGTGCCTTCCCATGTGGTGATTGCTGTGACAAGCATGTGTTCCCCCTTATATGTGCCTGTGCTCATTCACAGTATCTTGCGGGCGACCAGAGAAATGAGGCGGTGATTTGCATGGCGTGTCGAGCTCTTGGTGCGATCGACGTGTGCTTTGAACCGTTCACGCGTTTCGGAATCGCTCGGTGAGAGATGAGTGTGAACGGTTTGCCGTCGATTGTTGGGAGATGGCTATTGACCGCTGAGCACCGCACTGCGACACTAGGGCATGAACGTAAAGCAAGATTTTGATCGCATTACTGAAATGTTGTCGGCGCTCATCGAAGGTACCGATGCTGCGCAACTCGATGACTCGACACCGTGCAGCGACTTTGCTGTCAGAGACCTGATCGGCCACTTCACGCTTGGTCGATTCTTATTCGCCGCCGGTTTTGCAGCAGACAAAGAGCGAGGCGACGAACTGCTCGCGGGAATGCCGGCTCGCATGGGTGACGTCGTTGCAGATGGACATAAGGAGACCTACCGAGACGCATCGGAGCAGCTCGAACACGCCCTCGAGGGTTTCCCTGATCTCGATCAACCTGTGTCGTTAGTGTTCGGCGAAATGCCTGGCAGCTACGCCTTGCAGATGCTGTCCGCTGACAATTTCATCCATTGCTGGGATCTTGCCACCGCAACCGGTCAGCAATTTGACCCACCGGAAGATCTCATCGAGTCGACTCATGCATTCTTCGAGGGTTTCATCACCGACGCATCGCGCGATGGTGGCTCGTTTGCCCCTGCAGTTGAGGTCGCTGCCGATTCGTCATCGCTTGATCGGCTGTTGGGCCTCTGCGGAAGGCAGGCGTAAGCACTCTCTGTACATGATGACGACACCTTCGGATGTCGTCGCAGCACTGTTCGAGAATTAGCGACCTCTCGCCACTTTGGGGTGAGAGGTCGTTGACGTTTTCACGTCACAAGGTAAGAACCAAGTAGCGGCTTATGGCGAGGTTGTTCGTGGTGATGTCCGAGCGGTGAGCCGACCCCATACATATTGTGCGGGTCGAGATGAGAGAAATGGGCGCGTCAGCCGGTAGGCCCTCCCCGGCACACACACGACGCGGTTGCGGCGCAGGGCTCGCTGAGTTTCCTCGACGACATCTTCAGGGCTGCACCACAAGAATCGGGGGACTTTCTGTTCGAGATGGTGGAGCCCGGCACGAGCGTGAAGGTTGGTGTGTACATAACCCGGGCACACTGCGACAACATTCACGCCGTGAGCGGCAACCTCAAGAGAGAGGCTTTTCGCATATGACGTCGAAAACGCTTTCGAGGCTGCATACGGACCTGACTTCCTCATCGGTGTGAACGCCGCAATGCTGGAGACAATGACGACCGTTCCGCCTCCGCGGGTAACCATGCCGGGGACGACGCCTTCGCAGAGTCGAACGACGCCCGCTCCCATGAGGTAGGTGAGCCTGTCGATCTCTGGGCGCGGTAGCGATCCGGTTTCGGCTGCGGATGTCACCCCCGCATTTGCGATGAGGACGTCGACGTCGGTGCAGCTCGAAATGAGTTGTTCTACCCCCTCGGCTTCAGAGAGATCGGCGGAGATAACCCTGCACTCGCCAGGGGTGTCATACAACGATGTGCGGGCGTCCTCTAACGCAGCGACATCGCGACCAACCAAGGTGACCTTGTGGCCGAGTTCGGAATGGTGACGCGCAAACGCGAGGCCAATTCCTGAGGATCCTCCGGTGATGACAACGTTGATGCCGCAATGATGTCACATCAGACTTCAATGATGATGTGGTGAGCAGGTTGGCAACAGTTCACACGTTGGGTTCAGCCGTGCGAGTTTGTTAGTGGGCGACGGGTCGGCGCCACGCCTCAACGACCTGTTCAACAGTGTTCGTGCGAATCACTGAGTGGTCGTCGGCGAGAACGTCGGTGAGAAGGCCGTCGGGGGCGTACAGATTGAACACGGCGATGGCACCATCGGGGCCGCCTCGTTCCATATGAACATCTGGTTCGACGGTGTGGCTGTAGTCGCCAACTCGCCGAATGCGGACACCAGTCTCATTGCCGTCATCGTCGAAGTCGGTGACATGAAGTTCACCGGCGATCACCGTCGATGTGGTGGAACAGAGGTGACGATGGAAATGGCAGTAACTGTTGGGTGCCCAGCGGTAAGCAAAGTCAAGGTGGCCGTCGTCGCCTACGTGCAAGATTGCACCCCAGTAATCGATTGGGTAGCCAAACCTTGGCGTGCCGGTGAAGTGGCTCCAATGAAGGTCAGGGTTGTTCAGCAAGTCCATGAAAAAACGGTATCGCATTGGCGAACCCTCGTTGTTCAGCGGAATTTTTCGACGGGAGTGGATGGCAGATGGTGGTCAGGTCGAGCGTGCGAGGTGTGTGGCATACGGAAAGAGATCAAGCCCGCTGCGGAGATGATTTGACTGATTTTGGATAACAACAATCTCGCCACCGTCAACGAGCTCTACCACGATGTTGCGTCCTTCCGAGAGGGTTCCCGAGTGTCCCCATGATCCGTTGTCGAACACCCAAGTCCCTGTCCCGTAGTTCCAGACGTTTCGGCTACGCATGAGGTTTTTCGACGCAGTTGTGAGAAAGTTCGGGGCTGTGAGGGAGTGGTCTTGTAGTGCAGCCATCAACAGGGCGAGATCAATGGCGCTGACGGCGAACGCTCCTGCGCCTGCGAGGTGCTGATAGGTCTCATCGAGCACCGGTGACGTCATGCGCAAAGGCGTGAATACCGTGTCGCCGACGGCATCGAAGAATGACCTGTTGGTCACCTGTTCGATGATGAGTGACAACACACAAAAATTGTGGTTCGAGTATCGATATCCACGAGCCAACGGCGCCCTCTGTAGTGCTTCTTGCGCTGCAGCCTCGCAAGTGTCCCATTGGCCGCCGAACCAGGAGGACCTGTTCGCTGGCAAACCTGAGTGCTGTTGCAAGAGATCGAGGATTGTTACATCGACCCATCGGTCATCGATCGAGAATGGGAGGTGGTCACTGATGGGGCTTTCGAGCGACAGCCGGCCGTCTTCGACGAGGCGGAACACAGCCGTAGTTGTGATGAGTTTGGAGACCGAAGCCACGCGTTGGGGTTCGAACGGGGATGCGCCGTCACTTGCATACAACTCAACTTCTCCGGCGCTGACGACTACGGCTTGGTAGGGGCCGACGAGTTTCTTGTTTAGATACTCAGATTCGTTGATGTTTGGTTCAAACGCATCGGTGTGGGTGTCCACCGTTCGTTCGCTCACATTGGCAGAAGAGTGGGCTTCGCGCGTCATGGTTTCAGGAGCGACTGACTTCGCATGAGCTACGGCTGTTGGCGAGAGGAGGAGCGCTGATACCGCAAGAGCGGCACAGCATCGATTTCGAGAGACCTTCACATTCGCTTGTAATCGACAGCAACCGAGTGATTCCCGTAATCAAAATTGACCTACTTCTTGGGAAATTTGTCTGATCCTCATGGCTCTCAACGCGTAGGACGATTGGAAGTTGGTTCGACAGTGGCTACTTGACGTAGCCGGTGACGTCGATGAGGACGTCGGTCGCTTTGTAGGCGTAGACGCATAGGTTTCCGTGTTCGCTGAGTTGTTGCAGCACCGAGTTTGGTGTTGCTGACCAGCCTTGGGTGTAGTTCACCACTGAGGTGTTTGGCGGTGCGTCATCTGGGCTGCTGCACGCCCACACCGTCAAGAAGCCGCCATGTCCTCGAGGGTTGACCGATGTGACGTTGATGTAGACACCGGTTGCGTCTTCTGCGATACCGGAGCGCCCCGAGATGGTGAACATGCGGGTTTCTCCGGCCGCAAATCTGCCAGCCCCCTGATAGTTACGGTCAGAGGTGGCTCCACCTACCCGGGTATCGACGAGCCGGGCCGGGTCAAGTGGTGTGACTGAGGTGTCGGTGGTGTCGATGACTCCCATGACGTCGACCAGCACACCGGTGTCGCCGTAGCTGTACACGCAGAATCCACCGTCGGTGAGCGCAACGACTGCATTGTTGGCAACGGTTGCGCCCGTGTCGTAGTTCACTGCTGAGGAGTTCGGAACTGGATCGCTGTTTGTGGCACATGGCCATGCGGTGAGGAAACCCCATTCGGCTGGGTCAACTGCGGTGAGGTTCACGAATGCTGCTGTCAGGTTGGAGCCAGTGACATCTACTCTGCGGACTTCTCCTGCAGTGAAACTCGACGACCCACGGGCGTTCATGACTCGGACAGGTTTGGTGTGCATGGTGATGCCGTCAGAGGTTATGTAGCCCTGTGTGTCGACGATGATGTCCGTCTCGGCGTACGACCACACGCAGATACCGCCGGTGTTGCCGAGGCCGATGGTTTGGGTGTTCGCTCGAGTCCATCCAGCGTCATAGTTCAAGATGGAGGCGTCGGGCTTGGCATCTGCGGTGTTGTTGCATCCCCATGCGGTGACGAAACCCCAACCTGATGGGTTGACCACAGTGAAGTTGATGGTCGCAACTGTTGCGTCAGATGGAATGTCGCCAGTGCCGGCAATCTGGACGTAACGAACCGTTTGTTTTGGTAGTCGACCAGCCCCGCCATCCCGACTGTCAAAGATGCGCTTTCCGGGGACGGTGTCAACACGGTCATCGACCGGGTCAACCGGGTCGACTGGTTCTGTCTCGGTTGGCGGCTCTGGTTCGGGGCTCGGCGTCGATGAAGCGGAGATCTCGGTAAGTGCGTCGGGCAAATTGACGATGCCACCTGATGCAACGAGGGTTTCGAAGCCTGCCACTGCTGTCGACGTTTCCATGAGGATGTCCTTAACCTCACCACCGGTCAGACTCCCATTGAGGCCCTTCATGATCACTGCCATTCCGGCAACGTGTGGCGTCGCCATCGATGTCCCGGACATGTAGTAATAGCCGCCTGCGAATGTTGACATGATGCTGCTTCCGGGTGCTGACACATCGACAGCGTCTACGCCGTAGTTTGAGAACCAAGAGCGAACTGCAGATGAAGAGTGCGACCCAACGGAAATGACATTGGCATTCTCCAGACCCGACGGGTAATGGTCACCGGGACCTGTGAGTAGGTTGTCGTTACCAGCTGCGGCGAGGAACACATGCTCGGGGTGCGCGTCGAGAGCCATCAGCATTGGCGAGTAGCCATGCAGTGAGCAGGAGAGACAGCCGTACGAGTTATTAGATACCTCGATTCTGTTTTCCACCGCATAGTTGAGAGCGGCGATGCCGGCGCTGCTCCAGCCACTCCCGCTATCACCGAGTGTTCGTAGAACCGCAATGCGAGCGTTTGGAGCTACCCCGCTGATTCCCGTGTTGTTGTCACTTTGTGCGGCGATAGTCCCAGCGACGTGAGTGCCGTGTCCGTGCGGGTCGTATCCACCGGTGTCCGCTGCCGGGCTTCCGGGGCACGAGGACATGTCGGTGACGACACGCCCAGAGTCGTCGTATTGCAACGCCCCTTCTGAGTCGCGAATTGGGGGCCGCGGGTATGGAAGGTCGCAGACGAAGTCCCAGCCGTGGATGTCATCAATGAAACCGTTGTTGTCGTTATCAACTCCGTCCCAAGGTATTTCCCCGGGATTACTCCACAGGCGCCCTGCGAGATCTTCGTGAGAAATATCAACACCCGTGTCAATAACTGCGACCGGAATATCGCTCAGATTCAAGGTGTCGGGCTGTGCGCTCACAGAGTCGATCCCTGCTCCTCCGCTGATTCCCCACAGACTGATATCTCGGGGTTCTGTTCCATACCCCGAAGTAAGTGTTTTCGAGACGCTCGCTGCGTTCGAGACAAAAGGAAGGCCTCGGACCCGTTCGAGAAGGTAGACACTGTTGCTGCTCACCACTCGGGCCGCATCGGCAGTTTCCCAAAATTCGGCAATGTCGGCATCGATGCTCGCCATCCCGGCCCTCACTGCAAAAGGGGAGGTGCCGTCTTTGATCTCGATGATCGCTGAGTGAGGATCAGTAGTTGCAGACGGGTACCGCTGGATGGTTTCACTGCTCTTTCTTGCAGCTGCTGCAAGAGCATGATCGTCGGTCGAGACGATGTTCATCTGCATCATCACTGCGCGATTCGGAATTGCATCTTTCGAATCAGTCTCGGCAGTCGGGTCACTCAAGTGGGATCTCGCATCGGCGCTCGCGGGTGATGCAACGAGAAGCAAGCTTGTTGACAACATCGCAACACCAGCAACAGTTAGTGCGGGTCGATGAGCAAACTTGAACATCCTGTTCATGCGTCAGACGTTCGGAACTACCCCACGGTTTTCGGTGGTCGAAACCTCCCAAACAGCAGGTCAAATTGTCCAGAGTTACGTCTGGACATCCCGACCTTGGCCGTCGCGTCTCATGGTCTTGCGAGAGGAAATTGAAGAGCACCACCGCATCAGATACTCACGAGATTTCGGTCAAATTTTTCGTGCTACGTTGAAGATCGCACCAACACATCGGGGGGAATCAACATGCCAAAAGCAGTTATGTTCGGGAAGTACAGTCCAGAGGCTTGGAAGGGTGCGGTTGAGCAAGGCGCTACTGCGCGAGAGACCCAGGTGAGGGCACTATTTGAGAGTCTCGGAGCCTCGCTGGATGCGTTTTACATGCTCCCCGGGGGCGATTGGGACTTTATGTTGATGGTCGACGTACCCGGCGCAGACACCCTGGCCGCAGTGAAGAAGGCTGTAAGTCCGACGGGTGCAGTTGTTGCGCAGGATACGAAGGTGATCATGACTGCTGCGGAGTTTGATGCGAGCGGTAGCGGTTCGTATAACGCTCCAAATAGTTAGTGAGCACAGAGCGGCATGAGTGATTCTGAGTTAAGTGCGGGTATCCGTCACTTAGTGAGATGTGCCTCGAAACTTGACGATGTCATTTCTCGGGTGCCTGAGTATGCGTGGGAGTCTCCGACATGCTGTGAAGGTTGGAGAGTTCGAGACTGTGCGTCGCACGCAATTGGAGTTCTCGTGAATTTTCGCGCCCGCGCAATCGGAGCCGACGTGGTCGACATAAACGACGGGTCTTGGGCAGGATCCAACCCTTCAGAATCCTCGCAATATCACCTCGCTCGCCTACTTGAAGCTCTTCCGCAGGTGAAGCCCGACGATTTGTTCACCCACCCACTTCTTGGCGAGTTGTCGTTCGATGACTTTTATGGGTCGCTTGCATACGACTCATTGATTCACGCGTGGGACATTGCTGACGGAGCGGCAATCGATCACCGTATTGAAGAAGAAACAGCGAAGGAAGCTTCGGAGCGATCGGGTCATCTTGTCCATTTGGTGCGCTCAGATGATTATGTGTTCAATCCGGCGTGTGGTGATGACACGCTTAGCCGTTTGGTGGAGTCGACAGGCCGGACAGCCGTTCGCGGTTGGTAGCCACTTCGCTCGTCGGGCGAGGTTGGTCAAGGAGAGTCGGCGAGGGTTACCCACTATCCTCAAACACCGGTAACCCAACGCGTCGCTTCTGAATTTCGAACCACGTTTCGGGCCATCCCCGCCCCCGTAGCTCAGTGGATAGAGCAACGGTTTCCTAAACCGCAGGTCGCAGGTTCGAGTCCTGCCGGGGGCGCTGACATCACGATGTTCCCGCACACCTCCTCTGGTGAGTAAGCCGGCAGGTGGTTGACACTCTCGCAGACGTGCGATGCGTTATTGCTGCTCGCTCCATGCTTCGTAGTCGGGTCGACGCTCCTCTGACAGAGGGAAGATTCCCTGAGGTGATTCCCCCGCTCGCACCCTCTCGATCGCAAACGCCTCCCGGTGCTCCTGCGCTTCAGCGTCTGCGGCAACCTCGACGGCGATGGCATGTGGAATGACTACTGCACCATCGGTGTCACCCACGATGATGTCACCCGGTTCAACAAACACTCCGGCACAGGTGATGGGCTCATCATGGCTGAACGGCATATGCCGCCGTCCCCACGTCGACCCATGAGAGGCACGGTGATACACGGGCTTACCGAGTTCGGTGATCGCCTCGGTGTCACGGAGCGCGCCATCGGTGATGATCCCCACCGCACCAAGATGAAACGCTCGCAGAGCGTAAATGTCTCCCACGGTGCCGGCATCAGGAACATCCCGAGCCTCGATCACAATGACATCGCCATTGGTGACCGCCTCAACAATGCGGCGCTGAGCATTCTGTCCTGCAGAGAACTCTGAGAGACGATCTTCACGCAACGCCACATAGCGAAGCGTGCGGGCTCTTCCAACAAGCCGTTGATGTGGATGGAGCGGTCGCAGACCGCTCAAGAAGGCGTGCTGGATACCGCGGCCTTGTAGCTGATGAGTAATCGTTGCAACCGCAAGAGACGAAAGTTTGTTGTGCAAGTCCTCGGTGAGAACGTCGGGAATATCAACGGGATTCACAGCATCTCCTTGATCTGAACGTGGCGACCAACGAGTTGACCTTACCGAAGAGCACTCGTTTCGTGGTGAGCGCGATGTTCAGAAGTGGCGTTACTGCCCGGCTTATCCGCGACGACTTGAAGTGCGAGCCCGAGGGGCTTGACCTTTGCGGTGACCGCCCGAAGACGCACGACGCTGGCCAGCCTTCGACCCTTTTCGATGCGAGCTGGGCCCACTTTGGCGACGCTCACCGCGATTGTTCCGGGAGGAGCCATCGCCTTCTGCCCGACGCTGCCGATCTCGTTGAGCCTCAGTAGTTCGACGAGGACGGTCATTTGAGTCGCTGCGTCGTGCCTCTGAGCGCTGGTCATCTTGGCGAGACCCTTGGCCACGATGTGGTTTGCGATCGCCACGCGTTGACGACATGTCACCACGTTGTGAAGTATCACGTCGCTTCTTGCCAGGTTGACCACCAGTCTTCTTGGGTTGCGACCCTTGACGCTGCTTCGACGACGGACGCTGGCGCTCCCGCACTTCACGTGCCGGTGCGAGTGTCGCCGTGGGGTCACCAAATGAGGTGATCGATGCAATATCAGGATCGACGATTTCCACTTCGATACCGACCTCGCGTTGCATGCGACGTGCGGCTCGACGACCGTTTGGCTCGATGAGAGAGACAACCACACCGCCTTGGCCGGCACGAGCGGTACGTCCCGAACGGTGAATGTAGGCCTTGTGATCTTCTGGTGGGTCGAAGTGCACCACTGATGTCACGTCATCAACATGTATGCCTCGAGCAGCAACATCGGTAGCGATGAGTGCGTGTGCTCGGTGTTCGGTGAACTCCGCGAGAGCTCGGGTGCGTTGAGGTTGACTCTTTCCACCATGAATGGAGACTGCGGTGATCCCATCTCGTGCGAGTTGTTTCGTCAGGCGATCAGCGCCATGCCGGGTGCGGCAAAACACGATCGTTGGCCACGCTGCAGCGACCGTTTCGGCGAGCAGGCTTACCCGTGCATCGCGAGCAACCGTCCAGAATCGGTGATCGGCAATCGAGATGCTGTTGTGCTCAGGAACGACCTCATGCCGCACGGGATCATTTTGGTAATGCTTCACGAGATGAGCGACATCGCCGTCGAGGGTGGCTGAGAACAAGATCGTTTGAGTACGCGATGTGGTGGCATCGAGAATGCGACGCACTGCAGGCAAAAAGCCCATATCGGCCATGCGGTCGGCTTCGTCAATGACGACACGCTCGATGTCATCGAGCACGACGGTGCCCGACTCCATGAGGTCTTCGAGACGCCCTGGGCACGCAACGAGAATGTCGGTGCCGTGTTTGAGGGCATTGACTTGTCTTCCATACGCAACGCCGCCATACACCGTGGTAATCGACGTGCGGTTCGACAACGGTTCCATTTCAGATGCGATCTGATCGGCCAGTTCACGCGTCGGTGACAACACCAGAGACCGTGGCCGACGAGGACTGCCCTTTCGGGTCATCGCAACAAGAGGAATTCCGAATGCGAGCGTCTTGCCAGACCCCGTTGGAGCAGCACCGCAAACGTCATTTCCCTGCATGATGTCGGCAATAGCGACGCGTTGGATGGCAAACGGTTCGTCGATGCCGCGGCGGTGAAGCGAGCGGCAAATGAAGTCGGGGACACCGAGTTCTTCAAATGTCAGCGCGCGTGGTTCGGATTCGGTCAATGTCATGGAAAGTCTCCAGAAGAGGTGGGCGCAGTGTTTCGTGCTCAGCGCGAAGCTGATGAGTTCATGTTGGGGGAGGGATGGCTCACGATGATCGGAGGAACTACATCCCATTCTGCGAACCCACCGACCGGAAGTCCCGATCAGCGGCGTGGACGGTAACAGCCAAAATGCGAAACCGTGCGAATGCCGTTCAGCCGACGGCGGTGAATGATGTCACCATCGCAGCGGAACCGACTTCGGTGATCTGTCGCTGATCGTTGGACGCCACGTTGGATCGCCATCAAGCTGGAGGTTTGGAAATCGCTGGAATAGCGATGACAACGTTGCTTTGGCTTCAAGTCGAGCAAGAGCTGCACCGAGACAGAAGTGGTGCCCAAACCCGAATGTGAGATGCGGGTTCGGATCACGATCGAGAACGATGTCGTCGGGTGAGTCGAACACGCGGTCATCACGGTTGGCAGCCAAGATATTGAGAAACACCGACTGTCCGGTACGCATCTCGACCCCAGCATCCTCATGATCTTCAACGACGGTTCGCATCATTGCTTTGGCTGGCGCCTCGAAACGAAGAAGTTCTTCGACCGCGGTATCGAGATCGTCGCCCTCAAGGGTGGTGAATGTGCGTCGAACATCAGGATTCCTGCACA
>CALCBR010000023.1:0-36324 GCA_937897105.1 uncultured Acidimicrobiaceae bacterium | reverse complement strand
CAGAGCTCGGTGACGCTGGTGTGATCGTCGCCCTTGGCGACGACTTTGCCGATCAGCTGCTGCCGGGTGTCGCCACCAGCACTCCCTGAGCACATCGCTTAGTTCACGATTTCTCGTACACGAGCCATCAATACATCGAGCGCTGGCCGATTAAGCCCGCCTTCCGGAATGATGACATCGGCATGGGCGCGACTGGGCTCGATGAAGTCCTCATGGCTTGGTCGAACGGTCGCAAGATATTGAGAGATGATGCTCTCTTGAGTTCTCCCGCGCTCGACAACATCGCGTTCGAGACGACGGATGAACCTGAGATCGGCGGGGGTGTCGACAAACACTTTGAGGTCGAACTGGTTGCGCAGTTCGGTGTTCCACAGCACGAGAATTCCTTCGACGACGACGATGCGGGCAGGTTGGACAACATCAACGATGTCGGTTCGGTCGTGGATGGTGTAGTCGTACGTCGGAACAGGCGCTGGGCGCCAGTTGAGCAATTCGTCGAGATGCTCGTTGAGCAAATCCCAATCGAACGCTGACGGGTGGTCGTAATTCGCTGCAGCCCGATCTTCCATCGGCTGCTCGGTCCGTGAAATGTAATACGAGTCAAGCTTGACGAGAGCAAGTTCATCGGCACCCATCGAGTCGGCGAGGCGCTCAGCGATCGTGGTTTTCCCAGATGAAGTACCTCCGGCAACTCCGATGATGAACGGTTTGTCAGACACGTTTGGAGAGGATAATTCATGCCGAAGGCCAGAAGCTTTTAGATGGTGCTTGTAACTGCACCCTCTGAGCGGTAATTCTTGTGAGGTGATCACAGATCGTCAGCGAGCCATACTCGAATTCGAACGCACATGGTGGACGCTTGACGACACCCGCGAACGAGCAATTAGGGCGCGATTTCAGTGTTCAGTTGACGAGTACCATGGCGAGTTGAACGAATTGTTGGAACTCCCGGAGGCTCTCGAACATGATGAACTTCTTGTTCGTCGACTTGAGCGTCAACGAGTGATCCGGCGTCGTGAACGACTAGGAACCGGCACCGATGCATCGGAGGGAATGTCGAAATGAGCGACTCGAGAGACTCAAGCGGTGGCGTACCGAGGCGTGTTCCTCGAAACGAGCCCGCACAGGTAGCCGGCGGACTTGCGATCGTTCTATCGGTGATCGCAGTCGTCGTCGGATTCCTTATCTTGCGATCGATTTCGTCGAGCGGTGACGCTGTGCTCGGAGGGCCGGTCGCAACAACTGCGGTGGAAACCACTGTTGCAGTCGATGCCTCGTTGACCTCGACCACAGTTGTCATCGAGACCACCACCACCGTCGCTGGCCCAGTGACAGAAGGAGCTTCAGTCATCGTTGCGAACGCAAATGGCGTGAGCGGATCTGCAGGGCTCTTAAGTGATCAACTCTCCGCAGCCGGGTATTCGGTCGGCTCGCCGACAAATGCATCATCGTCGATTGGGGGCCGTCTCGAACTCACCGTCGTGTATTACGACGCGGGAATTCCAGCTGCGCAAGCGGTAGCAGAATCTGTAGCGGCATCGATGGGTAGTGTGTCGTCGATTGCGCCTGTGCAAACCCCGGCCCCGACGCAAACAGGTTCACTTGATGGAGCTGGCGTGCTCGTCATGCTCGGTCTTGATAAAGCGGGTCGCACGCTCGAAGAGCTCGCGCCGGCAGCGGTGACCGAGGTCGAAGCAGGAACCTCGGGCTGACGAGTTAGTCGGCGGCAGACGTTGAGAGTATTTCTCTCGACGTCTCGGTTATGAGTCGTCTCGTCTGCGATGTCGCTGCGTCGAGACCGTAGCGCTCGGTCAACGAATACGTCGGAAGACGATCGGCCACATCGTCGTCAGCGAATCCGCAGATAACCGCCACCGGAATGTCATGTTCGCTTGCGATACGAGAGACACCGCCGACCACTTTGCCCTCGAAGCTTTGTGCATCGAGATGCCCCTCGCCCGTAATCACCATGTCGGTGTGCTCGATGGCATCGAACAGACCGACTTCATCTGCCACGAGGTCAAAACCAGGTTCGATGACGCCGCCCAGCGCGACAAGTCCGCCAGCGAGACCGCCGGCAGCACCTGAGCCCGACACCTCGCTGACATCGACTCCGTAATCGGTTTCGTACACCTGTGCGAGACGTTGAAGTCGACCGGTGAGGAGTTCGATGTGAGAAGGTGTTGCCCCTTTTTGTGGACCAAACACTCGGGCTGCGTCGACGAAGGTTGTCGTGACATCGCACGCGATTCGAAGATCAATGCCCTTGAGACGACCAGGAGAACCGATGGCCTGCACCGCCCCGAGCCCTCCATCTGTTGTGGCAGACCCGCCGAGACCAACAATGATTCGACGAGCGCCTACTGCGATCGCATGAAGGATGAGCTCTCCGACTCCAGCAGTTGTCGCATCGAGCGGACGGTTTGCATCGGCGCCACCGGCAATTTCAAGCCCCGCGGCCTGCGCCATTTCGATAATGGCTGTGCGGCCATTGAGTCGCCAACCAGCATCGAGCGACGTCCCGAGAGGCCCTGTCACCCGATGATGTCGGTTTGCCCCACCAAATACTTCGAGGAGTCCCTCGCCCCCATCAGCGAGAGGTAACTCGACAACCTCGTGCCCGAGATCCCAGCATGCATCACCGATAGCGGATGCGACCTCGTGGGCAGTGGCGGTGCCACGAAATTTGTCGACGGCAGCAAGTATTCGCACACCGACAACCTACATGAGCACAAGGTGCTGAAATCTGACTAGTTCGGTAGAGTTTTGCCATGGCCGTAACCGTTCGAATTCCAACCACCCTCCGCCCGCTGTCAGGTGGCGAAAAGCAAGTTGAGGTCGCAGCTGGTGCTCTCTCAGATGTCATCACGGCGCTTGAGGGCGCTCACCCTGGGTTCGCCGATCGGCTCCTCGATGAGAGTGGCGACCTGCGCAAGTTCGTGAACGTTTTTGTTGATGACGACGATGTTCGGTACCTCGAAGGGCTTTCCACCCCGGTGGCAGATGGTGTGACCGTGAGCATCATCCCGGCTGTGGCTGGCGGCTGACACATCTTCGAGACCAATCTGCAGCCATCTGAGGTGGTTGAGTTGCATGCGAAGAACATCGCCCTTGTCAGCGCATCGGAACTTTCTCACCCAGACTCTGATCTTCCACCGCTCGTCTCAGCGCTGCAACAGCTCAACGTCAACGCAGAGGTCGTTGCCTGGGACGACGACATTGCATGGTCGTCCTATGACGCAGCGATCATTCGATCGACCTGGGATTACCATCGCCGGCGCGAAGAGTTCGATCACTGGTTGACAGAGGTTTCGCAGCAGACCCAACTCTGGAATCCTCCAGAGCTCATCCGGTGGAATAGCGACAAGCGTTATCTCGCCGATGTTGCTGCAAAAGGCTTACCGGTCGTTCCAACGACAGTCATGGATCGCAACGAACTCATGTCGCAACGCGAACTGGCCGAGATCGGTAGCGACATCGTTGTAAAGCCGTCGGTCGGAGCAGGGTCGCATGGGGTACGGCGCTTCACCGAACAGCATGAGGCGGCACTCAACTACCTGCGCGCGCTTATCGAATCTGGTGAAACCCCTCTCATTCAGCCATATCTGACCAACATCGATACTCATGGAGAAGTCGGACTCGTCACCGCTGCTGGTGTGCTGAGCCACTCCTTTCATAAAGAAGCGATCCTCAACGGCGACGTTCAGTGGTCGAGTGATGGTCACGTACTTGAGGTCATCAGCGCCCACACGCCGAGCGAGAGTGAGTTGGCGTTGTGTGATCGAGTGCTGGCACTGCTTCCTGAAACGGCGTATGCCCGCATCGACATGCTGCCCACCGATGATGGACCTGTTATTTCTGAGATTGAACTCATTGAGCCTTCGCTCTTTCTCGAGGTCGACACCGCCGCCGCGCATCGGATCGCAGCGGCCTTCGCCTCACTGGTTCGTCGATAGCCTCAACAGCATGCAAATGGACACCGGCGTCTGCGTTCTCCACCTCTTCTGTTCACCAACTGCGACAGTTGATCGCGCTGCGCTGACATCGGCCATCACCGATGCGACATCAGCGGATTGCCAAGTGATCACGGCAGCAATGCTCGGTCACAAGGCCGACATCGGGGTGATGGCGATCAGCAGCGACATGGCCGTGCTTCACTCGCTACAAATCAACATTCAGCGAGCCGGTCTCAACATTCGTGACAGCTACCTCAGCATCACCGAGGTCAGCGAGTACGCCAAAGGCCTCCCAGAGGAAGCCTTGCGTGACCGGCTCTATCCGCAACTCCCCCCCGAAGGCAAGCCCGCGTTCTGCTTCTACCCGATGAGCAAGCGTCGAGAAGGCCATGCCAACTGGTATGCAACTCCATTCGATCAGCGCACAGAAATGATGATGGAGCACGGGAAAAGCGGTCGAGCTTTCGCCGGAAAAATCGTGCAGCTCGTTACTGCGTCAACCGGTCTTGACTCTCACGAGTGGGGTGTCACGCTGTTCGGCATCAGTCTCGAGATCATCAAAGACGTCGTGTACACGATGCGATTCGACAAGGGCTCGGCAATTTACGGAGAGTTTGGAGACTTTTTCGTGGGCTACCTTGCGCCAATCGACGATCTGGTCTGAGCACGTTCGGTCTGCCGGTGGCGGCCATTCATGACGAGATTTCGATGCCCACGTCGTTGAAGATGTACTCGCGACCAGATTCGTCAAATCTGAACTCTCGAAACCACGCCCGGCTGAGATCGCCTGTTGACGATAGATCAACTGCACCCGACCGGCCGTTGTAGTCAATCTGCAAGTCTTGATCGATAAGAGCGGCGCAGTCTGCATACGTGGAGCACAAACGTCCACCCGACGACACAGAGGCCATCTGATTGGCAATCGCTCGTGGAGAATCAGTTCCGGCTTGTCGAGCTGCGAGAGCAATGAGCACGACACAGTCATAGGCGTTCGTTGAGAAGTAGCCGGTAGGAGCATCGACCGTCGTGACGAGTGCTCGAGCGGCCACACCAGTGATCTGTTCTCGAAGCCGGTTAGAGATAGTTGCGATGACGTCGGTGGCATCACGAAGGCTGTCATTGACCACGACGAACGGGGGAGACCGTTCGAGACTGTTCGGAAGGGCCGCATCGATTGCTGCCAGCATTCGAGCGCCATCAGCGGTGTCACCAAGTACGGCGATTATTCGTGAACCGGTCTCAACGATTTGAAAAGCATCATCATCAAGATCAGGGTCAGCGCCCGAGAATGGCACGACTGAACTCAATGTCAGACTCGGCCGACTTTCCACGGCGGTCTCCAACGCGGCCGCAAGGCCCCGACCGTAGGGGTCGTCGAGATGCACGATCGTGAGTGAGCCGCCACCGGTTCGAGCAGCCGTTCGAGCAAGTGCCGCCATCTGAAGGCTGTCACTTCCAACCGTGCGAAAGAACAGATTCGCATCTGGAAATCGGTCGAGCAGTAGCGATGTTGCCGTCGGTGAACACGACAGCACTCCTGACTCCACGCTGCTATTCAGCATGCTGAGAGCGTTGAGCGACGATGCCGGACCGACGATCGCGTCGACGTCTGATTGCAAGACGATGTCGAGATCGTTCGACGTCGACTCATCGACAAAGTCAACCTCGATCGGCCCTCCGAGCACCCCTCCAGCCGCGTTGATATCGCTCACGGCGAGACGAACTGCGTCGTTCATCGGGGTGCCAATTTGTGCACCCGGCCCGGTTGACGGCAAAAACGCCGCTATCCGAACAACATCATCCCCAGATTGTTGAACACCAACGGTCGTCGTAGGAAGATTCACCGTGAGGTCTGGGCTCGAAGCTGATGGTGTTCCACACGATGTTGTGATCAGTGCGAAGAGGCCTGTGGTGAGCACATATTGCGCAACAGCTCGGCGACTCGTGCGAAAGACCATGACGTCACGATAGAAGAGAACGATGGGTGAAACGCCGTCGCCGGTTGACGACCTGCAGCAGATGTTGCATGTGTGCATACCCCGTTGGTTGGCAACGACGATGCTGAGAGTGCTCGAACATCAAGATGTTTCCACCGATGCTGCTGCTTCGAGCGTGCAAGAGACCGCTGATGTGGTCTCCTCACGGCTGTTGCACGATCTTGACCGGCTCCTTGAGACCGATCCTGACGAGCAGCGGTCAAACCCGTTGGCGCTGATCAGAGATGCGCTCTCTGAGCCGAGTGATGTCTTGTCACAACTTGGCGCACAACCAGTGCCCAGAGACGAGTTCGCACGCAACGCAAATCCGGGCGATATCTTCGGAATGGCCCCCGCAACGTGGAGTGATATCGACGAACGGTTACACGAACCAGGATTGCAATGGGGTGTGTGGAAAGCCGCGACAATTCTGATGCGTCGTCGAGAAGAAGGCCTTCGCTGACGGCGACGGTCGGCTGAGATTGCATCTACCCTGTCGCATATGACGAGGCGGATCTCTCCCACTGCACGCAATCGCCTCATCTCATCGTCACCACTCACCGGACGCGAATTCTGCCGGGCACTCTCAGATGCGACAGATCGATGGCTCATCAAACTGTTCGATGCTGCTCGAGAGCAACACCCGAAATCACCAAAAATCGCGCTAATTGCGGTCGGAGGCTACGGCCGCGGCGAACTCGCCCCGTTCAGCGACCTCGATGTGCTGGTCATCCATCGCAGCAAACCCGAGCGTGTGGAAGCCCTTGCTTCAGCAATGTGGTACCCCATTTGGGATGCGGGCATCGCTCTCGGGCATGCAGTGCGAAGCGTTGATGAACAAGAGGCTCTCGCAAAATCTGACATCGACACGGCGTCAAGTCTCGTCACTGGACGATTTCTTGCCGGTGACGAACGAATGGCGACGCAGGTGATTGAACAGGCGCAGGTTGCTTGGCGTCGGCACCGTAAGAAGTGGCTCGCCGAGATTCGTGAAGCTTCCGAGAAACGCCAAGCGTCAGCAGGCGAGGTTGCGTACACCTTGGAACCCGACATTAAAAGTGGTCATGGAGGCCTTCGCGATGTGCATTCCTTGTGGTGGGCTCACGCAGCGGGGCTTGCGATTCCCCCAGCAGACCTCGACATTCTCGACGAGAGTTATGCGACGCTGCTTCGAGCACGGGTGGGGCTTCACCGATCGACCGCCCGACGCGGCGAAGTGCTTCGCTTAGAAGATCAAGATGCAGTTGCTGAAATCGCTGGGTTCGCGGATGCCGATGAGATGATGTCGGAGATTTCTGCTGCAGCGCGCACCATCGCATGGGTATCTGACGAAACCTGGTCGCGGCACGGACGCGTCGGTGATGGGCGACCAGTTCGATTGGCACCAGGTATCAACATCGTTGAAGGTGATGTTGAAGTCGACGATGATGTCGACCTGGCTCATGATCCGACCATCGTGTTGAGAGTTGCTCAAGCATCTGCACGATCGGGTCATCGAATTGGCCGCCACACGCTCCAGCGGTTCGCGCATGAAATGCCAGACTGGCCTGATCGGTGGCCCCCGGGAGCCGTTGACGAACTCGTGGCCCTTCTCCTCGAGGGCCATCGTGCGATTCCAGTGCTGGAAAGCCTCGATCAGCACTCGCTCATCGAGCGCATATTCCCAGAGTGGGCACCGGTGCGAGCTAAGCCACAACGCAACGCCTATCACCGGTTCACCGTTGACCGGCACCTGTGGGAAGCCGCAGCAAACTCTGCGCAACTCGCAGAACGTGTCCAGCGCCCCGATTTATTGGTGCTTGGAGCGTTGCTCCACGACATCGGGAAAGGGTTGCCAGGAGACCACACAGATGTCGGAATGGATCTTGTGAAATCATCGATTGGTCCGCGACTCGGGCTCTCTCAACCAGACACTGACGTCATCGTTTCGATGGTCGAACACCATCTTTTGCTTCCTGATGTCGCGATGCGTCGCGACCTCAGCGACCCTGCGACCATCGCTTCGGTTGCGAGCCAAGTTGGCGACGCACAGCGACTCGAGCTGTTGCACGCCCTCACAGAAAGTGATTCGAAAGCGACGGGGCCATCGGCGTGGGGTTCGTGGAAAGAGGGTCTGGTCAACGATCTTGTGAGCCGGGTTGAACACGTGCTCGGCGGCGGTGATGTTTCAGACGCGATATGGCAGCTGTTTCCAGATGCCGCAACTCTTGAGCGAATGGCGACGGGAGAAACATCCGTCGTGTTGAGCGAAGAGCATGGGCATGACAGGTTGACGGTGGTGACCCCTGACGTCCCGGGAGCGTTCAGCAAGGTGGCCGGTGTGCTGGCGCTGCACGGGATTGATGTCGCGGGTGCACGAGCGCACTCCGATGAAGCGCAGCCAGGTGTTCAAGCAATGGCAGCATCTCAGGTTCTCATCATTCGACCGAAAACTGGCGTCGAGTGGCAACCTGTTCTTGACGACCTGCACCGCGCGCTCCGAGGTGAACTAGCGATCGAAGCGAGGTTGGCGGAACGGGTGAAGCATCAGCGCCGGCGTCGTGCAACGCAGGCGAAGGTGCTGAGCAAGCCGACGGTAATTTTCGACGATGAAGCATCGTCAACTGCGACGGTTATCGAAGTGCACTGTGAGTCAACCCCGGGCGTGTTGCATCGAATTACGAAAGCGTTGGCCGAACTCGATCTCGACATTCGGCATGCGACAGTGCAAACGATCGGAATGGAAGTTGTCGACACGTTTTACGTTCGCACCCGACGCGGAACCCCTCTGACAGACGAGTTCCACCGGACTGAAGTTCAACGAGCGGTTCTTCACGTCGTGCGGTGACGGCTAGGTTGTCGATGAATGACGTCATCGGTTCCTGATCCACGCGACCTCGTTCGATGGAGCGACACCCTTTCGGCGATCGCTCGAACCGGTATGGGGTTTACCGCCAGCTTGTATGAACGCGAGCGCTACGAGGAAGTGCTTCACGTCGCTGCCGATATCAAAGCGGCCGCTCAAGATCTTGCCGAGGGAATCGAGACGACTAGAGAAACCGACCATTTTGTTCAAGAGTGGCTCGACAACGTGGGAGAGGGTGTACCGGGATACGTCACTCCAAAAATTGCGATCGGCGCCGTTGTTGGCAATGATGACGGCGACATCTTGCTGGTGCAGCGACGCGAGTCTGGAGTGTGGCTCTATCCAACAGGGTGGGCGGACGTTGGATATTCACCGTCAGAGGTAGCGGTGAAAGAGGTCGAAGAAGAAACGGGAATTATCTGTGAGCCGGTGCGTTTGCTTTCGGTGATCGACGGTCAGCGAATGGGATTTTCCCGGTTCGGGATGTACATGTTGCTCTTTCATTGCCGGGCTACCGGCGGCACGTTAGAGGGACATCCGCTTGAGACAAGCGATGTCGGTTGGTTCAGTGAAGACGCCCTTCCGGAGGTCACTGCTGGTGCCCAGTGGTGGGGTCCGATGGCCTTCGCCGCAATACGAGGCGAGCCGGTGGAAGCAGGCTTTGATTCGCCGCGCTCGCCGGTGTGGCGAGCTGATTCGTAACTAGTTCTCGTTATCGCGTTCGCGAAGAAACTGTTCGACCTCGTTGAGGAGATCATCTGATTCGGAAAGGTCGATTGGACCACTCGTGTCGTCATCGTCGTTGATGTCGTCGACAATCGATTCGAGTTGCTCGATATGGATCACGAGATCGTCGTCATCAGAAATGAGGGCCTCGATACGGGCGTCATAGTCATCGATATCGGCGTTAAGGCCACCTGTTGGAGCCGGGGTTCCCATCATGCCGCTCGCTCGTTCGATGAGAGCGACCGCCGCCTTCGGTGACGGTACCTGGGCGGCATAACCGGGGACGGCAGCCCATAATGACGCACCGGAAAATCCGGCACTGGTAAGGGCATGTTGAACGACGCCGACTATTCCGGTCGGCCCCTCGTACCGAGAGCGCTCGAGATCGAACCTGGAAATGAGGTCATCATCGGCAGCACTACCAAACACGTGCACCGGGCGGGTGTGCGGAACATCGGCAAGCAGTGCTCCGAGACTGATCACAAGCGGGCTTGAGTACTTCTCAGCGATACCAACAATCTGGCTTGCAAAGGATTTCCAACGCAGTGCAGGCTCTGGCCCGAGCACGAAAATGACATCAGAACCGGGAAGCGAGGCTGACCATACGCCGACGGTAGGCCACACGATGTTGCGACGCTGTTGCTCATCGAGACGAACGTGAGGTCGCACAGTCGCGAAATCAGTGAAGGCTTCAGGGTCGATATCGGCAAGTGCGTCTGCCCCGCTCGTTTCAATGAGGGTTCGAACTGCGGTCGATGCAGCATCACCGGCATCATTCCAGCCGGTGAACGCAATGACGATGACCGGGTTGGTGAGCTCGGGTTCAGCCTGCCAGCGAATATGTCTGGTGTTGGATTCCATGACAGTAAAGAGGCTACCGCTGGCGTGAGATGTCAGATACCGTTATCGAGGTGTCAATTTCTGTAAGAGCGGCGACCGAAGTCGATGATGGGCTTGTTGAAGCGTTTTCTCGTCTCATTCCGCAGCTGTCGTCATCATCACCCCCGCCAACGGCAGCCGAATTGTTGTCGATCATCGACAATCCCAATTCGGTGCTATTCATCGCTGAGCTCGACGGCGACGATGATGTGCGGTCTGTGGTGGGGAGTTTGACGCTTGCCTTCTATCGAATCCCAACCGGTTTAAAGGCGTGGATTGAAGATGTCGTTGTCGATGAATCAGCCCGGGGGCTTGGTGTTGGTGAGGCGCTCAATGTTGCAGCGATCGATGAGTCTCGGCAGCGGGGAGCGAAGAACGTGAGCCTCACGAGTAGGTCTTCGCGCGAAGCGGCAAATCGCCTCTATCAACGGCTCGGCTTTGAGCCTTATGAGACCAATCTGTATCGATTCGGACTGTAAGCGTTTGCCATGACCGGCCTTGGAACGATGATCAACATCGTTGCGGTCCTCGTTGGAGCGACCGTCGGAATGTTGATAGGCAATCGATTTTCTGAACGCACGCGCGAAACGACAACCAACGGTCTCGGGCTCATCACGCTTGTCGTTGGCGCATTGAACATAGGGGCGATTGGAGATCGCGCATTTGCTGATGCCGTTGGCGCCGATTGGACACTCATCGTGGTGCTCGGCGCCGTTGTTCTCGGGGGCATCCTCGGGTCACTGGTTCGTGTTGAAGATCGTCTCAACAACATCGGCGGGCGCCTGCAAACAAAATTCGGTGGTGAGACAGGTAGCGATGATCGAGCCCGATTTATTGAGGGCTATGTGAGCGCGTCACTGCTGTTTTGTGTCGGACCGCTCACCATTCTCGGATCACTCAGTGACGGGCTGGGAACAGGAATCGACCAACTCGTCTTAAAGTCATCACTCGACCTCTTTGCGGCAATGGCGTTTGCGTCTTCGCTCGGGCTTGGTGTGATGTTTTCAGCACTCACGGTTGCCGTCGTTCAGGGTGCGCTGACCATCTGTGGTGTCGTGTTCGGAAACTTTATGCCCGATTCACTCATTGCCGCCATGACAGCGGCCGGCGGGGTGCTCTTGCTGGGGATTGGCATTCGGCTGCTGCAACTGAAAGAAGTTCGTGTTGCCGACATGCTCCCCGCTCTTGTGGTCGCTCCGCTGCTCACCCTCATCATCGACTCTTTCCGATAAACCACGCAGATCGAACCTGTTACGTTTCAGGTTCATCACTCGATGAGAGGGGAATGGGGTGGCAGAAATACAGGGGGTGTGCGACTCGCGCTTTGAGGCCGTTTATCAACTTCTGCAGAACAACCTTGACTCAGGTGCCGACACCGGTGCGAGCGTCGCGGTCATGTTGGGCGGAGAGCTTGTTGTCGATCTATGGGGTGGTTCAGTGGCTGCGAACGATGCAACCCCATGGCAGCACGACACGATCGTGAATGTCTGGTCGACCACGAAGACGATGATGGCGTTGAGCGCCTTATTGCTCGTCGATCGAGGTTTGCTCGACGTCGATGCTCCGGTGAGCACGTACTGGCCAGAGTTTGCTCAAAATGGCAAAGAGCAGGTGCGAGTTCGCCAGTTTCTCGGCCACACCTCAGGCGTCTCGGGATGGGAGAAACCAATCACTCTTGACGAGGTGTTCGACTGGGAACTCAGTACCGAGAAACTCGCTTCCCAGGCACCCTGGTGGGAACCCGGAACACAATCGGGTTATCACGCAATGAACCAAGGTCACCTTGTGGGTGAGGTTGTGCGAAGAATCACCGGCATGAAGCTCGGCGAGTTTTTCCGCAAAGAAATTGCCGAACCATTCGACATTGACTTTCACATCGGTCTCTCAAAAGACGACTTCGGACGAGTCGCAACGTTGACGCCGCCGCCACCACCTTCTGGAGAGCTTCGTGCCCTCGGTCGTGAACATCCTGCAATCAAGACCTTCACCGGGCCACTCATCCTCGCCAAATATGCAGCATTGCCTGAATGGCGGGCGGCTGACATCCCGGCCGCAAACGGCCACGGAAATGCACGAAGTGTTGCTCAGGCTCAGAGCGTGATCTCCACGATGGGAAAGATCGGTGACACCCGGGTGATGTCCCAAGAGGCGGTTGAAGAAATTTTTAGAGTGCAGGCCGACGGCTTTGATCTCGTGTTGCAGATTCCTGTCACGTTTGGGCTGGGGTATGGGCTTCCAAACGAGACAACTCCATATCTCCCCGATCGCCGCGTCTGCTTCTGGTGCGGTTATGGGGGCTCGATGATCGTGAACGATCTCGACAATGAGATGACCGTTGCATATGTGATGAACCGGATGGACGAGGGTCTCTTGGGTGATGCTCGCGGACACTCAATTGTCGCCGCCGCCCTTGCCGCAGTCGCCTAATCGTTCGGGGTTCGTGAAGGTGTTCGGGTGACGAGTGCAACCCCAACGATCGCCGTGGCAAAGCCCGCAACCGTCGTGACGTTGAGTTGCTCGCCAAATAGCACCGCTGCTTCGGTAGCGGACAGCGCCGGCACGAGGAAGAACAAACTCGACACGCTCGCTGCAGCACGATGTTGAAGGAGCCACAACATGGTGAGCACAGCAGCAATCGAGAGCACACCAATCGACCACACCAGCGACCAGATCGTGCTCGAAGTGAATGACAACTTGGTCTGGCCCGACAGCACGGCAAGAGCGACGAGCGCAATTGCCGAACTTGCATATTGAATTGCTGAGCCCCACAGCAGTGGAGTTGCAGCACAGCGCTGACGCTGAATGAGCGTGCCGATCGACATACCAAGGGTGGCGAGTGACACCGCAATCACGGCGCGAACCGGAAGGTTGAGCGTGTCATCGGTAAGGCGGTTAATGACGACGAGAACAACACCGGTGAAGCCAAGAATGACACCGCCCCATTGACGGAAATTCAGATGCTCGCCGAGCATTGCCCCGCCAGCCACCGCAGTGATCACCGGGTGGAGGCCGACAACAAGAGCGCCAACACCGGAAGGCAAACCAAGGTCAATCGCAATGAAGACACCACCGAGGTAGGTCGCATGAATTCCGAGACCCACCACGACGGACCATCTCGATTCATGTGCAGTCGGCCGAGGCGCATTCGACAGATTCGCAATGGCCGCGAGGATGAGTGACGCAACAATGAGCCGTGCTGAGAGAAAGGCCATCGGGTCCGCATCATTCGTCGCATAGCGGGCAACGATGAACCCGGTGCTCCACAAGAACACAAAGAGCCACGGTGCGACCGAGGCAAATGTCTGTTGGGCGTCGAGCCGGTCCTTGGTCACAGAGAGTGTCTACTCGTTTGGCGTTGAAGATCCCATCATCCAACGATGTGGGGTGATTTTGATGAAGATCAATTCGCCAACATCGGGGTCTGGACCGGGCCCCGGGTACCACTGATATTTTGCATCAAACATCTCGAGCACATCGGTTGGGGCCTCGTCGTGAAGAGTGGCGGTGCCGATTGCCACCGCATCTCCATCCGGGTCGCCCTCGGCTGGCACACCAATTGAGACTCCGCTGTTCTTTGCAATGTTCGTGACCTTGGTGCTGTGACGCCCCGTCGCAATCCACATCGAATCAGCTCGCGTCGCCACAAACCAGATCGGAACAAGATGTGGTGAACCATCGTGGTTCTGAGTCGCAAGCCAGGCGTCGCGAGCCGAGAGGTTTGCCATCTCAGAATGTGATGACGCAGCGGCCTCGAGTTCCGCCGGCTTCGAGCACTCGGTGAGCTTCAGATGCTTGATCAGCGGGGAAGGTTGCGGCAACTCGAAGGGTGACACTGCCGCTCTCAGTGAGCGCACGCAGCTCGTCAAGTTTTTCGAGTTCTGTTTTGTATTCGCGAACCCATACCTGATGCAAGGTGATGCCCCGCTCACTTGGGCCCTGAAAGCCGCGAACAGTCGCAAAGCCGCCGCCGTCTCGCACTGCCGGCAAGAGGAGTTCATTTTGGATGGAACCATCAGCGAGACCGTCAACGCCGTCGGGCACGAGGGCACGAATGCGGTCGGCAATGTCATCACCCCGGCGGATGACCTCGTGGGCACCGAGTGAGCGGACAAGGTCTTCATCGGCCGCAGACGAATCTGCGATAACCCGTAACCCCCGATGCACACCGAGTTGCACCATGTAGCCACCGAACGCCCCAGCAGCTCCTGTGACAGCAAGAGTTGCGCCCTTCGGAAGATCGAGAAGATCGAGCGCGTACTGAGCTGTAAGCCCGTTCATCGGAAGAGTGCATGCCTCGACTGCAGATGACCCCTTCGGTGCGCGCGCAACAGAACGTGCCGGAAGCACAATCGACGACGAATATCCGCCGTGTGAGGCCGTGGGGGCAACTATTCCCATTACCGCGTCGCCAACTGCGACATGGTCGACTCCCTCGCCGATCTCGTTAATCACACCAGCGATATCCATGCCAGGCACATAGGGAGGTGGATCTTGCTGTAAGAGTTCTGCCCGACCACCCGAGCGATGAATGGTGTCGGTTGGGCTCACCGCCGCCGCAGCGACATCAACTCGAACGTGACCATTCCCCACGGGTTGGGTGGGAATATCAAACGCTTTCAACTTCTCGGGTCCGCCGAACTCGTCGACGCCGATCACCATAACCATGTGTGAACTCCTTACTGAGTGGTGCAGAGTCTGGTGACGCTGCACTGTTTCAGTGTTGCTTACGGGCGCACTTCTCCATGCGTCCGAGCGCCCAGCCGAACAGAGCCGCGCTGATGGTTCCGGTGAGCGAACTCGCAAATCGTGGAAGCCGACGAACCGTCACGTTTTCATGCCAATGAATGGACGTCGTCCCTGCGACCTCACCCGGTGAAACGGTGAGTTCGGCTACGCCTTTGAGCGATGGGCCGAGTTTGTGCACGACACAGCGGCCGTAGCCACCCTCGTAGTCGACGACAACGGCCTCCATGCGATCTTCAAGGGCGAGACGGCGCCCCCAACCTGAAGCGCCCGGCCCTGACCATGCAGTAAAGACGTTGGGGTTCGAAGCGTCGACATCGACGTGGGTGAGCGGCACCCAGTCGCTGTGGGCGGCCCAATCGATGAGTGCCTCCCATGCCACATCAGGTTCGAGAGCAACGTCACGATGCACGTCGAATACGACCCGAGCGCCCTTTCCTGAAGGTGGTGTCGTGCGGTCAGTTTCTGCTGTGGTCACGATTTGTATAACGCCCGGGAGCGCCCTGACATTCCTCACCACGAGGTTTCGAATGTCGTGCGATTACGGTGAAGTCACCACTAGCGAGCATTGGAGGCGGTAATGGACGATCGGTTTGATCTCAGTGGGAAGGTTGCTCTCGTAACCGGTGGTAGTCGAGGACTCGGTCGTGAGATGGTGCTTGCGTTTGCGGAGCACGGCGCAGACGTGGTGATTGCCAGCCGCAAACTTGACGCGTGCGAAGAACTCGCGCATGAGGTGACTGAACAGACCGGTCGCCGTGCGGTTGCCACTGCGTTCCACGCTGGCAAATGGGAGCAAGCTGATCAGCTAGCGGAACTCGTGTACGCAGAGTTTGGACGCTGTGACGTGCTCGTCAACAACGCGGGCATGTCGCCGCTCTACCCGTCGCTCCCAGAGGTGAGCGAGGAGTTATTCGACAAAGTTGTCGGCGTAAATTTCAAAGGTCCGTTTCGACTTGCATCGCTCATCGGTACTCGGATGGCTGAGGGTGCGGGAGGATCAATTATCAACGTGTCGTCGATTGCAGCGGTTGCGCCGACACCACACGAATTGGTGTACGCCGGAGCGAAAGCTGCGCTTGATGCGATGACCTCGGGCATGGCGCGAGCTTTTGCGCCGAAGGTTCGCTGCAATGTCATTATGCCCGGGCCATTTCTCACCGATATTTCAAAAGCGTGGGACCTTGACGCGTTCAATGATCGAGCAAAAACAGAGATTCCGTTGCAGCGAGGTGGTGAAGCCCACGAAATCGTCGGCGCTGCGCTCTATCTCGCAAGCGATGCGTCGAGCTACACCAGCGGGGCAACGATTCGCATCGATGGGGCGATGGCATACACCGCCGGATAAACCTCGCCGGTTCAACAGATTCTCGCGAACAAACTCACCACTTGTTGATGGTGCGACCTAACCTTTACTCATGAGTTGGCTGAGCGACCCCTCGGCATGGAGTGCTCTCGTTGCACTCCTTGTGTTGGAAATTGTTCTTGGCGTTGACAACGTCATTTTCATCTCGATTCTGGCAGCCAAATTGCCTGCAGATCAGCAAGATCGGGCCCGCCAGATCGGTCTCCTTGCAGCGGGAGGGATGCGTCTTGTGCTCCTGCTCAGCGTTGGGTGGATCATCTCGCTGAAAGATGAGCTGCTCGGATTCACGTTGTTGGGTCGCGACTTCAGTTTTTCTGGCAAAGAACTCATCTTGCTGGCCGGCGGCGTGTTTCTCATCTACAAAGCAACGAAAGAAATTCACCACAAACTTGAAGGTGAAGACGACGCCCATGGTTCGAAGGCTGTGTTGACATTTGGTGCAGTCATTGCACAGGTCATGTTGCTCGATGTGGTGTTTTCGCTCGACTCGGTGTTTACCGCAGTGGGCATGACCGAGTACATCCCGGTGATGGTGATTGCGATCGTGACCGCAGTCATCATCATGCTGGCGGCGTCTGGCCCGATTTACTCCTTCGTCAACCGCCACCCGTCGGTGAAGATGTTGGCCCTCGCATTCCTGCTTCTCATCGGGTTTACCCTGGTCGTTGAGGGATTCGGTGAGCACATCCCGAAGGGCTACATCTATGCAGCAATGGCGTTTTCTGTGTTCGTTGAAACTCTCAACATCGGAACCCGTCGACACAGCAAAGGCCCGGTGAAACTCCGCGAGCAGCCTGATCCGGTTGATTCGAAGTAGTTCGCTCTCATCGCGAGTGGTCGTGTGAATCAACGACTACGATCAGAGTACGTTCCGTCCGGGCAGTAAAGGAGCGTATGCATGCCTGTCACCGTCGTCGTCGGCGCCCAGTGGGGTGACGAAGGCAAAGCCAAAGTCATCGATCTATTGGCGAAAGAGCACCCAGTGGTCGCCCGCTACCAAGGTGGTCACAATGCAGGCCACACCGTTGTTGTTGGCGACGAGAAGTACGCGCTGCAACTCACGCCATCAGGCGTGTTTTACGACACCGTCACGCCGGTCATTGCGAACGGTGTGGTCGTCGATCTGCCAACGCTGTTCAACGAGATCGATACGTTGACCGCCCGAGGAATCAACTGCGACAAGCTGCAGGTCTCGACGCGAGCGCATCTCATCTTCCCGTGGCATCAGAGTCATGATGCGCTCGCCGAGGAGGGACGCGGCGATAACAAGATTGGAACAACCCTGAAAGGCATTGGGCCGGCTTACGCCGATAAGGCCCGTCGAGTCGGAATTCTCGCCGGTGCAGTTGCCGATATTGATTCGTTCTCTGCTGCGGTTCGAGAGCGATGTGAAGCAGAGAACGTCCTCATTACTCAAGCGGGCGGCGAGGCGGTGAACGTTGATGAGACGGTTGCGACATTCACCGCGCTTGGCATTCGGTTGCGGCCGTATCTGTGCGACACCGTGAATTTCCTTCATGATGAACTTGCCGCAGGTTCACCAATTTTGCTCGAAGGCGCGCAGGCAACATTCCTTGATCTCGACCACGGAACGTACCCGTATGTCACCTCATCTAACCCGACTGCCGGTGGTGCGTGTGCCGGAACAGGAATCGGTCCGCGCAACATCGATCGGGTTGTCGGTATTTCGAAGAGTTACACAACCCGAGTCGGAGCAGGCCCATTTCCTTCCGAACTGACCGATGAGCTAGGCGATCGACTTGTGGATATCGGACGTGAGTTTGGAACGGTCACGGGGCGACGCCGTCGAGCCGGCTGGCTTGACTGCGTCATGTTGCGACATGCAGTGCGTCTCAACAGCCTGACTGAGCTTGCGGTGACAAAACTTGATGTCCTCGACACGTTTGAGACCATTCGTGTCTGCGTCGGCTATCGAATCGATGGCGACGACGTTGAGAACTACCCCGATCTGCCAGAAGTTCTTGAACGCGCTGAGCCGGTGTATGTCGATCTTGAGGGCTGGCAGTCTGATTCCACTACGGCACGAATGCCCGCAGATCTTCCACCGCAGGCTCAGGCGTTCATCAGGCTCATTGAGGAACAAGTTGGTGTGCCGGTGCGCATCATCGGCGTTGGCGCTGAGCGAGACGATTATGTGCTGTGGGGTTCTTCGTCATGATCGACCGGTATCAGACTCCCGAGATGGCTCTGGTGTGGTCTGATGTGTCGCGAATGGGCCGTTGGCTTGAGGTCGAGCTGCTGGCAACCGAGGCGCATGCCACCCTCGGAATTGTTCCCCACGACGATGCCGTGGCCTGTCGGTCATCCGCCCCGACCGTCGATGAGAGTTTCGTGGCATCGGTTATGGCTCGCGAAGAAATCACCCAGCACGACGTAGCTGCGTTCGTCGACGTTGTGCAAAAGGCGATCGGCGGCACCGCTGGACCGTGGATTCATTACGGTCTGACATCCACCGATGTTGTCGACACCGCGTTGTGCTGGGCGATGCGTGACGCCGCCGATCTGTTGCTGTCTGCAATTGATGAGCTCATTGATCAACTCGTGTCGAGTGCGAAGACCCACCGTGAAACGGTGATGATCGGTCGAACTCATGGTGTTCATGCAGAGCCGACAACGTTTGGGGCGAAGGTTGCGTTGTGGGCGTTGCAGTTTGACCGAGATCGCCATCGACTTCGCGCCGCTCGTGATGCGATTGCCGTGATGAAGCTGTCGGGAGCGGTCGGAACGTACTCGAATGTCCCTCCCGAGGTGGAGGCTCATGTGGCACAGGCCCTCGAACTCGAACCGGTTCCCGCCACGCAAGTCGTTGCTCGTGATCGTCATGCCGAGTTTCTGTGGGCATGTGCATCGATCGCATCAAGTTGTGAACTTGTTGCCGTCGAGTTGCGACATTTGCAGCGAACTGAGGTGAGCGAGGTGCGAGAAGGTTTCGCCCCTGGCCAAAAAGGCTCTTCGGCGATGCCGCATAAACGGAACCCCATCTCGGCTGAGACGATCTCTGGGCTCTCGCGTGTGGTTCGGTCGAATCTGTTAGCCGGGTTGCAGGACGTTGCGCTTTGGCACGAGCGAGACATCTCGCATTCGAGTGTTGAGCGCGTGATCTTGCCTGACTCGTCAATGCTCGTGCATTACATGTTGCGACGGCTTCGTCGGCTTATCGAACGCCTCGAGGTAGATGCCGCACGCATGGAGGAGAATCTCCACTCAAGCCATGGAGTTGTGTTCTCGCAACCGGTGTTGCTTGCGTTGGTGGCTTCGGGCCTCACGCGCGACGACGCTTACCGGATTGTGCAACGCAATGCCATGAGTGCGTGGGAACAACGCATCCCGTTCCGTGATGTACTCGCCGCTGACCCAGAAGTGTCGTCTCGTCAACCCGCAATTGATCTTGATGCGGCGTTCGACCTTCGATCGTCACTTCAGCATGTAGCCGCAACATTTGCTCACCTTGACGCCCTGTAATCAAGGGCTGGTGAGAAGGAGCAAGCCTCCTACAAAGAGCGCGGAATGCCAGCTTTCTTGAGCACCGCAGCCTCAACGCCAATCTCGCGCCACGTGGCGTACGAGATGTGACGACGATTGCTGTAGGCCAACGCAATCTTGACGAATTCGGCTTCGGCAGATGAAATGTCAGCCCCTGACCCAAGTGCCTCAAATTCGTCTTGAAGATCACGGCGCTCTTGGAGAAGAAGAAGCTCGTTGAGTGGATCGGCTGCTGAGAGCTCAGATTCGATCTTGTCGAGACGCTTTTGAATACTTTCGGCGGTCCTTTTGCGACCACGCTTTGGCTTTGTGGACTTCAGTGCTTCTAGGTATTCGCGTACAACGCGACTCTCGTGGCGTCCTTGAGCGAGGGCCGCTTTATGGTCGTCGCTCATTGCGGAATTGTCAGACTTATTTGCCATAAAGTTTGAGTATAGAGCCTCGTTTTTTGTGTGTTTACCGGAGTCTCCTCTTCTTTCTTTTGAGTGCCGTCAACTCGCGAGTAGATGCAACTGTTATTGAACATAAACGACTGCAAGTTTCAGTTGTTGTTGCCGAACCGGATTATGAGCGATGCCAGACGGTTCTTTTTTGAAAGGAGAGGCAGGTCTATAGAGGCAATGATTCCCTGTACCTCTTCGGTTGAGACGAGAGTTGAGGCTGAATGTTGGTTGAATAGAGGAATGTTCGAACTCACCCCGCATGGGCCCGACACGTTTGTGGGGACTGGCCCGAGGTATCCGTGGGGTGGTCTCTATGGTGGCCAAATTGTTGCTCAGGCCCTACGTGCAGCGACGTTGACAGCGGAACCTGAATTTCGGCCCCATTCCATTCGGGCGTATTTCATCCGCCCAGGTGACCACAACGAACCCATCCGCTATGAGGTTGACCGCATTAGAAATGGGCGCTCGTTCCTCACCCGACGAGTTGTTGCTCGGCAAGCAATTGGCGCAATTCTCAATGCGGAGTGTTCGTTTCAGCGATCGCACGCTGCGACCGACCTGCAAACGATTGAGATGCCTCGCGTTCCAGGGCCAGAATCTTTGGAGGAAAGTTCGTTCACTCGTCGTTTTGACCGATGTTTCGTACCCGATGAAGCCGTTGATGGTGCAACTCGAACTGGTGCTGGCCGGGTCTGTGCATGGATAAAAGTCAATGACTACGACCTAGTAAATTCTGTCTCTTCAGATGCTGAACTCATGCATCAATGTTGGCTCGCATATACCTCAGATGATCTTGCGACCGACACTGTTCGTGCGGCTGCTATCGAAGGCACGGGGATTGAGCGCGAACACTGGAAAGGTGTCAGCCTCGACCACACGATTTGGTTCCATCGCCCGATGCGATCAGATGTCTGGCACCTCCACGATTTCACCTGTCATCACTTCACTGCATCACGTGGTCTTGCGGTCGGTCACGTGTTCACCCAAGAGGGTGAACACGTCGCAACGGTGGCTCAAGAGGTGCTACTACGTGATACCCGTGCGAAACCATCGTCGTAAAACTGTCGTCGTGCTGTAGGAAATGCAGATGTGTGAAACAGAGTACGTCGGTCCGAGCTGAGGGCCGGGGCCGCTACCCGAGCAACGATGCGATGAGATCGAGGTGGTCAAGATCGGAAAGATCGAGAATCTGGAGGTAGATCCGCTCCGCCCCCGCTTCACGCCATTTCTCGATCGTGTCGATGAATTGCTCTGTCGACCCGGCAGCGCCGTTCTGTCGTAATTCGTCGGGCTCCCGGCCGATTGCTTCGGCTCGACGAGTGAATTCATCTTCGGTGCTCCCCACGCAGGCGACGAGCGCAGCTGACCACGCAAGGTCGTTGGGTGACCGACCGATTGCTTGACAAGCACCCCTGACGACTGCTGTTTGCGCAGCGAATGTTGAGAGGTCGGTGAACGGCATATTGAACTCAGCTGCGTATGCAGCTGTCAATGCTGGAGTTCTCTTCGCACCGCGACCGCCGATAATGATCGGTATGCCCCCCGATTGCACAGGCTTGGGAAGAGCCGGCGAGTCGGTGAGTGACCAGTGATCACCGGAGTATGAAAAGGTTTCACCTGCGGGGGTTTGCCACATCCCATCGATAATTGCGAGTTGCTCGGTAAAGCGATCGAATCGCTCGCCGAGAGCCGGAAATGGAATTCCGTATGCCGAGTGTTCAGCCTCATACCAGCCCGCACCAAGACCGAGTTCAACCCGTCCTCCCGACATTTGGTCGACGTTTGCCACCGAAATAGCGAGTGGCCCCGGGTGTCGGAAAGTTGCGGCGGTCACCAGTGTGCCAAGTCGAATTGTTGTCGTGTCTCGCGCCAGTCCGCCGAGCGTCACCCATGCGTCGCTCGGACCTGGGTCACCACTGACGGAACCCATTTTGAGGTAGTGGTCAGAGCGAAAGAATGCGCCGAAACCAAGCGACTCGGCGCGCAACGCCACGGTGAGCAGGTCGTCGTAGGTGGCGCCCTGCTGAGGTTCAGTAAAGATGCGATACGGGGTGAGAGCGGTTGTTGTCACAACCCGAACATAGAGGTTGAGGCGAAGACACGTAACCTCGGAGATGTGACACAACTTCCCGAGCTCTCCTCGACCGGCGCTGCGTTACGGGAGCACGTGCTGACGCACTCGGTAAAGCGCGGCGAGTTCACACTGAAAAGTGGAGCGAAGAGTTCTTGGTTTCTTGACACCAAGCAGACTGCCTGCCGGCCAGATGGAATCGTCTTGGTCGCAGAGGCGTTGCTCGACATTCTTCCCTCAGATGCCACAGCTATCGGTGGTCTGACGATGGGTGCTGACCCTGTTGCCTTTGGCGTTGCAGCTGTTGCGGCAACGAAAGGACGAATGTTGAGGAGTTTCAGCGTTCGTAAAGAAGCTAAAGATCACGGAGTCACCGGCCGACTCGCTGGTGCATTGCTTCCCGATGATCGTGTTGTCATCGTTGAAGACACGACAACACGAGGCACAAGTTTGCTTGAGGCGGTGGAGGTTGTTCGAGCGTTTGGGGCATCGGTGGTGCTCGCAAGTGTGATCGTCGATCGAGGAACGACGTGCGCTGACCTTTGCGCGGCGGAGGGTGTCGAATATCGCCCGCTTCTCACCGCCACCGACCTTGGTTTTGATCCCGGCACGTAGTCAGCCATCACCATCGCTCTTGAGAACGTCCACACAAGTCGGCACGAAACGCAGCGCTGATCAGCCATCACTTCGTCAAGGGGTGTGAGCCCGAAAACGACAACAGGCGCCCGCAGGCGCCTGTGGTGGTCGAGACCGGCGTCGATCCGGTGACCTTCCGCTTTTCAGGCGGACGCTCTGCCAACTGAGCTACTCGACCGAGTGCGATATGGAACGGATTGCGCACCACATACGCAACGAGGCTGCCAAGTGGCAGCCCCGAGCGGTCCCGACGGGACTCGAACCCGCGACCTCCGGCTTGACAGGCCGGCGTGAACTCCAACTTCACCACGGGACCAGGAGTTCTATTTATATCTAGCACCCCCAACGGGATTCGAACCCGTGCCGTCACCTTGAAAGGGTGATGTCCTAGGCCGCTAGACGATGGGGGCTTGGCCTCATCTCGTTGAAGGCGCCGTCACGTTAGCACCCTCTTCACGACGTTCCACCCTCACGAGGGAGTGTTTCCGCAAGAGCGCCGACGACCCACTCCAACATCCAGCCTGACCACATATAGAGGTGTTGTTCAGGGCTTGCATCTGATTCGTCATCGGCGTCTGCTGCAGAGTCATCGTCGACGATGCCGAGAGCGCTTGCCAACGTGACTCGAAGGGCATTCAACGTTTGAAGAAATGCGGTGAGTTGCCCATGGCTCATCGTGATGTCGCCACCCTCCGCCGAATCAAATGTGCTGAGCACCTCAGAAATCGCCGTGCGCCGAGCGGTGATGAGCTCATCACGCATGAGGCGCTGGTACTCCTCATCGAGTTGTTCGTGTTGAGCATCGTGATGGGTGAATGCAGGCGGAAACAACCTGTCGACAAGCGCGCTCTCGCTACCTGTCTGCGCGTTCTCGACGAGTTCATCGAGTTGGTTCATGATGTGGGAGAGCACTTCTTGTTCATCGTCTTGGAGACGAACAATCCATGAGTCGTCATCGAGTCGCTCGACCGGTGGTTTACGTCTAAATGCCATCACCCAGCCTCTTCAAGAGTTGCCCAGAGGCCGTGTTCATGGAGTCGGAACACATGCATCTCGCACTGTTCTCGATTTCCGCTTGCGACGTTTGCGCGACCTTCGTGGTGAACCGCAAGCATGAGCTCGGTCGCTTTCTCGGTGGAGTACCCAAAAAGTTTTTGCAACACATAGGTGACGTAACTCATCAAATTCACCGGATCGTTCCACACGATGACAATCCATTCGCGCTCGTGCTCGACCCGTTCAGTGACATCGCTGTCAGGCGCAGTGATGGTGTCGGATGACGCCGAAATAGGTAACAACGAATATGTCACACCACACAGTCTGCCGGATGGCGTTGGTCAGCACATCGGCTCGGTCGTACGATGAGGGTCATGTCCATCGGCAGTCGCCCCCTCGTGCCCTCACGCGTGGCCTCCGGTGGAGTTGTTCACGGGAGCCGTGAACCTCGAAGTCGAGTCGGCGCGTTCGTTGCATTAACAAAGCCTCGAATCATTGAACTTCTGCTCATAACAACCGTGCCCACGATGGTGCTGGCTCAGAACGGATGGCCGTCAACATCATTGGTGATCTTCACGCTCATCGGCGGCGCTCTCGCTGCGGGTGGGGCAAACACCATCAACATGTACGTCGATCGCGACATTGATGCGCTCATGGAACGCACTCGTCATCGGCCGCTCGTGACCGGTGTTGTTAAGCCGAAAGAGGCATTGATCTTTGCGCTTGTCCTCGAGTCGGCTGCCGTTGCGGTGTTGTGGGTGTCGGCAAACCTGTTATCGGCTCTCCTTGCGCTCTCTGCAACGGTGTTTTACGTCGGTGTGTATACGTTGTGGCTCAAGCGGACGAGCAGGCAAAACATCGTCATCGGTGGCGCAGCCGGCGCAGTTCCTGTTCTCGTCGGATGGGCTGCAGTGACAAATGGTCTGACGTGGGAGCCAGTTGTGCTCTTCGCTGTCATCTTCTTTTGGACGCCACCACATTTCTGGGCGCTTGCACTTCGTTATGCCGACGATTACCGCTCGGCAAACGTGCCGATGTTGCCGGCGATCGTCCCTTTCCGGGCTGCCCATGTGCAGATGATCGCTCACACGGTTGCGCTGGTGGCGTCGAGTGTGCTTGTCGCTTTGGTGTCATCGAACCTCGGCGTCATATATCTCGTCTCGGCTGGCGCACTGGGGGCAGCGTTTCTTGCTGGAACGATCCGCCTCGGCAGAAATCCTTCCGAGTCTGCCTCGATGCGTCTTTTTGGCTTCTCGATCACGTACATCACTCTGTTGTTTGCTGCATTGACAATCGACGTGTTGCTGTAATTGACGTCGTTGACGCAACAGTGGGAATTTCGGTTGCGGGGCCCTCACCGAGGTAGTCTGGGAGGCGGTAGTTTCGAAAGAGGTGTGCTCCGCCGCGGGCGCGACTGAAGCAGAAGTGAGTCAGATCTGAGATGACGACGTTGGAACAATCGGGAACCGGAGCAGGAGCGGGTTCAGCGCTCCTTTCTGACGGTCGTATTGGTACCGCTGTTGGGGCGGCTGTCGATTGGGTGACATCTACCGACCACAAGAAGATTGGGCGCTTGTTTACAGGGTTCGGAATCCTCGGAATGATCGCCGTGTCGGTGATTGCGGTGCTGCGGTCGCTTGAGTCAGTTGCTGATCTCGGAGCATTCAACGCTCAACAACTCGATCAGCTCACTCAACTGCATCACTTTGGTCTTGCGTTGATGGTGGCGCTGCCGTTGACCCTCGGTCTCAGCATTGCGGTCGCACCGATGCAGGTTGGTGCTCGAGCGATTGCGTTTGCTCGTCTTGCACTCATGGGCTTCTATATGTGGCTTGCAGGAGCGGTGTTGACCATCGTTGCGATCGTCAACGGTGGGGGCATCGGTGGCGCAGATAGTGACATGGTCGATCTGTTCCTCGCGGCGATGGCCCTCATGATGTTCGGTGTCATCGCCTCAGCGATCAGCGTCGCGACGACCATCCTTACCTCTCGTGCCCCTGGGGTCACGATGCGTCGTGTCCCGTTCTTGACATGGACGGCGTTGGTTCAGTCGTTGGCACTCATCATCACTGCGCCAGTAGTGGTCGGTCTCATCATTTACCTGTTTGTTGACCACCGCAATTCAGCCCTTGCGTTCGGTGCCGCAGATGGCCTTGCCGATTGGCTTCCGAGATTCTTCACCGCCCCGGTCGTGTACATCTTTGCGATCCCGGCGCTGGGCGTCTTCGCTGAGTTGCTGCCCGTTTCGATGAGCCGACGGCACCCCATGCGCCAGTTGGTGTTCACCGGTGCAGCATTGGTCGGAGTCGCATCATTTGCCGGCGTCACCATGCAAAAGGCGTTCCCGGTTGACTTCTCCGAATCAGGCCAAGATGTCGTGAAGTCGCTTGTCGTGATGGCGTTCTTTGTTGGTCTTCCATTGCTCGGTATCGCAATCACGTTGCTCACGTCGTTGCTTGTTGCGAAACCTGATGGCTCCGGTGCGCCAAAGCCTCGAATTCTCAGCCCACTGCTGTTCGGGCTTCTTTCGATCCTTCTTCTCCTTCTTGGTGCTGTGGTCGGTGTGCTCACCCAGATTGTTGATCTCGAACTGAGCGGAACCGCAGCGGTCGAAGGCACGGTTGCGTTGATCTGTCTGGCTGCCGCTCTCGGAACGTTGGGTGGCCTCGTGTTTTGGGCTCCAAAATTTTCCGGCACTAAGCCTGACGAGAAAAAAGTTCTTCCTCTGGCTCTTCTCGGCGCTCTCGGTGTGGTTCTTGCCGGAGTTCCTGGTGTGATCGCTGGTCTTGCCGATTCAGATAGCTCTCTGTTCTCGACGTTGACCCTCATTGGGTACGCATTGATGGCTCTTACCGGTCTCGCCTTCGTCGGTGCGACCCGTGGTGGAACATCTGACGGCACTAACAACCCGTGGTGTGCTCACACTCTCGAATGGTCAACTACATGCCCGGCTCCAGCCGACAACTATGAAGCTCTTGCCACCGTTCGATCAGCAGAGCCCGAACTCGACCAACTTCCAGAAGGGAGCCCCTCGTGACGCTCGCTCTACCATCAGGTCCGGCACCAGCACCGCGTCGCCAACTCCTCGTTGGGTCTGCTCTCGCGGGGCTCGCGGGCACCACTCTCGTCGGTGGAATGCTCGCCGTTTGGCTTCTTGAACGCCAGCATGCTGTCGATGCTGGTGAGCGATTCCCGATGAAATACATCATCCCCGAGGTTGCGACGAACGTCATGTTGATCACGCTCTTCGGGCTTTGTTTCTTCGCCCAATGGGCGGTCTACGCAGCCCGCCGGCAAGACCGTGGGCACACCGGACTTGCTCTGTCAGTTGTCATTATTCTCGGTTTGGCCTTCATCAACGCTCAAGCGTTTGTCTACAGCCAAATGGAAGTCGAGATTGCCGACGGAATCTACGGCGCCCTGTTCTATGCCCTCACCGGCACGATGATGGCGATCGTGATTGCGGGGCTCATCTTTACTGCGGTCGCAGCCTTCCGCACGCTTGGCGGTCGCGATTGGCAGTCCGAGATTGTCTCGGCGAATGCTTTGTATTGGTACTTCGCCGCTGCGGCCTATGCAGCGGTGTGGTTTGTCGTCTACGTCACGAAGTGAGGTCAGAGATCTGATGTTCACCACCGGTTCAAAACTCCTCTTCGGGGCGAGCGGGGCTTCCCTCGTTGGAACGTTGCTGTACGGCATTCTTGTCGGCGGCATCATGGGCACGGTCGGCTTGGTGTCACTCACCACCGGGCTCATCTTCATTGCAGGTATCAACGCGTTTATTCGCGATGCGAACGTTGCGTCAGACGATGTCTCACAGTTCTCTGGGTCGGCTGCCGCAGCACCTCGCCCGGCATCATCGGTCTGGCCGCTCGTTGTTGCAGTTGGTGGCGCTCTGATCGCTCTCGGAGTTGTCATTCACGAAGTACTGACGATTACCGGTCTGGTCGTTGTGCTGGCAGCATCCGCTGAGTGGCTGTTGCAGGGCTGGGCAGAAAGTGCCTCGTCTGATGAATCGCATAACCGTGAGGTACGTGGCCGCCTTGCGTACACCGCAGAGATGCCCGTTGCTGCAGCGATTGGACTCGGTCTTATCGTCTTCATGTTCAGCCGGGTGATGCTCGGCGTTCCGACGAAAGCGTCCACCATCATCGCATTCTCGATCGTTGCGACGATTGTGCTCGTTGCGGGAGCGATGATCAGCCGTGCTCGTTCAATGTCGGCTCCCCGGATGTTCGGGCTCTTTGCCGTTGTGAGCGCGGTACTGCTCGCCGGTGGTGCTGTCGCCGGATTCAACGGCGAACGCGAGATCAAAGAGCACAAAACCACGGCCTATTACGCCGCAAATGATAAGTGCGGCGAGAAAGAGATCTCAGCCGACGAGCACGCAAGTCAGACCGTTGCAGGCAAGGCAAATTCATCAGCCGAAGTCACGCTTGACGAAGACGGTCTGTCGTATACACGACCGGGCCTCAACATGGTGCAGAGCGGAGTAATTCAGTTGCCCCGTTCAAATGCGAACAACATTTTGTTCCGCAACGAAACATCTGAGCCTCGACGCTTCATCGCAGAGATGGCCAACGCTGATGGTTCCCCCGCACGAATCTGCACGGCGCTCGTCGAAGAAGGTGGCGTACAACTGCTTACCGTGAACTACTCGGCGCCAAGTTTTGACCCCGTAGTCGAAGAGTCAGGTGGCTACGCATTCGTGGTCGCTGGGCTCGACGACCGGATTGAGGTGATTGTGCCATGAGTCACGAGAAGGTTCACTTTCGCACCATCTGTAATTCTGAACGCGCGACTTCTAGTCTTGAGAATATGAGTTCTCGCGGCTTCAAAGTAGCGACGACGGTTGCAGGAGTAGCGGCGTCCGCCGTGCTCGCCGGATGCGCATCCGACGCCCCTCAGGACACCTGGAAACCGGCCGGTCCAAACGCGCAAAAGATCCAAGATCTGCAGTGGCCAATCTTCCTCACCGCCGGCATTGTTGGCGTCATCGTGATGGCCTTCATTGCGTTTTGCGTCGTCAAGTATCGAGATCGTGGCCAAGCAATCCCCGATCAGGCCCATGGCAAGGCATGGCTTGAATACCTGTTCATTGCGATTCCGGCGGTCATCCTGACTGCGATTGCAATCCCAACAGTGGGTGTCGTGATGGCATTGAACGACACCGATGACACCGAATGCGTGATCAACGTGACAGGTCAGCAGTGGTGGTGGGAGTACGACTACGAGGTCGGTGCCGACGGCACGATTTGTGGCTATGCGCCGTCAGAAGTTGCGGCAAGCCCGATTATCACGTCTGGTCAGTTGGTGATTCCCGCAGACACGAAGGTGTTGTTGCGAGGCACCAGTCGTGACGTCATCCATAGCTATTGGATTCCACGTTTGAACGGCAAGCGCGACATGGTCCCAGGCCGTGTGCACTTCCTCCGTCTCGAATCTGACACCCCAGGCATTTACGCCGGCCAGTGCACGGAGTTCTGCGGCCTGTCGCACGCAAACATGCGCATGGAGACTGTCGTTCTCGAGTCGGCTCATTTCCAGCAATGGATTGATAACGAACTTGAGCCGTATCAGGCCCCAGCCGAAGGCAGCCTTGCGGCCGAAGGCGAGACAACCTTCATTGCCCAGTGCTCGCGATGCCACCAGGTCAACGGGTTGGTCGATCCAGGTAACGGCAATCTTGTGGTCTCGTATCCAGATCAATTTGTCTACTCAGGTGCTGCGCCAAACCTCACCAACTTCTTGGGTCGCAACACCTTCGCGGGCGCGACGTGGGATCTTCTCACCCCCGAGTGCCGCACCGATGTGTGGGAGTCAAGCCCTGAAGAGTTTGGCGACAAATACCTCGCAGGTGTGTCACAAGACTGCCTCAACGAGATCGACCTTCGCGAATGGTTGCGGAATGCCCCAGCGAAGAAGCCGATGTATGCCGATCCAGCGATGCTGGAACAGAGTGACGGCAAGGTTCGTGGTATGCCGTATCTCGGTCTGAGCGAAGACCAAATTGACCAACTAATCGCCTACCTCCTTGAGCGGAAGTGAGTAACTGATGGCAATCATTGAACGCCCTTCAGATGCAGTCGAAGTCGTTGACGAGACAACCCCTTCGGTAGCGACCCCTGAATCTTCGTACGGTGTGTTCCGCCGTCCGGTTGAAACGACCGGTTGGAAGTCGTGGCTCTTCACCATCGATCACAAAAAGCTCGGCATCATGTATGGCGTTGTCGCCATGTTCTTCTTTGTTGTCGGCGGCATTGAGGCCATGCTCATTCGCTTGCAGCTCGCAGGCCCTAACGGCACCGTGCTCTCGGCAGACAAGTACAACCAGATGTTCACGATGCACGCCACCACCATGGTGTTCCTCTTCGTCATGCCAATGGCTGCGGCGTTTGCGAACTATTTCGTTCCGCTGCAGATCGGTGCGCGCGACGTCGCGTTCCCCCGCATCAATGCGTTCGGATTCTGGGCGTTCCTCTTTGGTGGACTGTTCCTCAACACCTCATGGTTCTTGGGCGGCGGTGCCGACGGTGGATGGTTCATGTACGCACCGAACTCATCGGTAGCGTTCTCTCCATCAAACGGCGTTGACTTCTGGGGACTCGGCTTGCAGATCACCGGTGTCGCCTCTCTAACCGGTGCGATCAACCTCATCGTCACCGTCATCAACATGCGGGCACCAGGCATGAGCCTCATGAAGCTTCCGATCTTCACCTGGATGGTGTTGGTTGTGCAGTTCCTGTTGCTTTTCGCAATCCCAGTGATCACCGTCGCACTGTTCATGTTGATGTTCCAGCGCAGTTTCGATGCGACGTTCTTCAGCGTCGAGGCTGGAGCCGACCCACTGCTCTGGCAGCACCTGTTCTGGATCTTCGGTCACCCCGAGGTGTACATCCTTGTTCTGCCAAGTTTTGGCATTGTCTCCGAAATCCTTCCGGTCTTCTCAAAGAAGCCGCTGTTCGGTTACCCGCTCGTCGTGTTCTCGGGCGCAGCAATTGGCTTTGTCGGTTGGGGCGTGTGGGCGCACCACATGTTTGCTTCGGGTCTCGGCCCGATCTCGGTTGCCGCCTTCTCGGTCGCAACCATGGCAATCGCAATTCCAACCGGTGTGAAGATCGTCAACTGGACGCTCACCATGTGGGGCGGAAAATTGCGATTCACTGTGCCGATGCTGTACTCCGTTGGCGTCATCGTGCAGTTCACCATCGGTGGTCTCTCCGGTGTCACGCACTCGGTTGCACCGTCTGACACGCAGCAGACCGACACGTATTACATCGTCGCTCACTTCCATTACGTCATCTTTGGTGGTGCCGTGCTCGGGCTGTTTGCAGGCATGTACTACTGGTGGCCGAAGATGTTCGGAAAGATGCTCAACGAGCGTCTCGGACGAGTCAATTTCTGGCTCACGATCATTGGCATGAACCTCACTTTTGGACCGATGCATATCGTTGGCCTTCAGGGTCAGCCACGCCGCATGTATGTATGGACGGAGAACCGTGCCGGTGACGGCTTCTTCAACATCGGTTTCTGGAACCTCATTGCCTCAATCGGGTCATTCGTCCTGGCTCTCGGAATCTTGCTGTTCTTCGTGAACATTTATATTTCACATCGCAAAGGCACCGAAAAAGCTCCTCTCGACCCATGGGATGCCCGTAGCCTCGAATGGATCACGACAAACCCGCCGAAAGAACACAACTTCGATCGCCTGCCTCAGGTGGGTCACCTCGATGAGTTCTTCCACCGGAAGTATGAAGACCGGGGTTCAGATGGCCATCACGAGTTCCATCAGATCGCTACAGCTGAAGAGGTTGTCGCTGAAGAGGAGAACAACGCTGATGGGCACATTCATTTGCCGTCACCGTCGTACTGGCCAATTCTTCTGGCATTCAGTCTTCCGATCATGGCGTACGGTGTGATTTACAACGTGTTCCTTCTCATCGGAGGGGCCGTACTTGGTCTGGTCTCGTTCTACGGATGGGGTCTTGAGCCTCACACGGCGCCAGAAGATGATTACGATCCGCCAACCGGCACAGCGATGGAGGTTGCCGCTCATGGCTGATACCGCAGTTCACGCCGACGAACACGTCGATCACGGAGGTCATTACTCATCGACCGGCTTGTCGAACAACAAGCTGGCAATGTGGATGTTCCTGGGTTCAGAGTGTTTGCTGTTCGGAGGCCTCATCTCGACGTACATGCTGTACCGCGGTCGTCACTCAGAAAACCTTGGGCCTGACCAGGTGTGGGACATTCCGTTCACATCAGCGTCGAGTTTTGTGTTGCTGATGTCGTCTCTCACGATGGTGCTCGCAGTGTCGTCGGCCGTACGCGACGATGACCGAAATACCAAGGTATGGCTGTCGGTGACGGCTCTGCTCGGCGCACTATTCGTCGCCGGTCAGGTGTACGAGTTCACCACCTTCTACCGCGAGGGCCTCGGTTTCACGACCAGCCTCTTCTCATCGAGTTTCTACACCCTCACCGGCTTCCACGGTGTTCACGTGAGCGTGGGCATCATCATGTTGATGTCGCTGGTCGGAATGATTTCAAAGAACAAAGTCGTCGGTGACAAGAAAGAAACTGTCGAACTCTTTGGCCTCTACTGGCACTTCGTTGACGTAGTGTGGATCCTCATCTTCACCCTTGTCTACCTGATCCCGGCCTGATAAGAATCGAGTTGACATGAGCACCGTCACAGAACAGCACGACACCCACGGCGATGAACACGCCGACCACGGCTTAACCGATCTGGGCTATATCAAGATCGCTATTTTCCTTGCGGTCGTCACCGCTGTCGAGGTCGTCTTCAGCTACACCCAAGATCAGTTGGGTGCAGCATTCCTGCCGGGCTTGCTCATTTTGATGGCGGTCAAATTCTTCATGGTGCTGCTCTACTTCATGCACCTGAAATTTGACTCCAAGCTGTTCAGTTTGATGTTCTACATCGGGCTTGTTCTTGCTGTCGGTTGTTATGCAGTGTTCTTGGCAACCCTGCATTTCTTCCAGAGCTGAGGTGTGGTCGACATGATGTTGGCGCAGGTCGACATCGCAACTGATCCGTGGAAGTTTGTCCCGCACCCTGAGGTGTGGCTCCTCACGAGTTTTCTGACGATCGCCTACATCTACACGGTGCGAGTCATCGGGCCGAAAGCCGTGGCGCCTGGCGAATCAGTTCTAAGCCGTTCACACGTCGTGTCGTTTGTGGCAGCCATTACGGTGCTATGGGTTTCAAGTGACTGGCCGATCCATGACATCAGCGAGGATTACCTCTATTCGGTGCACATGGTGCAGCACATGGCGCTGTCGTTCTGGCTCCCACCACTTGCCCTGCTCGCAACCCCCGCCTGGTTGATGCGTGTGCTCATTGGAACAGGCTCGACGTATCGAGCGATGCGATTCCTCACTCGCCCTGTCATCGCAGCACTGCTCTTCAATGGCGCAACATTGCTCACCCACATGCCATCGCTGGTGAATGCGTCGGTTGGCGACGGGTACTGGAATGGGGCTCTGCACTACCTGCTTCACGTGCTGGTCGTTGCGTCAGCGCTGTTGATGTGGATGCCCGTGGTTGGTCCGATACGAGAATTCCAGCTCGGTCCATTGGGCAAAGGCATTTATCTCTTCGCACAATCGATCATTCCGACGATTCCAGCTGCCTTCCTTACCTTTGCAGAATCTGCGGTGTACGAGGCATACGCCCGTCCGGTTCGACTCTGGGGTCTTTCGCTCGCAGAAGACCAGCAACTCGCTGGGGCGATCATGAAAACAATGGCGGGCATGTTCTTGTGGGCGCTCATCATTGGCTACTTCATCCAATACGCAAAGCAATTCCGCAATAGTCACGACTACCGGCGAAACTCCTCCAACACGCCTGAAGAGGCTGACGAGGGGCCGCTGACGACCGCCGATGTCGAAGCGGCGTTTGCACGCACAGCTCCTGCCCGCGAAGAAGACTAGGCGGTAGCCTCGGCACCGTGATTGACGTTCGGCAGCTCCGAGAACATGCTGATGAAACGTGCTCAGCACTTGCGCGCCGGGGAGACGTGACCTGCGATGGCCAGGTCAAAGAACTTCTTGAACTCGACCAGCAGTTGAGAGAAATCACGGCGCGTCGAGACGAAGCTCGAGCGAAGATCAATGAACTCTCTCGTGAAGTAGGACAACTTCGCCGTGATGGAAACGTTGAGCAAGCCGAGGCGATACAAGCAGAAAGTCGGGCTCTCGGAGATGAAGTAGGCCGAATCGAGGGTGAGCACGAAACAGTCTCAGCAACGATGCACGATCTTTTGCTGCACATACCGAACGTCCCGCATCCCGATGTGCCCGATGGTGCGAGTGACGATGACAATCCGGTTATCAATGGACCATTTCTTCCCGACGGCGGCATCGACGGTTTTGCTGCGCACCAACGAGTTCCACATTGGGAGATCGGTGAAGCCCTCGGAATTCTCGATAATGAGCGGGCCACAAAAATTGCGGCCTCGATGTTCACCATGCAGCGTGGAGCTGGCGCAACGATGGCTCGAGCGCTCTGCCAGTACGCGCTCGACAGCAACGCCGATGAGTTTGAAGAGATCCGCCCCCCTTCGCTGGTGTCGACCGCAACTCTGACCTCGACTGGGCAGTTGCCGAAGTTTGCCGATGACGCCTACGCAATTGAGCGAGACGACCTGTGGTGTATTCCAACTGCCGAGGTACCACTTACGTCGCTGTACGGAGGCGAAATTCTTGAGGCAGGAGATCTACCGGAGCGCTTCATGGCATACAGCCCGTGCTTCCGTCGAGAGGCCGGCTCTGCAGGTCGAGATACTCGAGGCATGCTTCGAGCCCACGAGTTTGACAAGGTTGAAATTCTTGCGCTCGCAACCCCGGAGCAAGCCCCCGGTCTTCTGTCTGACATGGTGGCGCGAGTCGAGCGCATGATTTCTTCACTCGGTTTGCATCATCGGGTGATTGAGATTTGCACCGGCGATCTCGGTCAAAGCCATCATCGATCATTCGATATCGAGGTGTACGCACCTGGTTGCGAGCAGTGGCTCGAGGTGTCATCGGTGTCATGGTTCTCTGATTACCAAGCCCGTCGGGCAGATATCCGGTATCGCCAGGTAGATGCGGACGGAAAGCCGGTGAAGGGCACCGTTTTGGTGCATACGTTGAACGGTTCGGCTCTTGCGGTGCCGCGAGTGTGGGCGGCGATTCTTGAAACCCATCGTCAGGCTGATGGCACCGTGGCAATTCCTGAGGTGTTGTGGCCATATATGCGCGGTCTCACCATGCTTGGCGGCTGATATGGCAGACGACAACGATCTCGTTCGAAATCGGCGCGTGCAGTACGAGACCGCCGGGCTTGATGTCTCAGATGTTGATCCGTCCCCGGTCGCTCAGTGGCATCGATGGCATGAGGAAGCTGCCGAGGCGAGCCTTGTGGAACCGAATGCAATGACGGTTGCCACGGTTGATGCATTGGGCGTGCCCGACGGACGTATTGTCCTTGCGCGCGAGGTGTCTGATGGTGGTATCACGTTCTTCACCAACTTCAATTCGGCAAAAAGCGAGCAACTCAATTCCTCAAGCAGCGCAACAGGGGTCTTCGGTTGGTTGGCGCTACACCGGCAGGTTCGAGTTACTGGCACCGTTGAACGAATTTCTGATGAGGACAGCGACGCATACTTCGCGAGCCGTCCGCGAGGCTCCCAGATCGGTGCGTGGGCCTCGCCGCAGTCAGAGGTGATCGACAGCCGGGAGGTTCTTGAAAATCTCGTCGCTGACGTCGAGGCTCGGTTCGCGTCGAGTGAAGTTACACGGCCACCGTTTTGGGGTGGCTGGCGCATCATTCCTGTGAGATGGGAATTTTGGCAGGGTCGCCCGAGTCGTCTTCATGATCGTGTGCAATATGTGCGCTCGGGTGACGGTTGGCTTCGCCGGAGACTCGCTCCGTAAGCCAGGGCTTTGACCTGCTCGTAGACTTCTTATGTCATGAATACGCAACCTCCAGTGGGCTCCCTTCAGGCAAACGATCCGTGTTGGTGCGGAAGTGGACGGAAGTACAAGCGATGCCATCGCAACACTGAAGGTCGAGTTCATCCGGGGGAAATCTCGCCGATGAGAACCGTGCCAGACACGATCCCTCGACCGTCCTACGCCGATACCGGTGTGGTTGAGCACTGGGATGAGCCCCTT
>CALCBR010000022.1:0-12168 GCA_937897105.1 uncultured Acidimicrobiaceae bacterium | reverse complement strand
GACGTGTTCCTGTTCGACGAGCCGCTCTCAAACCTCGACGCCAAGCTTCGAGTACAGATGCGATCCGAAATCGCAGCCCTCCAGAAAAGTCTGAACGTAACCACGGTCTACGTCACTCACGACCAAGTCGAGGCAATGACGATGGGTGACCGGGTTGCGGTAATGAAATTCGGTGTTCTTCAACAAGTCGACACACCAGACAATCTGTACAACAAGCCAGCGAACGCATTCGTCGCAGGATTTATCGGCTCACCCTCAATGAATCTTTTTGAAGGAGTTCTGCATCGAACCGGCGAAGGTCTCGCATTACGCATTGGTGAACAAGCGCTCGAACTGCCCGACACGCTGTTAGCAGAACGCCCGGATATCGAGAACTATGTCGAACGGACCTTGATTTTCGGAATACGACCTGAAGATATCGAAGATGCCTCACTGGCGAGTGACACCCCCGGTGGAACGCGCCTCAAGGCAAGGGTCGAGTTAGTCGAGTCTCTCGGGTCGGAAATCATTGCACACTTTGACGTTGGTCAATCTCGACTCGCAAACGTCGACCCCGACACTGAAGTAGATCTTTCCAGTGTGGTGCCAGCCGTCGGGCGTTTCGACCCAAAAAGCTCGGTGTCGCTCGGTGATGAGATAGAGGTCGTTGTCAACGTCGACAAGTTGCACTTCTTCGACCCTGCATCTCAGTTGGCTATCTGAGCAGAGCCGCAGTCAGGCGCCCCCAGTTGTACTTCAGATGAAGGATGTGTTGACGTTATGAAGAACTCCTCTTTAGAGGTGATGGAAACGACGAGACCAATCATTGGTCCCGATGTTGAAGAGGGTTTGATCGAGTTCGATGGTCAGGACTTTTATTGCATCCCTGACGTTGGCCGGATACCGCCTTTTCTCATGAGCATTATTAGTGATGGCGATCGCTGGATGTTTCTTTCCAGCAGCGGCGGTCTTACTGCGGGTCGCCAGACTTCTGAGCACGCTCTGTTCCCTTACGAAACGGATGACCGACTGCATGAGGCCGGAAGAAAAGTTGGGCCGATCACTTCAGTACGAGTTGAGGGCATAGGCGGAATCTGGAAACCATTTCACCACGAGGCGGGCGACGACGGCGTCCGTCGACTGGCGAAAGCGACGACGGGTGACGCAGTTCTGTTCGAGGAAGATCACCCGACGATCCCGCTCACTTTCGGCTATCGCTGGTCATCATGTGAGCGCTATGGATTTGTGCGCCGGTCGCGTCTGACGAATCGCAGCGAGGAGGAGATTCGGTTGTCGGTGGTGGACGGTGTGATCAACGTTCTTCCCTCAGGAGTTGATCTGGGGCTTGATATGGGTCTTCGGAATCTGACGAATGCGTATAAGCGCAGTGAGCTTGTCTCGAAAGAGACCGGGCTTGCGGTGTACTCGATGGAGGCACGAGTGAGCGACCGTCCTGAGCCATCCGAAATGCTAAGGGCGAACGTCGTATGGTCTTTCTGTCCGGAGAATTTTGACGTTGCATTAGACCGAACGCGACTCAACGAGTTTGAAGACTCATTGGATTCTGTTCCGCAGCAGATCGTGACAGGCAAGCCAGGCGCATACCTCGTGAGATCGGAACTTTGTATTCCAGCAGGCTCGACAGTTGAGTGGTTTCTCGTCTGCGACGTAGCGAAATCTCAAGCTGAAGTAGTTGAGTTGCAACAAATCCTTGAATCCGGAGATGTTCAACCCTCTGATCTTGATGCGTCGCTGACCGAGGCTCGTGAGCATGTTATGGCGCTGATGGCATCAGCCGATGCTGTTCAATTCACCGGTGATCGTGTGGCTTCTGCGTATCACTACTCGAACGTGTTGAACAACAGTATGAGAGGCGGAGTGCCAGTCGATGGCTACAACGTTGATTCCGCTGATTTCGTCCGATTTGTTCAGAGTCGAAATGTCAAGGTCTACGACACCCACTCACTGTTTCTTTTGGATTTGCCACCGGCGATACCGCACTCGGAATTAATGGGCCGCGTGAGCGCTACCGGTGATGCTCAGTTGCGGCGAATCGGATTCGAATACCTTCCGTTCTCGTTTTCTCGTCGACATGGCGACCCAAGTCGACCGTGGAACCATTTCTCCATTCAGGTTCACGATGATGAGGGCCGAGCCACATCTGCATACGAGGGAAATTGGCGCGACATTTTTCAAAATTGGGAGGCGCTATGTGAGAGCTTCCCCGGCTACCTCTCAAGCGTCATTTCAGTATTTGTCAATGCATCAACAGTTGATGGGTTTAATCCGTACCGGATATCGCGGGCCGGTATCGACTGGGAGGTCCCTCAAGATGACGATCCGTGGGCAAATCTTGGTTATTGGGGAGACCATCAGATTGCGTACTTGTTGGTACTCCTTGAATCGAGTGAACGTCATCAACCCGGGCAAATTTCCCAGTTACTGCCTGAGCAACTTTTTTCCTATGCCGATGTGCCGTATCGATTGACTGATTTCAACTCTCTGTTGAAAGACCCCAAGAACACGATCTTTTTTGACCGTGAGGCTGATGAGCGGGCTCAGCGACGAGCAAGAGAAATTGGGGGTGATGGCCGACTGCTGTGGAGTGGTGACACGGTCCACCTTGTGTCGCTAGCGGAAAAGCTCGTGGTTCCGGCACTAAGCAAGTTGTCAAATTTTGTGCCTGGCGGCGGAATATGGATGAACACTCAACGACCAGAGTGGAACGATGCAAATAATGCACTTGTTGGGAACGGCCTTTCAATGGTGACCCTTTTGTACCTTCGTCGTTACCTGCATCATTTACGTTCGTTATTGGCAGCAGAATCCGAATTTCTCATGTCTTCAGAAGTTGCAACGTGGGTCGCTTCGATCCAGTCGACGTTCGCAGAAGAAGTGGTGCAACCCGCTCCAGATCAAGCCGCTGAGCACCGTTTCCGCCTAATGGCAAAGCTCGGATCAGCCTTCTCCGACTATCGCGCAAAAGTTGTTGGTAGAGGTTTCACCGGTGCTCGTACAGTGACGGGCGAGCAGCTCATTGAGCTTGTTGAATCCGCTTGTGAGCACCTTGATGCAACCATCGCCGCAGCACGCCGTCCAGATGGCATGTTCCACTCCTACAACATTCTGCACCTCAATCCTCTTGGGGAAAGTGCGACGGTCGAGCATCTCTCAGAAATGCTCGAAGGGCAGGTGGCAGCGCTTTCATCTGGTGTGCTGTCGCATACAGAAGCAGTAGAACTCATCGAATGCATCCTCGATAGCAGCCTTTATCGGCCTGATATTAAGAGTTTCCTGCTGTACCCTGCCGCGCCCCCGAAGAGCTTCCTCGCGAAGAACGTCATCTCCGAGGAGTTGTGTACGAAGAATGCGCTTTTAGTGAAGTGCCTCGAGGCTGGTGATACGACGATTGTTTTGCGAGACGTGTCAGGTGTCTGTCGGTTCGCTCCTGAGCTAGGCGACAGGTCTCGGCTGTTGGACGCTCTCGATAGTTGCGAAGATCATCCTGCGTTGGCATCACTTGCTGTTCAATACCGCGCCGAGACCGTTGCGCTCTACGAGCAGGTATTCGGACACCATTCATACACGGGTCGTTCAAGTTCGATGTATGCCTTTGAGGGCATTGGCTCGGTGTATTGGCATATGGTCGCCAAACTTCTCGTTGGAATTCAGCAGACAATGGTCCGGGCACCCGATGACGAAGGCGTGGCTGCAGGGCGCGAGGCGTTGACCGCTCTGTATTGGAAGATTCGAGGTGGCATGGGGCCTAAGAAGTCAGCCCGATCTTGGGGAGCCATCCCGACTGACCCATATTCGCACAGCCCGGCGCACGCTGGTGCGCAGCAACCCGGGATGACTGGTTTCGCGAAAGAGGAGGTGTTGGTTCGTTCCTTAGAACTAGGGCTCCGTGTCACCGATGGCATCATTCTGTTTGACGGTTCGCTGCTGTCGTCCAGCGAGTTCCTGACCGATTCAACCGTGGTGAGCTTTCAGCACGTGTCCGGAGAGTTTGAAGAAATCGTTTTGCCCGCTCAGTCGTTGTTGCTTTCGTGCTGTCAGGTGCCAGTGGTTGTGAAAGTTGGTTCTTCACGAGGAACAACAGTTGTTCTTAATGATGGCTCAGAGGTTTCAACCGGTGAGCACTCTGTGGGAGCAGAGATGAGCGGCGAAGTGTTCTCTCGAAGTGGTCGGGTGACAAGAGTCGAGTTTACGACTGTTCTCTGAATAGAGACTTCGCAAGCCGTCAGCAACGCAGCACGCTTGTCGGCATTCGAACGACCGGCCGTGAACTTGAACGCAATTGCGCTTTTTGGTGCTGGCCGATAATGCAGCGCAAGTTATTGCCATCGCTTAGATTCTCATTCCAACTTGAACAGCAAAACGGCCAGATGTTTCCATCTGGCCGTTTCACTGCAAATTCCTCTTGGGAGGACTAACTGTTTATTGGGTGGTCTGGCGGCGCCTTGCCTGAGTCAGGAGCATCAGTGCGATACCCGCAATGATCGATAGCACCGCTACTGCCGATGTGGAGTTTGTTGACGACGATCCTGTGGAGGGCAGCGTGTTACTTGAGCCTTCCACGCAGTAGACCGAGATGTTGTCGAGAGCAACACCGCCATCTGTCTTGCCTGAATTGGCTGCGAACACAATGTTGTTCACTGTCGTCAGGTCAAGCTTGCCGTTACCTGGGTTCGGGTTATAGCTGCTCGGGCTGAAGGACGAGAATGGCAACTTCACAAGTTTCCAGCCGGTCCAATTATCGATGAGTGCGGCCGAGCGATAGCGCTCGACATCAGATGTCTTATCCTCGCCGATTTCTACCTGCAGTTCGCCACCTTCGCCGGATCCCCACATCCAGAATTGGACGCCGGTGTTCCCACTCCAATCAAGCGGGGTGTCGAAGTTTCTGCCAACACCGCCGTATCCCGGAGCGCTGATTGCATCGAAGCCCCAAGCGAAGATCTTGTTCTGGCCGCTTTGGCCGGTACGAGCTCTTTCGCCGTCCTCTTCAATGATGCTAATTCCGCCACCCGCATTGTCATAGTTAAACCAAGGCGATGGGGGCGTTGTACCTGCGTCGTAGCTTTCGAAGGTGTCTACCGATGTTGACGGTGCAGCACAACTCAATTCAACTGTCGTTGTTGGCGCTGCAGTCGTTGTTGGCGCTGCAGTCGTCGTTGGCGCTGCAGTCGTCGTCGTAGAGCCATCGGTGTCATTGCTTGTGTCTGGCGCGGTCGTCGTAGTTGTTGTCGTGGTGTCGAGTGGAGTCTCTGCATCACCAGTTTTGTAGAGCTGGAACTGGTCGATCTTTGCGCCACCGTTATCGGACCCAACGAAACCGCTAAAGAGGAATGCCTTAACTTTGGTGAGGTCGAGGGTGGCTCCACCGCCATTCCAGTCGTACCCGTTGGTGAGACTGGAGAATGGGACACTCACAAGCGTCCATCCGTCGGTGTCGTCTGTGATGGCTGCTCCGTGGGCCATTGCGGTTGTGTCGTCTCCGTTGTCGGTCTGAACTTCGAAGTTGAATGACCCGCCGTTGTCGGATCCTTTCATCCAGAAACGAACGCCATCGTAACTGGACCAATCAAGTTGTGGATCCTGATTTTGACCGATCGCTCCCCAGCCGGAAGTGGTGTTCCATCCAATGCTGAGCACGGAGTTGCCGTCGATTTCTTCAATGCCTATCCCAGTGCCACCGCCGTCTCCGGCTGAAGCGAACCAACTATCAGCTTCAGCTGCTGCAGCATCCGCATAACCTTCAAAATCTTGAATGCTTGTTGCTGCTGCCGCCGTATGAGAGCTAACAGAGAGGATCCCGAAGGACGTTAGGAGCGCTCCCACTACGAGGATCGATCGAGAAGGTGAGCGCTTTGCCTTCTCTGATCTATTGAAAACTTTCGGCATGATTATCAAGAACTTTCGTGAAACCTGGTATGCGTTGATGAACGCCTCGTGAGAGCGCTCCCACGTATTTTCGCACATACGTGTGACATTTGTCTACACAATCCGCAAAATTATTAGAATTCAGTTAAGTGTTTGTTCGGTTTTGAATAGCGCGTCAACAGCATGTGGCAGAGATGTTTCCCGCCCGTAAAGACGTCTCGACCGACTACTAGAGCAAATTGAACTTCCGATATCGTTAGCGATGGACTCATCGATGCAGGAAAGGTTTCATGGAGACGAGTGAAGTTGTGCTCATTGCGGCGGTCGTTCTCTGTGCGATCGGCTTTGCGGCACTTTCGATAGTGCTCCTCCGGGTATTTGATGCGCTGAGAGCCCTCCGGCGTGAAGTTCGACAGATGCGCGAGCAGACGCTTCCACTTATTGCAGACTTGCGCTCGTCAACTGATGACGCAAAGTTGGCCATGGCCGGTGCTCGCGAAGACCTCGAACGTTTTGATCGGGTGCTTGGCTCCGCTGAAGCGATCTCTGAAGCCGTCGAAACATCTGGTCGTGCTGCGCGACGACTTTTCGCAGCGCCGGTGATTAAAGCAGCTGGAACTGTTACCGGTGTGAAGCGGGCAGTTGGCAGATTAAGATCTTCAGGCTCAAAAGTTGAGGTTGTCTCAGAGGTGAAGAGGAGAGCGTGATGCGACGACTCGGATGGTTTGTTGCAGGGGCAACTGCAGGCGCTGGAGCAATGCGGATGGCTCGCCGTCGGGTTCGGTCAGCAGCACGCCAGCTTTCGCCTCGACACGTTCGTGACCGCGTAGAGCAGCGTGTTCGCTCAAAGGTCGATGAAGTAGGTGACGCAATTCGTGAAGGTCGCGCCGCAAAGGCGAATCGTGAACGGCAACTACGCGCAGTGGTTGATCATCGTGCCGAATCGATGACCGAACATGTTGGGCCAGGAGACACACTGCTCGTCGACGGCGAACCTGTTGACGCCGGGCGAGTCATCGTGCTCCGAGACCGCGCAGACGCGTCAACTAGTGGCTGAACGTCCGCTTCGAACGCCATTCGTTTCTCAACCGGTCGTTGACCGAGTGCAGGCGCAGACGCGCGCCCAACAATGTGCAAAAGAACTTGGTGCGAGAGACCTCACCCCGATACGAGAATCGATGTGTTCAACCTTTCGGGCCAACGACAGCGTGTTGCGAGTAGGTCACTTCACGAGTGACCCAAGTGCAGCGAAACACCTTGCAACAATGTTGAGGAACGCAGGGTTTCGAGTCCCAGTTGTCATCGCAACCTGGCAACAAGACGAGACCGGCCTTGGTGTCATCGCCTATGAAAATGTCCCAGAAACTGGCATGGCTATCGATTGGCGCGAAGTCGGGCGAATTGTTCGTCGTCTCCATACTGACATCGCACCATCGGATATCCCTGCGGGTTACCCCGTTGCGACTCCAACACATCTACCGTGGTGGAATTTTGACGCCATGTTGACGCGCCTTGAAGCAACAGCGCTTGTGCCTTCACAACAACTTTCAGTGCTGCGTGAGGCCGCCGAACGCGGTGCCGAGTGGACCGACATTGTTGAGACAACCTCGAACGTGCTCACCCACGGCGATATTCACCCGGGAAATATCTTGATGAGCGAGGACGGCCCAGTGCTCATCGATTGGGATCTACTCTCGACCGCATCACCGCTGTGGGATCACGTTCCACTTAGGGCATGGTCAAGGCGGCCATGGCAAGGAAATGCCGACGCCTTCACCGCATTCGTAGCGGGTTACGGTGCTGTCGACTGGGAATCCGACAGCCTTGACGTCGTTGTGGAAATGCGAAACCTTGCTGCAACCGTCATGAAGCTGATCGCATCAGCCTCGACTGGCGGCATCGATGAAGAGGCCGCACGACGCCTCGAATATTGGGCGTCGCCCAACATGACGGCCTCGTGGACCTGGGGTTAAGGCCGTAACATCTGACAATGGCGGAAAACGACGGTCTTTCGAACGCCGATCGGGCACAGGCAGAAACAATTGCCGAGCGACTTCGAGATATTGCTGAACAACTCGATGACCTTGCGCTGTCAGTGCTTCGAGAGGCTGCAGAATCAGGATCTGAGCGACCGGTTGCCGACAAACGACTTGCCCAAGCACGGCGATCAGTGGAGAAAGCCGCGTACGTACTGGAATCTCTGTCAGGCGACTAAACAGCGCACGCTCGGGCGTCGGGCCTAATTGGCTTTCGCAACAAGCGCTTCAATGACCTCATCAAAACTTGCTGCGAACGATGCGAGCCCTTCACGCTCAAGTTTCTCCGCAACATCATCGAGATCAATATTGGCCTCAGACAGTCGATCGAGTATTGCTGACGTCTCAGCGATATCACGGTCAATCGTTCGCGCACTCGAACCGTGGTCTAAAAACGCATCGAGCGTCGCTTCAGGGACGGTATTCACCGTGTCTGGCCCGATGAGCTCGTCAACATAAAGGACATCAGAGTACGCCGGATTCTTCGTGCCGGTCGATGCCCATAGAGGTCGTTGCACCCGGGCGCCACGAGCAGCAAGCGCCTCCCAACGTGGCCCAGAAAACGCATTTAGGAAGTTGGCGTAGGCGAGGCGACCCTGCGCAATTGCCGCCGTACCACGGAGTTCATGACCGCTATCACCAAGCCGATCGTCGACCTCGGTATCGACGCGGCTAATGAAGAAACTCGCCACGCTCGCAACCCGTGAGAGATCAGCATCTGGGTTGGTCGCAAGCTGCTCCAGGCCGGAGATGTAGGCCTCCATCACCGCCTGATGGCGCTCGGGGCTGAAGATAAGGGTGACATTCACACTGCGACCTTCGGCAATCATTGACTGAATTGCAGGAAGTCCTTCGACAGTCGCCGGAATTTTGATCATGACATTGGCACGATCAACGCGCTCATGCAGTTCACGTGCCGCCGACAGTGTTCCGCTCGTATTGCGTGACAACTCTGGGGTGACTTCGACCGACACATAACCATCGACCGCATCTGATGATTCATAAAAGGGCGCAAAGGCATCGCAGGCCGCCTGAATGTCATCAATCACCATGTGCCAATACGCATCGACTGGAGCGACGTCGGCGGCCATTAAGGCACCGAATTGCTCGTCGTAGTCAGCGGAACCCTGTATTGCCTTCGCGAAAATGGTCGGATTCGATGTAAGACCACGGACACCTTGCGCGATTCGCGCATTGAGTGAACCATCGTTGAGATGTGCTCGGCTGAGATTGTCGAGCCAAATGCTTTGTCCGAACTCGTTGAAGAGGGCGGTGAGATCAGCCATCAGGCCCCGCCCCCCAACATCTCATTCACTGTTGTAATGATCGCATCAACGTTGATGCCAAGGCGGTCTAGCGCAACACCGCCTGGGGCGCTTGCACCGAAACGATCAATGCCGACCTGGCGATCGCTCCACTCATGCCACCCAAATGTTGAACCTGCCTCTACCGACACGGTGGGCACACCAGGGGTGAGGATCGAATCGCGCACTGAAACAGGTTGTGAACGGAAACGATCCCAACTCGGCATTGAGACCACCCGCACAGACGTTCCCGATGCTCTGAGAGTGTCCGCTGCGTCGACGCACAGCGAGACCTCTGATCCGGTTCCAATCAAAATGACATCTGGGTCGCTCGTTTCGTCGCCAACCACACCCGCTCCAGCGGTGATCGCGGAGCCATCAGTCACCACCCGCACGTCTTGACGACTCAAAATCATTGCGGTTGGGCCATCATGGGCCACTGCGTCTTCCCAAGCGCGAGAGGTTTCGTTCGCATCAGCTGGGCGCACCACATGCAGGTCGGGCATCGCCCGCAGACCGGCAAGCTGTTCTACTGGTTGGTGTGTGGGCCCGTCCTCGCCTACAGCCACCGAATCGTGGGTGAAGACGAACACCACCCGTGCACCCGAGAGCGCTGCGAGACGGACCGGTGGGCGCATGTAGTCAACAAACACAAAGAATGTTCCGCCTACAGGGAGCACGCCACCATGAAGTGCCATGCCAACCATTGCGGAGCCCATGCCATGTTCGCGAATGCCGTAGTACATCTGTCGGCCATCGAGGTTCTGCACAGACTGGCCAGAAAAGGAGGCTACTTTTGTGCCGGTGTTGCCGGTGAGATCTGCCGAACCTGACACAAGCCCAGGCAGAAGTTCAGAAGTTGCATCGAGCGCCGCTTGGATCGCTTTACGCGTCGCCACCTTCGATCCGAGATCCCACGAGGGCAACACGTCAGCAAGGTTTGGCGGTGTCACACCGAAGCACGCATTCCATTCACTGCGTTGCCGAGCGTCGTGAGATGTTGATTCCCACTCTGAACGTGCATGAGCACCCGCCGAAGCTGTCACCTCGCGGTACGACTCGATGAGATCTGCCGGAAGGTAGAACGGCTCATCGGGGATTCCCATGACCGCCTTCGTTCGAGTGACGTCCTCAGCCGAAAAGGCAAGACCGTGCGCAGCATGCGAATCGGTGTGATCTGGTGACGGAAACCCAATGTGGGTGCGCAACACCAACAGACGGGGTTTCCCGTTAGGGGTGCGAGCAGTCTCGAGTGCGGTTTCTAACGCATCAAGGTCTTCGCCAATTTCGCCGAGCTCGGCGACATCCCATCCGTACGCTCGGAAACGGGCAGCAACATCATCACTTGCCGCAAGGTCAGTGTCGCCGTCAATGGTGATGCGATTGTCATCAAACACGCATACGAGACGATCAAGCCCGAGGTGTCCAGCAAGAGACGCCGCCTCGTGACTGACACCTTCCATCAAACACCCGTCGCCTGCGATCACCCACGTGTGATGGTTGATCGCATCAGCGCCAAACTGTTCACGAAGAAGTCGTTCCGACATCGCCATACCAACCGCATTTGCAAAGCCTTGGCCGAGCGGTCCCGTCGTGACTTCAACGCCAGGTGTATGGCCTGCCTCTGGGTGGCCAGGTGTCGCTGACCCCCATTGACGGAACGCACGAAGATCATCGGCCGACAGCGAGGTGCCGCTGAGGTGGAGCATGGCGTATTGCAAGATCGACGCGTGGCCTGCAGAGAGAATGAAGCGATCGCGATCAACCCAGTTGGGATCAGCTGGGTCATAGCGCATGACGCGGCTGTACAGCAGGTGGGCAAGTGGTGCGAGGGCCATGGCGGTTCCCTGATGGCCACTATTTGCTGCTAGCGGACCATCCATTGCAATACCTCGAATCACCGAGATTGCGAGTTGGTCTTGTTCAGGCGTCAGAGAACTGAGAGTCGACACACTGGCGACTGTACCTTCCCTCGCCTGAGCGGCTGGGATTCGCAGAGAACTTTCTATTCCGCTGGTGGCAAAAGGGTGAACGGAACAATGGTGAGCGGTCCATGTCCAACTCGACAGTGCGCAAAGACCGTTGAGTACTCCTCGAATGGCAACTCAGCGCGAACGAGACGGTAGGTGAACTTTCCGGGCTCAACGGTGAAGGGGCTTACGTTTCTTGCAAGAGGTTCTTCTTCATCGATTTCAGATTTGCGATGGTCGAAAAACGTCACCTCAAACACTCCCTGCCCCGATTCATCTGCGGGGCAATGGATCAACGCCACAAGGTGCGGCGACACAGTAGTTGGCACAGGTTCGGTCGAAGCCTGCGAAAACATCGCTCCGGTGATGTCAAGACGGGTAGATGGGCCCGGAGCCGACCGCATCTCAAAATTTTCGACGAACAGTGCCGCAACGAGTTCCATAAGGTCAGAGTACAGAGGTCGACTGCAGTGCTGTTACATCCACCGTTGCGGAATCTTCACGACGATGCGCCAGGAATCTTTCATATCAACCGGCCCAAAATGACGCGAATCTTGGCCCTCTGAAGAATTGTCGGCGAGCAACATCCATCGAAACTGATCAACGTGGTCGCCGAGGCGCTTGACGATCCAAAATCCGGGGCGCTCAGGGTGTTCGACCACCCGCAATTGATTGCGGCGCAATTGTCGTGATCGGATGGCGATGAGCCCCTGACCGGGTTGCAACGTCGGCTCCATCGAACGGTCCTCAACGATAAAGCGTTTTACCGGGGCGATCTTTCGCCGTCGGGGATGCGTCGCCATGGCGCGAAGGCTAGTCTCGAAGGTGTCAATGGCATCAATAACGGTGCATACCAGACCCTCCAAGGAGACCAACATGCTCGGACGACTGTTCGCCTCGGCCACACCAGCCCACGCCCACTGCGACCTTTACTGCGGTGTATACGACCCGGCCCAGGCCAAGATCGAGGCACTCTCGGTCGTGAAGACCGCT
>CALCBR010000021.1:0-21605 GCA_937897105.1 uncultured Acidimicrobiaceae bacterium | reverse complement strand
TGAGTGTGCAAGACAACACCGAGTTCCAAGAGGAAGCCGAAGGGCAGATCGCCCAGCTTCAGATCGTCATCACCGCTCTTCTCGTGCTCTGTCTCGTCGTCGCATTCTTTGGAATTGTGAACACCATGGTGCTTGCAGTGCTTGAACGAACCCGCGAAATCGGTCTGCTTCGAGCCGTCGGTATGACCCGACGCCAGTTGCAATCAAGCGTGCGATGGGAGGCAGCCATCATCAGCCTTTTTGGGGCCTTGCTCGGTGTTCTACTGGGCTTGCTCCTCGGGTGGGCAGCGGTGATTGCGATTCCTGACTCATTCGTCAGCAAACTTGGAATCCCATGGGGACAGCTGATTGTCTACGTGGTGGTAGGCGGCCTACTTGGAGTCATCGCTGCATGGTTCCCTGCCCGTCGCGCCGCTCGCCTCGATGTTCTCGAAGCGATCTCAACCCAGTAGCGACGACCATGGCTCTCGATCCACACCAGTTATCAGATGATGCTCAGGCATTTCTTCGTGACTACGTCTTAGCGACCCTCACCACGTTGCGGGCCGACGGTTCACCCCATGTGGTTCCCGTCGGATTCAGCTACGACATGCCGACCGCAACAGCAATGATTATTGCGGTTGACGGCTCTCAGAAGGTGGTGAACGCCGACCGCAACGGCCGTGCCGTGGTGAGCCAAGTCGATGGTCCACGATGGCTGTCATTCGAAGGAACGGTACGAGTCTCTCGAGACCAAGAAGAGATACGCGTTGCCGAAGAGCGCTACGCACGTCGCTACCGGCAACCGGCTGAACGCGACGACCGAGTTGCAATCATCATCGATGTCGACCGGGTACTCGGTCGAGTGCCCGAAGCCCATTAAGACGGTTGCGCTCCACCCGGGGGCGTGTCATCGAGCAGTCGCCAATCAAGACGGGTCTGGCATTTCGGACACCAATACAACGGGCGGTTATCTGGTGGCGTATTCGTCACTTCGATCGAATCACCACACCGGTTGCACACGTGGCCGTTTCTTCCGTACACCTCGAACGGCACGAGATTGACGAATCCGTCGTCGCCCAGAGCGTTGAGGTGTTCGTTCAAAATTCGCGATGCGTAGTTCACGAGCATGATGAGATCTGATCGCGCGATATCGCCGACGCGTGCCCACGGGCTCAAACGTGTTGCCCAGAGCGCCTCCGCCGCGTACACGTTGCCGAGACCTCGAACGACGCGCGGATCGAGCAATGCTTCACGAATTCGCGTCGACGGATCTGAGTGATGAAGAATTGCTTCAACGACGATTTCTCGATCGACGTCGGGATCAGAAAGGTCAGGCCCAACTCGACCCCGGGATGGGTGTCGATCGATGGGCTCTTTTCGATAGGTCTCAACCTCAGCGGCGTCAAAACACACTGCGACCCAATCCTCTGACTCGATCAGCGCTGCTGCGTCAGAGTGCTTACGCCGCCAGCGGTCACCAACGCGATACAGATCCCACGACCCTGAACGTCGAAGGTTCGTGTGCAACACGAGGCCGTCATCCCAGGTGAACTCAAACTCACGGCCGTCGCGTTCAACGCGTTCAATCACGCGACCAACCCCTGGAGCGGGCCCAGAAAGTTTGCGTGATGAGAAACAAATCGTTTGCTGTCCAACCAGCGCAGTCCGCATCGCGCTTGCACTACGGCGGATCGCGGACGCTTCAATCACAAACGAAATAGTAGATGTGCGTTATCTCTGCAACGCGGATTTCGCGCGTCAGGGCAGTTGGCCGACGTGCGCCAACGCAAGCCGGATGAGACGGTCATGCCCACTTGTCATCTGTTGACGGACCGCATCTGAAACCGCTTCCTGCGGCGAAAACCATGACAGATCAAGTGCTTTTTGAGTTGGCTGGCACTCACCGTCAACTGGCACGACGTAAGCAAGGCTCACTGCGTGTTGGCGTGGGTCGTAAAAGCCGCTGATATCCGGGTCAGGGAAATACTCAGCAACGGTGAACGGAGCCGGCGACACGGGGAGACGGGGAAGAGCGAGGGGGCCGAGGTCTTTTTCACAGTGCCGTAAGAGCGCATCTCGCACCCTTTCGCCATACAGCACCCTTCCTGAGATAAACGTACGAGAAATGTTTCCGTCTGGAGCAACCCGCAACAACATGCCAACCTCGGTGACGTTGCCGTTCGAATCAACTCTGACCGGCACCGCATCGACATACACAATCGGCATACGAGACCGAGTCACAGCCATGTCTTCTTCTGAGAGCCAGGCCACGTCGGTTTCGGTGTCGTTTGTCATCTCGATGTCGCTCACAGAAACAGTTTCTCAGATTTCTGGCCTTCTTTGTGGACTTCAGCAATGCGTCATGATGGAAGGATGACATCGCGATTGCGCCCCCATTCACTTGGCGCCGCGCGGTGGAAAGAACTCGATGAGGCGGTCACCCTGCTTATTCCCATCGGATCATGTGAACAGCACGGCCCTCATCTGCCACTCGATACCGATACCCAGATCGCTCTGGAGATCGCTCACCGCGCCGCTGCTCACATCGACAACTGTCTGGTTGCACCGCCGATCACGATCTCGGCATCAGGAGAGCACCAAGGGTTTCCGGGAACACTGTCGATCGGAAATGAAGCGGTCACTCTCAGTGTTATCGAGCTCTGTCGCTCGGCTGATTGGGCACGTCGTATCGTTCTCGTCAACGGCCACGGCGGAAACGTTGGTGCAATTACCGCAGCCTGCAAGGTGCTTGCGGCCGAGGGACGTCCAGCTCTCGACTGGTGGCCAACGGGTTCGAATACCGATCTCCATGCCGGCCGAATTGAAACCTCGGTGATGCTGCTGATCGACCCTGACCAAGTCGACACTGCGTCAATGGCAACGGGCCCGACCCCTTCGTATGCAGCACTTGCGGAACACGGGGTGCAAGAACTTTCCCCAACGGGTGTTCTCGGAGATCCACACGGTGCGACCGCCGCTGAAGGCGAAGAGTGGTTAACGAAGTGGACAACCGACCTCGTTGCTGCCATTAGGCGAGACGAACCTTGAAATTCTCCCTCGACACAACGACGCACCTCACGCCAGGGCGGGTGGTCGGAGGCTCACCACCGAGCATCCTCAAGTTGTCACGTCGTGGCGAAACAACGATCAACAAGATCATCTCGGGAGGCGATGTTGAATACTCGGCGCTCGTTCGCCGAATGCTCAACCTCAATCAACTTCACCCACGACCTGAACCCTCTACAGCCGACCCCGCAGACAACGTCACTGTCGTCACACCGGTATTCGGGCAGCGACTTCATGAACACCCTGCTGAAGACGGCCTCCACATCATCGTCGTCGACGACGGCTCGACACCACCGGTGCATGATGCAACGATCAGGCTCGATCGCAATTGCGGACCCGCGACAGCCCGAAACGTCGCCCTCACCTCCGTCACCACAGAGTTCGTTGCATTCGTCGACGCTGATATTGATGTCGGTCTCGACAGCACATGGCTGACCGCCCTGCTGTCACATTTTGATGATCCGGAGGTTGTCGCAGTTGCGCCTCGAGTGCGGAGTCGACCCCAGCGGGGAGTCATTGGTTATCACGAGCACCACAACGGTGCCCTCGATCTCGGTCCCCGGCCCGCCGTCGTTCGACCCGGTACGCGTGTGAGTTATGTGCCCGCAGCCGCGTTGATCTGTCGCACGGAGGCCGTGCGAGCGATTGGTGGGTTCGACGAAGACTTGCGAACCGGCGAAGATGTCGACCTTGTGTGGCGGCTCCATGATGCGGGAGGGACGGTTCGGTACGACCCCTCTGTTGAGGTTCAACACGAACCACGAGCGTCGTTTGGTGAATGGTGGAACCAACGCGTCGGGTACGGCTACTCGTCAGCAGCCCTTGCTGAGCGTCACGGTGATGAGCAACTCTCCCCGCTCGTCACCTCTCCATGGAGCCTTGCCGTGATCGCCGCCATGATCGCAACGAAACGCCCTTCTGTCGGGATGACAGTCGGCCTCGGAATCATCAGTGCCGCATCTCAGCAACTCCGACAGAGAGCCCCCGACCTCACCAATAGTGAAGCTCGAACGATTGTCATGGGTGGAACTCAGGCAACCGCAACCGCTCTTGGGCGCGCAATTCGGCGCGTGTGGTGGCCACTGCTCATCATGCTCTGTCCGATCTCTCGCAGCGCCCTGCGCCTCCTTACCGCCTCAGCGATGTTCGCAGTCACGCCGATGGTTGTCGCCGACGACATTGCCCACGGGGTTGGCATCTGGTCAGGCGTTGTCAAACATCGACGATTCGGACCCGTCATTCCCGTGCTTCGCCGCAGCCGACCACAACCAGCGAGCCCTACCCCGTAACCTTTTAACTATGACGGTCTCGCTCACCGTCGACCGCACGAGATGGTCGGCACATCTGCATCGCACCCTTGAGCAGATTCGTGCCGTTGCGACACCAGTTCCGGTCGTCAAAGGAAACGGCTACGGCTTCGGCCGGCACGCCCTTGCCAAGATTGCTGCCGAAGAGTCAGCAACTATCTGTGTGGGAACCATCCATGAACTCGACGGGATACCTGACTCGCTCACACCCGTGGTCCTCACACCAACATTGGCCGGGCCAACACCCTCAGCGATCCTTACCGTCAGCAACGAAGCGCACATCACGCCTCTCGTCGGTTCTTCCCAACGAGTCATCATCAAACTTGCATCATCAATGCACCGCTACGGGGGGCCATCGTCGCTCGTCCAGCACGCACTCGACAGCGGACTCGACGTCGCAGGAGTAGCGATTCACCTTCCACTCATTGCGACAGACGATGAACGAGTTGCTGAAGTCACTGCACTCCTAGACCCCATCGCGACCTCGATACCTGCCTGGCTCAGTCACATCGATCCATCGCTTATCGCACGTCTGCCCGATTCTCGGACATACCTTCTCCGGGCTGGCACCACCCTGTGGCACGGTGACCGCGAAGCACTGCACCTCTCGACAGATGTCATTGATCTTCGACCTATCCGAGCCGGCGAATACGCCGGATATCGACAAACTGACGTCATCGAAGAAGGTCACCTTGTAATGGTGGGAGCAGGAAGCGCCCACGGAGTGCACCCACTTGCCGATGGGAGAAGTCCATTCCACTTCAATCGGCAGCGCATCGACATGTTCGAACCCCCACATATGCACACCACCATGCTGTTCATTCCTCAACACACCGCTCCACCAGCCATTGGTGACACCATCGACCTGCAGCGACCTCTCACGCAGACGATCGTTGACAAAGTGATCTGGGTCTGAACGGTCTGACTGCGAGCTGTCAGCGCATTGCAGCGCGACGAGCCGACCGAATCGCAACCGCACCCGCCCCGATTAATGGGCCACGATCAGCGAGACGGGTAGAAGAAATTCTCGGCATATGCCCATGAGGACGATGCACGTAATCGTCGAGCTCAAGCTGTGCCGCATTAAAGAACGTCGCACCGAAACCGAGAGCGACGGCTCCGCCTACTAGGACAAGATCGAGATCGAGCGCGTTGCAGATCATCGCTGCTCCGCGACCGACATACCGACCCGTTCGTTGCATGATGTCATAAGTCGGCTCCGACGGAGGCCTACCGGTGATTGCCTCAATTGCGAGCCCTGAGGCCTCTGCCTCAAGACACCCGCGTGCACCGCATCCACATCGTCGACCGCCAGGTTCAACGATGAGATGACCGACGTGGCCTGCGTTTCCACTGTCGCCGTCAAGCAGATCACCATCAACAAAAATGCCCCCGCCAATTCCGGTTGACACCGTCATCGCGCAGAAATTTCGAACCCCTTGCGCTGCACCAAGCCACCCCTCAGCCAGCGCAAGCGCTTTCGCGTCAAGATCACCGTAGACCGGCAGTCGAGTGAGATCTGCGAGAAATTGGCGCAGCGGAAATTCGTTCCATGACGCAATATTCACCGGCGACACCGACTCGCAATTTCGTTCAATCGGCCCTGCACATCCGATGCCGATCGCGCGGACAATTTTGCCGTGGTGGCTAGATGCCCGGTCCATCTGCTCGGTGACAATTCCTGCGAGAGCAGCAAAATGTGACTGCGGCCCGACGTCAGGATCAACCTCAACACGGGCACGATCGACAAGCTCACCCTTCAATGTGACAAGGCCCGCCTCAAATTTCGACCCGCCGATGTCAACGGCACAAATGAGTGACGACTCAGCGGAGGCATCTGCGGCATCGGAGGTGAGGGTCGCACTCATCAGAGTTCAGGAACTCCATCAGCAGCGAACACACTCGGGACGCCCCCCGTATGGATAAATACGACCTCATCTCCAGCGGCCCACTCTCCAGCGGCGTCACGGCCGAGCACACCCGACAGACCCTTACCTGAGTAGACCCGATCGAGCACCCAACCACCACGTCGAGCAGCCCAACGAATCGCATCGTCGGCAGCAGGTGTTGGAACTGCATAGTCGTCCCCTAGCCAGTTGCCATCGACAACGACGTCTGCTTCCTCAACGACTGCCCCGCTGGGACAATTCGGAAGGAGTGACAAGGCCTCGTTTGCAAGAGTGGTCACATCTGGTGACCCGATCACCACACCTTTGGCCACCCCGATTGCGATGACCGACGGCGCCGGCATACCGACCGCCCTGCACACTGCCTGACCGGCAACAAGGCCGGCGTGGGTGCCACCGCTCGACGAGGTATGCACCACGGCGGACACGTCAACTCCCTCGGCCAAGAGTTGTTGGGACAACTCCAGATATCCAGCGACATAACCAAGAGCACCGACAGCGGTCGATCCGCCAATCGGAATTGAATACGGTCGCATCCCATCAGCGACGAGAGCATCGGTAACCGACTCCCGAACGATCTCCAAGGCACCCCAGTGGTGGTCGGGCTCTCCCGTGAAATGCAGTTGCGCTCCGAACAACACGTCAAGCAACTGATTTCCTTCTAAACGTTCGGGTCGCTCACCTGACAGCACGAGGTGAACATCGAGTCCTAGCAACGCCCCAGCGGCGGCCGTCATGCGGCAATGATTCGATTGACCAGCACCAACAGTGACAAGAGCGCGCGCGTTCTCGGCTTCGGCAGCCCCACATAGAAACTCGAGTTTCCGAACTTTGTTACCTCCCACTCCGAGACCGGTGAGGTCGTCACGCTTGACCCACAGCTGGGCGCCAGAGTCGAGAACGGGCCCACGTTCTAACGGAGTGACTCCTGAAACAAGCGGAGCGCGGGCAACGCCCTGAAAGAGATCGCTTACGCCTCCGATTTCACTCATTCCCGCATGCTACGTCGTCGCCGTACGATGTACCTCAGACATGACAACCGACTGGAATCCGTTGCTCCGAGACCAATTCGACGAGCCTTATTGGTCAGACCTGATGACGTTCGTGAAACACGAACGTTCGCAGCATGAGGTCTACCCTCCGCAGCCTGAAGTATTTGCCGCTCTGCACCTGACCTCGTTCGCTGATACCCGCGTCGTCATTCTTGGGCAGGACCCCTACCACGGGCCACGACAAGCCCATGGTCTGTGCTTCTCTGTACGACACGGTGTGCCAAAACCTCCTTCGCTTCGAAACATCCACCAAGAGCTCTCCGACGATGTCGACGTCAACATTCCCAGTCACGGCTCGCTCGAGCGGTGGGCATCGAACGGTGTCTTACTGCTGAACACCACGCTGACGGTTCGAGCGCATCAAGCCGCATCGCATCAAGGAAAAGGCTGGGAACGGTTCACCGACCGTGTGATCGAAGTCGTTGCAAACAAACCGTCTCCCGTGGTGTTCATACTCTGGGGTGCATCGGCTCGAAAGAAACGCAACATGATCGACACCGACCGGCACACCGTGATTGAGTCAGCACACCCTTCACCCCTTTCTGCACACAACGGGTTTTTCGGTTCGAGACCGTTTTCTCGCTCAAATGAAGCTCTCACCCAAGCAGGTCTCCAGCCGATCGATTGGACGCTGTGATGCTGGGACTTCCACATTGGACCGAACTACGCTCGATTCGCCGTCTTCGTCAACACCCGCTCGGCGACCTTTTCGTGAGCAGTGCCCACGGCTACCAGCAACATCGATCAGCGAACGCAGCAGCCCTCATCGCCTACTACGGCTTCCTTACTTTGTTTCCTGCGCTTCTCCTCGCAACGACGGTGCTCGGCTTCGTGCTCGACAACAATCCGTCACTTCGAGAAGACATCGTCGATACTGCGGTCGCTCAAATTCCGGTGATTGGCAGCGAGGTTCTCGTCGAAACTGGCGGACTTACCGGCAGTTCGCTCGCAATCGCCATCGGCGTTGTCGGTGCTCTTTGGGGCGCAACACGAGCATTCGTTGCGCTTCAGAACGCCCTCGATGACATATGGGAAGTTCCTCTCGATGATCGACACAACCTCGTCATTCGGCGAGTCCACGGACTCGTCGGACTTCTCGTTATCGCAGCTGGGCAGGTCGGAACCGTTGTTCTCACGAGCATCGCGGGTTACGCCGAAATCGGCTTCATCAGCCAATCGCTGATCGCCCTCGGCACGGTTGCGGTGAACACTGCAATCATCGGGACGATGTTCCGGTATCTCACCGCCGCCCCAGCGACATGGAACATGGTTCGTGCAGGAGCCGTCCTCGCAGGGTTCGGTTTCACACTCTTGCAATTTGCGGGCACTTCAATCGTCGCCCGATTGCTTTCGGGAGCGCAGGGCGTCTACGGAACGTTTGCATCAGTTCTTGCACTCACTGCATGGATTTCATTTCATGCTGCGATCACACTGTTCGCAGCCGAAATCAATGCAGTTCGTGTTCGAACGCAAGCATCATCAAATGGTGAGACGCCCGATCTCGACGACGTCGCCAGCTGAGCGCCCAAGTTCGATGACGTGATCACCGTGCGGGATTTCCCATCGGTCAAATAGCCATGATGAGAACCGACGCGCATCAAGTTCGATCGAAACCCGGCGAGTCTCATGTGGAGCAAGCTCAACCTTGATCGAGCCAACAAAGCGCACATCGTCTGACATCTCCGGGTGGTCTCCGTCGAACGATGTAAAGAGTTGCGCGACGTGAACTCCGACGCGACTCCCGACATTCGTAATTGACATTGCGACCGTCACGCCATCGCGAAGATCACCTGTCACCGATACGTCACCAACCTCGAATGAGGTGTAGGAAAGTCCGTGACCAAACCAAAACTGAGGTGGAGTGGATGTCGCTCGATACCACCGGTGTCCGATCTGTCGGCCCTCGCCGTAACGCATGACACCATCAACACCCGGGTAGTGCGGTGCAGCCGGAGTGTCGCTCAGTGACACGGGAAAGGTCAACGGAAGCCGGCCGCCAGGGTCGGTCTCACCAAACACCACGTCACACAATGCATCGCCGAGAGCTCCACCCGGGAACCAGATGTACAAGATCGCTGCGACCTCATCACGCCACGGCATGGTGACAGGCGAGCCAGCATTGACCACAACAACAGTGTTCGGATTGACCGCGGCAATAGCGGAGATGAGGTCATCTTGACGACCAGGCAGTTGCATCGTCGTGCGATCTTCGCTTTCGGTCTCCCAGTCGTCGTCGGTGCCAACGACGACGAGCGCTCGATCAGATGCGGCGGCGAGCTCAACTGCCTCTGCGAAAAGATCGGTGTGCTGCGGCTCCTGGAGCCCGACCATGAACCCGCGAATTCCCGGGTGATCGTCAATCGGGTAATCGATAGTGATCTCCACGCTTCGCCCGGCAACGAGTTCAATATCAACAGATCGTTCGGGCGACCCGTGCCCAAACATGCTCCCGCCTGCGTCTCCCGTGGAAATCGCCAGCACCTCTTTGCCATCGATTGCAATACGGCATTCACCGACCGAGCGACATCCAAGCGACCATTGACCCGAGGTCTTGGGAGTAAATGTGCCGCTCATCGTCGCACCAAATGTCATCGACATCTCGTCGGTGGGGCCATCTTGCCAAAACGCATCGAGCGACGTCTTCGTCAATGACACCGACACACCATGCTCGTCAACAACGTCAAGAGTGAATTCACCACGCACCGACGGATGGAAGCGACTAATCGAACAACCCTGTGCCCAATCAACCCGATGATCCCGGCTATTCAATGACTCAAGGAGCGACGCAACCCACGACGGTCGAACCTTGGCACTGCCGCCACCTTGGGGTCGTCCCGTCGACGCGTACGGCCCGATGAGTGCAATCCGGTCAACCGACTGTGCTGGCCATGGAAGTTGGTCGTTGTCATTTGTGAGCAATACGGTCGACCCAACGGCTGTTCGATATTGGACATCTCGGGTCAACGCATCGTCGTCGGTCCGCTCCGACCCATCGCTCTTTGACGCCTGCGCCCACTCTGCAAGTGCTCGCACCCGAGCAACTGACGCCTCGATTGTCGCAGAGTCGACTGCACCGTCATTCACGGCTGATTCGAGTAAGACTCCCCGGTGACGTGTCGGCCCAGGCATCTCAATATCAAGGCCTGCATTCATGGCCTCAGCGGTCGAGTGCAGACCAAACCAGTCTGAAATAACCACACCGTCGAATCCCCATTCGTTACGCAACACTGTGGTGATAAGCCATTCATGGTCGGCGCAAAACGTTCCGTTGAGTTTGTTGTACGCAGTCATCACTGCTCGAACATTGCGCTCAACCGCCATTTCAAACGGCAGCAAATAGACCTCTCGCAATGTGCGCTCATCGATCTCACTTGAAATGGTGCTGCGCTCATGTTCGGTGTCGTTACCGATGAAATGCTTGATGCAGCAAGCAATGCCTTGAGATTGAACTCCTTCGACGTACGCACGAGCAAGTACGCCGGTAAGGAGCGGGTCTTCGCTCATACATTCAAAATTGCGACCACCAATCGGGGTGCGGTGAAGGTTCACCGTCGGTGCGAGCAACACGTGCGCTGACTTCGACCGAGCCTGGCTGCCAAGCGCAACGCCAACCTCCTGTATCAGGATCGGGTCAAAGGTTGCGCCGAGAGCGCTGCCGCAGGGGAAGACTGCAGAGCGAGGCCCCGTCCATGACGTGCCTCTGACCCCAGCAGGGCCGTCGCTCATCCGGATTTCTGGGATGCCAGCAGCCGCAGGTGTATGCCAGGAGTCGCGTCCCGACAGCACCGATACCGACTCGCTCAGCGATGTCATTGTGTTGGTGGTGTGCTCGTCTCAGTGATGATGGTTGCCGACCCTTCCATCACCTTGTGGACTGGGCAACGGTGCGAAACATCGATGAGCCGCTCACGTTCCTCTTCAGTGTGAGCACCATTGAACGAAATGGTTCGAGTAAAGGTCTCGTGACCGCGTTCTCGTGAATGATCCACAGTGACCTCGAGGTTCTGAACATCCCAACCTTTACGCTCGGCATACATTCGGATCGTCATCGAGGTGCATGCTGCGAGAGCGGCGCCCAGCAAGTCGAACGGATTGGGTCCGAGGTTTTCTCCGCCGAGACGCTCTGGTTCGTCACTGATCAACGAATGAGAACCCATCGTGACGTGATTTGCATAGCGGCTCCCGTCGGTCTCAATAGCGTGCACAATCGGAGATGAAGTCATAGGAAACGACGGTACCAGTCGGAGGTTTCACCGGCCGATACTGCAATACTTCGCCGTGATGACATCGGTAAGCGCATCTGTGGTCGACACGGGTATTCGTACACTCGATGTCGCCCACGCCATATCTGCGATTGCCTCGAGCACTTCAACGGTGATCGGTCTCATACCTGCGATAGCCCGACAGGCACAGGATCGTTAGGTCACGAACATGGTTACCGAACTCTTTGTCTACGGGACATTGCTTCCAGGGGACGTCAGGTGGCCTCTTCTCGAGCGTTACATCACTGGAGAAGGCACGCCTGACGCTGTATCGGGGCTGCTGTATGACACCGGTCTCGACTACCCAGCAGCAATATTTGACGAATTTGCAACAACATTCATTCTGGGTCGTCGCTACTCCCTTCGAATCGATGTCATCGATGAGGCGCTTCGAGAGCTCGATATTGAAGAAGACACCGTTGATGGCCTCTACGCCCGAGTCGAGGTGACAACGCAGAACGGCACGAGATGTTGGGCTTACGCCTACGGAACAGGTCTTGATCTCACGCCGATTCCGTCTGGTAACTGGTTTGACCGGCCTGAGCGGCCTCAATAGCAGTTCGACGGTTGAAATCTGTCGACATCGCCCAGTTCGCCGACTCCTTCTACTATTCGATCTGTACTACCGCATCCCGCGGACTGGCCGCAGGTTCCATGAGAGGCTGACCAATGCATTCAGCATTCGACCCCCAGAGAAATCGAGTCACCAGAGACCTCGGAGTTTCGATACCAATCGTGCAAGCACCAATGGGATGGATCGCACGAAGCCAACTCGCTTCGGCGGTTTCTGCAGCCGGTGCTTGCGGCATCATCGAGACCTCGTCTGGGGAACTCGACGCCGTGAAAGAAGAGATCAAGCGAATGAGAGATCTCACCGATGAACCGTTCGGCGTCAATATTGCTCAAGCGTTTGTCAAAGACCCTGCGATCGCCGAGTTTGTTATCGAGCAGGGAGTCAGATTCGTCACCACTTCTGCCGGGTCACCGACGAAATACACAGCAACGTTGAAAGCCGCCGGTCTGACCGTTTACCACGTCGTTCCCACGTTGCAGGCTGCCCTGAAAGCCGTCGATGCCGGAGTTGACGGTCTCGTCGTCGAAGGCGGTGAAGGTGGCGGATTTAAGAGCCCGACGCCGGTATCCACCATGGTGCTGCTGCCGCTCATTCGGTCTCGGGTCGATGTGCCCATCATTGCTGCCGGTGGCATCTGCGACGGCATGACAATGGCCGCGGCGTTCGCTTTGGGCGCCGAAGGTGTCCAGATGGGAACACAGATGGTCGCTGCAAAAGAATCGCCGGTGCACGACAATTGGAAACAAGCGATCGTCAGCGCAGCGGAAACCGACACCATTTTCCTTAACGAACAATTCTCCCCGGCGCTACGAGCATTGCGAACCGGTCGCTCTGAGCGACTTTCGCAGGCCGACCACAACGTCTTCGGTGAGTTTGGGAACGCAAAAGATCTTTACTTCGGGGGCGACATGGAGTCCGCTATCGCCCTCTCAGGTCAAGTTGCTGGCCGTATCGACGAGATTCGCTCGGTGAGCGCCATCATCGCGTCGACCATCAACGAATTCACAGCAACTGTTGCCCGCCTCTCCTAAGGAATCATTCGCCTCGGTATTGCGGTTCGCGACGGGACGCAAATGCGTTGATCCCCTCACGACCATCAACGGTTGCCATCGACTTGACAATCTCTTGTGCTTCGCGTTCACCCGCCTCTTCGAGCGATGATTCATAACCTTCGTAGATGAGGCGCTTCGCCACACCAATTGATCGTGAGGCACCCGCAGCAAGACGTTCCGCTAGCGAGGTCGCAGTCGCATCAACATCTTCATCAGGAACCACCATGTTGACGAGCCCCCAATCGAGAGCTTCTTGAGCACTCAACACCCGGTTGGTCAACGTCAGTTCCATCGCTCGGCGCAACCCGATATGTCGGGCAAGGAAATACGTTGAGGTTCCGTCGGGTGTCATCGCTGCCTTGGTGTATCCCACCGTGAACTTCGCGGACTCGCCAGCAACCACGAGGTCAAATGCACACATGAACGACAGACCTGCACCACCTGCGGCACCACGAACTCCGGCGATGAACGGTTTCGGAACTCGATTCATGCGATAGGTCGCAGCGTGGTAGTCGGTGACAAGTCCAGAGGCGATTGCGGGGAGTTCGTCACCGAGCGATGCGAACTCTTTCAGGTCGCCACCTGCGGAGAACACCTTGCCTTCGGCTGTCACCGCTACCGACTTGACAGTCGGATCGTGTTCGATCGCAATCATCACTTCCCGAATATCTTTCGAGAAATCGACGTTCATTGCATTTGCCCCCTCAGGGCGGTCGAGACGAAGATGAGCGACGCCGTCAGCGACGCGGTACGACATGGTTGAGAGATTCATCTCCCCATGGTGGCATTTCACCCCAGTTGGCGAAGAAGGCGAACCGCGCTGACCTGCTGCGCAACTCCAAGTTCTTGTGCGAACACTGCGACCCGCAGCTCTTCGATCATGAACCCGAGTTCTTGAAGAGTGTCTGGCTCGGCACCGTTCGGGTACTCCGCTAACCGCTCAGCGAAGCGACGTTCAACCGGCGCTACCTCTCGCATGCCCGCGAGATCGCGTTCTACCCGGCCGGCGAGATGTTGAAGCCGGTAGCGAATTCCATTCACCCAGCGCTCGAGGTCATCGACGCGCTCCATTCCGACCTTTGCCAACATCCCTGGGCCAACGAGACGATCGAGATGATCATGGGCATCAGTTCGAATGCTCACTGCTCCAGGAGCTCGCAAGCGTTCGAGCATCTCAACCACCTGGTGAGCAATGTCAACGATCGTAAGACCTTGATTCACGAGGTCGATGAGCTCCATCGGCGACTTCGTGCGCATCGCCTGGCACAACACTTCGAATTCGGTTAGCGACCTACTGATGCCATGTTGTTGGATGATGCGGTCAGCGATTGCGGTAATCGCATCATCGAGAAATACTTCAACCCCAAGCCCGACCATCGAGAGACCGAGTTGGCGGTCATTATCGATCATCCTTCGAACTGGGCCTCGCGCCGGACTCGCTGCGAGCAACAACAACCGACGAACCCCCTCATGCAACAGTCGCTCGGCAAGCACGTGGTCGGTGACGACGCGAAGCGAAACGCTGTCACCCCGGTCGAGCAAAGTCGGATACGCCCGCAGTGTCTCGTTGCCGTCAGTCCACTCCAAGACGTCAGGCAAAGTGCCGAGATCCCACTCGGTAATTCCACTTCGCTCATCGATCGGCGCCGATGACGCCAACATCTGGCGGGCTTGGGGACGCACGACGTCTCGAATTGTTAACAAGTCGTCACCAAATGCATACACCTCGCCATCAGCATCACTCACCACGATGTGAATGATGAGGTCAGGTGATAGTCGACCAAGGTCAAATTGGTGATCGACAATGTTGACTCCCGAGACCTCGGTGAGCGCGGCCGCTAGGGCTTCAGTAAATGGCCGACCGTCGGGTTCACCAATGACATTCATTGCCGCTGACAGCGTGTCGGCAGCGGGAATGAGGCGCCGGCGAACGTCTTTGGGTAGTGAACGGAACAATGCCTCGGCGAGGTCGCGCCGACGACTCGGCACGTGCCAGTCAAGATTCACTCCACTGAACTGATTTACCGAGACGAGGGGAAGGTGTAATGTCACGCCGTCAAAGGGGCTCTCTACGTCGTGCCGGTAGGTCAGCATGTACTCGGCGCCGTCACGATCCACCCACACTTCAGGTGAGCCGGCGTCATGGAGTGTCGCTACTTCAGATTGGGGTAGATCTAACAGGTGCGGTGTTGTCGACCGCTGGCCGCGCCACCATCGATCAAAATGCCTCGTCGATGTGATGTTTGAGGGAAGCACATCGTTATACAGACGACGCAGATCGCCTACACCTCCGGGGGAGCCGCGCCTGCTGCGCTCGCCCAACTGGTCCCATTCTTCAAGGCGGTCACGGTTGCGAGAGATAAATCGTTGGCGGCGACGCCAACGCTGATCGACATCACCAGCAATGAGCGCGTTCTCGATAAACATGTGGCGAGCAGCGACCTTGTCGACTGCCGACAGTGCGATGCGACGTCCCTCGACGATTGCAAGCCCGTAGAGCGAGACGCGCTCTGGAATCACCGCTCGACCAGATGTGGCGTTCCACTCGGGTTCCCCGTACGAGCGAGTGACCAGGTCGCCCGCGATCGGCTCAATCCATTCAGGCTGAATCGCCGACACTCGCCGAGCCCGAAGGCGATCGGTTTCAACGACTTCAGCGGCGACTACCCATTCGCTACCCGTCCGACCGATCGCAGACCCGGGAACAACCTCAAATCGAGCTCCCCGAGCACCCTGATATTCGACTCGTGTCCGCCGATCGCGTTGTGGCCGGCGGTCGTCTCGACGACCGATGTTCGACAACAAACCAGACAACACAGCCTGATGCACCCGATCGGGGTGGCCGACATCAGTGCCAGGCCGAATACCGATCTGTCCGGCAACCTGCCGAAGTTGACTGTAAAGATCACGCCACTCACGAACTCGCAGCCAGTTGAGATGCTCATCACGACACATCCGCCGGAACGCGTTGCCCGACAATGTTTTCTGTTGCTCTTTCACGTAATCCCAGAGCGCAACAATGCTCATGAGATCAGACCCAGGAACGGTAAAGCGGCGATGTAATTCGTCGGCGCGTTCTCGCTGTTCTCGTGGACGCTCCCGAACATCTTGAATCGACAAGGCAGCTGCGATCACCAAGACCTCACGCACACAACCATGCCGCTCCGCAGCAAGAATCATGCGAGCACTGCGCGGATCAATCGGCAACCGCGCCAGTTTTTTGCCGATCGGAGTTAGTCGATACTCCCCATCGTCTCCTTCGGTGAGAGCACCAAGTTCGTTTAGTAGCCGGTATCCGTCACGAACCATCGACGATTCAGGGGGCTCGATGAACGGGAAATCACTCACGTCACCCAATCTGAGATCGGTCATCTGCAAGATCACCGATGCGAGATTGGTACGAAGAATTTCAGGCTCGGTGAATTCGGGGCGTTCCGCATGGTCACCTTCGTCCCATAAACGGATACAGACCCCTGGCGCGACCCGACCACACCGACCCGCACGCTGCGCTGCCGATGCTTGTGAGATGTCCTCGATTGGAAGTCGTTGCACTTTTAGGCGACGCGAATATCGACTAATACGCGCAGTGCCGGTGTCGATGACAGCCCGCACCCCAGGCACGGTGATCGATGTTTCCGCAACATTCGTCGCCAACACGATTCGTCGACCCGGATGAGAAGCGAACACCCGCTGTTGCTCTGCCGCCGACAACCTGGCGTACAACGGCAAAATCTCTGTTCGAGGCAACTCAAGTTGGCGAAGTGCGTCTGCCGTATCGTGAATTTCCCGTTCTCCTGAGAGAAAAACGAGGATGTCGCCGTCGACCTCTTTGGTCAACTCAGTGACACCATCGATGATGGCTTCAACCTGGTCGGTGTCATCAGCAACCGGACGGTACCGAAGTTCAACGGGGTAGGCCCGCCCCTCAACGGTGAACACCGGGGCTGCGTTGCCATTGTGGTCAGCAAAATGCTCGGAGAAGCGGTCGGTATCGATCGTTGCTGACGTCACGATCAGATGGAGTTCAGGACGCCGGTGTAACAACTGCCGCAAATACCCCAAGATGAAATCGATGTTGAGACTGCGCTCATGCGCCTCGTCGACAATGATGGTGTCATAACGGCTGAGATCAGGATCTCGAGAGAGTTCAGCAAGCAAAATGCCATCGGTCATCACCCGAATCTGTGTCTCTGCGTTGACCTGATCGGTAAACCGCACCGAGAACCCGACCTCCGAACCCAACGCCACCCCAAGCTCGGTGGCGATTCGATCAGCAACCGAGCGCGCAGCTACCCGACGAGGCTGGGTATGGCCAATGAGGCCGGCCATACCGCGGCCAGCCCGTAGACAAAGTTTTGGGAGTTGCGTACTCTTTCCCGATCCAGTTTCTCCGGCGACAACAACGACTTGATGGTCTCGAATCGCATCGGCAAGTTCGTCGGCATAGTGCGCAATCGGCAACTCCTCCGGAATCCGAACCTGTTCGAGTTTGATCGTCATAACGGCGACGACGGTAACCGCTGAGAACTAGCGTCGGTCACATGGCCCATTGGTTGATGAAATCTGAACCCTACGTATTTTCTTACGACGACCTCATAAAGGTGAAGCGCGAAGGATGGGACGGCGTTCGAAATTATCAAGCACGAAACTTCATGCGTGAAATGAAGAAAGGTGATCTCGTCATCTTCTACCACTCAAACGCAACCCCTCCCGGAGCTGCTGGCGTCGCCAAAATCGTTAAAGAGGCTGAGCCCGACCCGACACAATTTGATCCTGAATCGAACTATTTCGATCCAAAAAGTTCCCCCGACAACCCCAGATGGGACTGGGTGACCCTCGGGCCAAAGAAGCGACTGAAATTTGTTTCTCTCGACGAGTTACGTGCGATGCCCGAGCTCGAGGAGTGCCGACTACTCGCCCGAGGCAACCGCCTCTCGGTGATACCACTCACCGAAGCCGAGTTTGATGCGATTGTTGCGGCAGGTTCTTAAGGTTTACGGCTCACGAATCGAGCACTTACGCTCACTCCAACGACAACCGCTCCTGCGATAAGCATCGTGTAGGCCGGTGCGGCTACGCGTCCGACCAGACTGTCGGCGATGGCGCGAATCATGTCAACGCGTGCAACCCCGTCGATAGGCAGAACACCAGAGATTCGACTCACGCCGAAAAGAACGACGCCGGCGAGAAGCAGGGCAACACCCACAGGAAGCAATCTGCGAAGAAACGCAGCAGGTGACAGCACGAGCATCAACGCTGCAGAGACAACTGCGAGAGCAAGCCCGATGTTCGACCATATTCGAACCGAATCGACGACACCTGAGAGATCAACATCGCTCTCCGTGCGTTCAAGGACGATCGGTTCAATACCTTCGAGCAACGAGCCTTCGTCAATCGCATCAAGCACTTCATCGGTGGCCGTCTCAATAAGGCCCTCGTCAACTTCAATTCCAAACTCTTCTGCTATCTCGGCGAGTTCGCTCGATTCGGTCACTGCCGCAAGCTGATCGAGGGCGATCGAGGCAAGTTTGTTGACGTCAACTTCGGCTGACTCCGCGCCTTCGAAGAAGACGTCATACGCAGCAACGCTCACGTCATCTTTAAACGCCGCAAATTCATTACTCGACAGCACGGTTTCGACTGCTAAGCGAACCGTCTCATCATCGGCGTATTGGCTGATCATCGGATCAGAGGCGAACTGGTTCGCGATTTCATCGACAAGTTCCGTTCGCACCTCAGGCAAGTCAGTGACCTCGCCAACGATTGCTGTCACCGATTCGGCCGAACCTGCGATTCCGAGCACCACACGTCCGAGAGCGAAGGCCACGATGCCAATCGACATCGTGATGCTCGCAATCACGACGATGATTCTTCGGAACAGCACCCTTACAGGGTAGTCAGACCGGTATCGCCGACATGCAATAACTTGTCCTCTGTGCTGACAGTCGCCTAATCATTCATGCGACGGTGACCGGCCTCCCAGTCTTCTTCCACTGGTTGCTCGACAAGCCCGCCAAGGATGTTCAGTTGAGGCGTCTCTCGCAGCGACCGTTTCATTTCCGCGAAACCGGGGAACGCAGCGAGGGTATTCACCGACTCCCATAACTTCACCGCATCTGAGCCCCGTGGAATTCGAGAGATCACCGGCCCGAAGAATGAAAGACCGTCCTCTCCGAACGAAATGATTGGCGTACCAACGTCTCGGCCCGTGCGAGACAGGGCCATCTCGCCTTCGGCGTCGATCATTTCGTCCCATGCGGTGTCATCAGCTGCGCTTGCGAAGTCGAGGTCAATGCCAGCCGTGGTGAGCACCTCGACGAGGTGATCAGGGGTCGAAAGTCGATCTCGCATGCCTGATCCCCTCGGTTTGTCGAAATATGACTCCCCGTAGGCGGTCACGACAGGATCAAGCGCGTCTCTCCCGAGTTCGTGTCGAATACGGGCAGCGACCCGAAGCATTCGCAAACCCGCCGTGTGGCCAAATTCGTAGCCCGGAGGAAAATGGGTGGGGTAGTCCTTGTCTTTGTTGATCAGTCGCAGCGAAATAAATCGCCAGTCCACAGTTAGGCCGGTCTCGGCGCGGACCTCTTCGATCCAACGTGATGCCAACCACGCAAATGGGCACACCGGGTCCCAGAAAAACTCAATCGTGCGATCTGGGTCGCGTGGTGGGGGCGTTGTCGGAATGGGGTTTGACATACCCAGGACGCTACGGTCATTGTGTGGCCATCAACGACCTGAACCTCAGCGATTTCAGGCTACGAGTGCAGCAGTTTCTGCGCGCGTCGAATGATGCCGGCATTGGCTGTCGTGAGTACGGCACCATTCTTCCTCCGGCTCTCATCAACGACGCCAAGGTGTGGCAACACGCAATCGCTGAAGCAGGCTTTGCGGGAATCGACTGGAGCACATCACATCATGGCCAAGGACTCTCTGAGGCACACTCGGTCATCTGGTACGAAGAATGTGCCCACGCTGGGCTTGCTCCCTATGCCAATTTTCAAGGGTATGTGCTCACCGCTGGTGCAGTACGAGCATTTGGCACACAAGAACAAGTCGATACCCACCTCCCCCACATCATCGATGGGTCACTTATCTGGTGCCAGTTGTTTTCCGAACCGGGCTCTGGGTCAGACCTGTCGAGTCTCCGCACCAAAGCCGAACCCGACGGGGACGGCTGGCGCATCACCGGTCAGAAAATATGGACAAGCACTGCGCAAGTTTCACAATGGGGAATACTTCTTGCCCGCACTGACCCGGGCTCTCGGGGGGCACGAGGCATCTCGTTCATGCTCATTGACATGAACCAACCTGAGATCGATGTTCGTCCGATCCGCCAGATGACCGGCGACACAGAATTCTGCGAAGTGTTCCTCGACGGTGCCTATGTTGCTTCTGAAGGTCTACTCGGCGATGCACATTCGGGTTGGCAGGTTGCGACAAGTGTTCTTGCTGATGAGCGGGCGGCGGTGGGCGCAGCATCAATTCGACTCGATCGACGACTTGATCGATTGGGTGATGACCCGGGAACCGAGCTTCGCGATCGAGGGTTTGCCCTTCGCCGTTTACTCGACCGATCGGGCACAAACCCTCGGCTGGGCCCTCTCTCGAAGCTTGCGATGACCGAGTTTGAAACTCAACTCAGCCGCGCTGTTCTCGACACGCACGGTGCTGATGCAATGCTCACCAATGACGATACGGAACCGTTCTTATACGCCCCGGGGATGCGCATTGCTGGAGGCTCAAGCGAAGTGCAACGGGATCTTGTTGGCGAACGACTGCTCGGCCTTCCACGTTCACCCAAACCGCCGTCATCTTGAGCGGAGATCTTGGCCAGCATTGAGATCAAGAAGATCAGCCAGGCTCCTGCGCCGTCTCGAGGCGGTGACGAAGACCACTTACGCGTCGTTCTGAGCGGGAGAGGGCTGCGAGAACTGACGCCCGGGAACCCACCAGAGTCACCCGTCGTCGAGCACGGGTCACTGCGGTGTACAGCAACTCGCGCGTTGCAAGTCGGGAACCCTCAGGCGGGAGTACCACGACGACATGGTCAAACTCAGACCCTTGACTCTTATGAATCGTCATGGCATGAACTGTTGTGTGGTCTGACAATGAAACTGGATCGATCGGTGGAAGATCTGAGTTGGGAAATGCGACCCACAGACCTCGATCATCTCTCACTACCACCCCAACGTCACCATTAAACAGTCGCCTCGTTGGGTCGTTTGCTGTGACCATGATCGGCTGACCTGGGTAGTGCCCTCGCGTTTGAACTTCTGCTCGTTCAAGAAGTCGTTCGGCGCGAACGTTCCAGCCGTTGACCCCGAATGGGCCACTGCGGTGAGCACACAGCACCCGAAACGCGTCGAGCTGTCGTAACGCACCTGCGATATCGCCATCAAA
>CALCBR010000020.1:0-28595 GCA_937897105.1 uncultured Acidimicrobiaceae bacterium | reverse complement strand
CAGCCGAAGACGATGGCGGCATTGATTATGCATCCGTCTCGGGAACGCTGATCGGCGCAGGTGCATCCTCTCAGAAGGCCGGAATGCTCGGTTGGCAAGTTGGATTCCAGTCAGTAGCTCCGAACGCAACTGTCGAATATGACCCGATTGGCTCCGGCGGTGGCCGCAAGCAGTTCCTCGGTGGAGGCTCAGATTTCGCCGGGTCTGACGCCGCACTCAAAGATGAGGAATGGGAGGCATCGAAAGAAGTGTGTGCAGGCGACCTTGGCGCCATCAACCTCCCTCACTACATCTCACCAATTGCGATTCCATACAATCTCCCTTCAATCGAAGGCGAGACGCTCAATTTGTCAGCCGACGTGATTGCGGGCATTTTTGCCAACACGATCACGAACTGGACCGACCCAGCGATCGCTGCTGACAACCCAGGTCTTGATCTTCCAGATTTGGCAATCAACCCTGTGCACCGCGCAGATGAGTCAGGCACAACCGAGAACTTCACCGACTATATGGGTCAAGCTGCTCCAGACGTGTGGACCTATGGCGCTATTGAAGCGTGGGATGCTGACGGCCCAGGTGGTGGCGAAGGTGGTCCGCAGACCGCAGGTGTTGTTGCTGCAGTTGCCGCTGGTGAAGGCTCAATTGGTTACGCAGACGCATCACAGATTGGTGACCTGCCTGCTGCAGCTGTTGGAGTTGCCGGTTCGTTCGTCGAGTTCTCACCAGAAGCTGCGGGTCGCATCGTCGATTCATCAGAGCGCACCGGTGGACGTAACGAGTACGACTTCAAGATTGAGGTAAACCGTACGCCTGATTCTGCTGACACTTACCCGATCGCACTTGTCTCGTACCACATCGTGTGCCTCGAGTACGAGGATCAGGAAACGGTTGATTTGGTGAAGGCATTCATGACGTTCGTCGGATCAGATGTTGGTCAAGCAGCTTCAGCAGCCTCTGCTGGCTCGGCTCCAATTTCGCCAGAGGTACAGGCTGAAATTGCGAAGTCAATCGCAGCCATCAGCGTTGCGAGCTGACCTCCCTATTGGTGGAGTAATTCACTAAAGCACACCGGGGTGGGGACGTCGTCCCCGCCCCGGTGGTCGTTTAGTATGTGGCCGTCCGTCCTTTTTGGAGTAGCAACACTCGTGTCCCAACCTGTAGCCCAGGAAAAAGTAAAAAAGATTCCGACCTCGGTTCCTGATCGGTTGTTCTCCAGCCTTTCTCAGGCCTCGGCAGTAACCATTCTTCTACTCCTGTCAGGAGTTGCGTTCTTCCTTACGGTTGTCGGCTGGTCTGGAATTTTCGGTGACATCGAGGGAATGTCGGGTAGCGACAATTTCGTCGAATATGTTGGGCCGCTCGTCTTCGGAACGGTATATGCCGCAACGCTTGCGTTACTCATCGCTACACCTCTCGCATTTGCAGTTGCGCTTTTCATCAGCCACTACGCGCCACGTCGACTTGCGCAGACACTCGGGTACGTGGTCGATCTTCTTGCAGCGATACCGAGCGTCGTCTTCGGAATTTGGGGTATCACCGTCGTTGCGCCGCTGTTGTCGAAGAACGTGTACCCGTGGGCGAACGACAATCTGAGCTTTATTCCGTTCTTTTCCGGTACCGCGTCGACAAGTGGCCGCACGATGTTGACTGCTGGCATGGTGCTGGCGATGATGATTCTCCCGATCATCACTGCAATTTCCCGTGAGGTTTTTTTGCAGACTCCTCGTTTACATGAGGAAGCGTCGTTGGCACTGGGTGCAACCAAGTGGGAGATGATCCGTCAAGCTGTCATTCCCTACGGCCGGTCTGGGGTTATTAGTGGCGCCATGCTTGGCTTAGGCCGAGCCCTCGGCGAAACGATGGCAGTGGCCATTATCTTGTCGCCGAGTGACGGGTATTTCTGGAGCATCCTCACCAATCAGAATTCAAACACCATTGCGTCAAATATTGCGTTGAAATTCCCTGAGGCATACGGGCTTGACGTCAACCGTCTGATCGCCACCGGCCTTGTGCTCTTTCTTCTTTCGTTTGGTGTGAACATGCTTGCGCGTCGTGTTGCAAATTCTGGGTTCTCTGGAGCGGCAGGATGACCGCAACGATGAGCCCGCCGCAGAGTCAAGTGTCGTCATTGACGACCGGAAAGATGCACCGCGCAATTCCGTTCGCAATTTGTGCGTTCTCTATCGCAGTCGGTGTCGTTGGTGTGTACTCGATCGGTGGTTTCAAATGGGGATGGATGGCCATTGCTGCCGCCCATCTTTACCTCCTGCTGGTCACCATTGCGTCGCGAGTGATCGAAGATCGCCGCCAAGCAACCGATCGAGCAATGCGCACAGTGATGACCATCGCATTTACGACGGTGACAATTCCGCTTATCTCTGTGTTCTGGAAAGTGATTGCTGAGGGTGCATCCCGATTCGATCGCAAGTTCTTTACCGGCAGTATGCGGATCACCCCCGAGGACATGCTGGCTCAAATGGAGGGAGCAGCCGTTGGGGGCGCCCTCCACGCAATGGCGGGCACGCTGATCATTACGGCGATCGCTGGGATCATCTCTGTGCCCCTCGGGCTGTTGACAGCGATTTACCTCGTCGAATACGGCAAAGGAAAACTTGCAGGCGCCGTCACTCGAATGGTCGATGTGATGACCGGTATTCCGTCAATCGTTGCTGGCTTGTTCGCCTACGCGCTGTTTGAGTTGTTTTTAGGTCCGGGTACGCGCTCTGGCCTCTCGGGCGGGGTTGCCTTGTCGCTGCTCATGACGCCGGTGGTCGTGCGCTCATCTGAGGAAATGCTTCGACTTGTACCGAACGAGCTCCGTGAAGCCTCGCTCGCTCTAGGGGTGGCGAAATGGCGGACGATCCTGAAAGTCGTTCTTCCCACTGCGATAGCAGGAATTCTGACCGGTATCACGCTCGCGGTCGCACGTGTCATTGGCGAAACGGCGCCGCTGCTCGTGACCGCAGGCGTGGCTCAAGACATCAACCTCAACCCCTTCAGTGGCAGAATGACGACGCTTCCAGTGTTTTCCTATTACGAATACGTGCAGCCTGGAGTGCCCCCTGAAACAGGAATTGCCCGCGCATGGGGCGCAGCACTGATGCTCGTCATGATCGTTGCCGTTCTCTTCACGGCTGCGCGAATTATGTCGCACGTATTGAAGCCGAAGGGACTCAAATGACTGCAAACAGCGAGATCGACATGCCGGCACAGACTGCCGGTACAACTCACTCGGAGGAGACGAGCGTGGAGCCGGTGATAGCCGTCAACAACTTGAACATCTACTACGACAAGTTTCTTGCCGTTCGTGATGTGACGATGGAGATCGCACCCCGTTCGATCACCGCTCTGATTGGCCCATCGGGGTGCGGAAAATCGACGTTCTTGCGGTCACTGAATCGCATGCACGAGGTCATCCCAAAAGCCCATGTCGATGGGGTTGTGCAACTTAACGGTGAGGATATTTACCGACCAGATGTTGACCCAGTGACGGTGCGCCGGCGAATTGGGATGGTCTTCCAACGTCCAAACCCGTTCCCCACCATGTCGATTTACGAGAATGTGCTTGCCGGAATGAGGCTCAACGCCAGTCGTCTCAGCAAACCTGACGCAGACGAGATTGTCGAGCGCTCGCTCACTGGCGCAAACCTCTGGGGGGAAGTGAAGGACCGTCTTGACAACCCGGGCTCAAGCCTTTCAGGTGGGCAACAACAGCGACTGTGCATTGCAAGAGCGATTGCGGTTGAGCCAGAAGTGTTGTTGATGGATGAGCCGTGCTCGGCTCTTGACCCCATCTCGACGATGGCCATCGAAGCGCTCATGGAGCAACTCAAAGACCAATTCACCATCGTGATTGTGACGCACAACATGCAACAAGCCGCCCGTGTGAGCGAACGCACCGCATTTTTCAATATCGATGGGCCGGGACAGCCGGGTCACATTGTCGAAATGGACCTCACCGAAACGATGTTCTCAAACCCACAAGAGAAGGCAACATCCGATTACGTCACAGGAAGGTTCGGCTGATGAGTGAACTACGGCAAGGTTTCCAGGATGATCTTGATCGAATTCGCAAGCAGGTGTCGACGATTGGGGCGTACATCGTCGAATTGATCCCTCAAGTAACCGACATCATGCTGTCGGGCGACCTCAAAGCAGCAGAGGTTGTCATTCGAGCTGACAAAGATATTGACGAGCGAGTACTCGAAACTGAAGAACTCATTTTGAAAGTGCTCGCACTTCAGTCACCTGTGGCTGGAGATCTGCGAGAGGTGACTTCGGCGCTAAAAATTCTCGCCGATATGGAACGGTCGGCCGATCTTGCCTGCAATATCTGCAAGGCCTCTCGCCGAATCCATGGCTACGAGATGGATCCGAAGTTGAGGGGGCTCATTCAGAAACTGGGCGACCAAGCGGCAAAGGAGTACCGCAAGGCGGTGAACTCCTATGTCAATCGAGATGCAATGGAATCCGCAGCGCTTGGCGATATCGATGAACTGCTCGACAATTTGCAACGCCAGTTTCTTCAGCAGATCATCGAAAGCCATTCCGCTCAGACAATTGAACTCCAAGTGGCAGTGCAACTTACGCTTGTCGCCCGTTTCTACGAACGATTGGGCGATCACGCGGTTAACCTCGCCAGTCGGGTCAGATTTATTGAGGAAGGAACGTTTCCTGAACTTCACGTCTCTGACCGTGAATTGAGTGAGGAAGTGGGATCCCCATTTGGACCGACCGGATCTGACTGACCTTAGAGATTGATGAACACTCTCATTGTCGTGTTGGTTGCTGGACTCGCAGGTGGAGTTGGTTTTTTCCTTAACGGCATGTTCACACGACCAAAAGAGCAGGTTGCTGCTCAGGTTGATGAGCCACCTGAAGCGGCGAAATCGGAGGTCGATGTTGTAGACATACTCCCAATTCCTCTTGCCATCGTCGATCTAGATATGCGCAAGACCACGAAGAATCGAGCGCTTGTCGGGCTCGCCTCCGGGTCAACTGCGTTGCTGTTGGATGACGCAGTTGACGGTGCTCTTCAGAAGGCTCTCAATGATGTGGAGGTAAGTGAGACGCTGATGTTCGGTGGACCACCCCCATTGATCTGCGAGTTGCACGCTGGCAAGTTGAATGGGAGTGGTGCATATGCAGTTCTCATTGATGTGACAGAAAAATCCCGTGCTGATTCAATGAGAACTGACTTTATTGCCAACATCAGTCACGAACTGAAGACGCCTGTCGGGGCTGTTGCGGTGCTTGCCGAGGCATTGATGGGAGAAACAGATCCCGCAACTATCGAGCGTTTGACGGGACGGATGCTCACAGAGTCAGAGCGAGCAGCGAAGACGATCGATGACCTCCTCGAGCTTTCTCAGACCGAGCAGTCGATCAGCGGGAACGCCGAAGACATCAATGTGGAAGAACTGCTGTTGGCAGTGAAGGCGAGATATGACGAGGCATCTCGACAGCGCCGAATCAAGATTGTGGTGGAAGCGAGCCCATCAGCACACGTCACTGGTGATCGCCAACAGATTGCATCAGCACTCGGCAATCTTGTTGATAACGCAGTGAAGTACTCACTTGATGAGGGCGTCGTCATTCTTCGATCAGTTGCCGGTGCGGAAGACACAACAATCGAGGTGTGCGATAGCGGTGTCGGTATTCCGAGTAGCGACCTTGACCGAATCTTTGAGCGCTTCTATCGGGTCGACAAGGCAAGAAGTCGGGGAACCGGGGGAACAGGTCTCGGACTCGCGATCGTTCGTCACGTCGTGACGAATCACGGTGGAACCGTCCAGGTGACCTCGACAGAGGGCGAAGGCAGTTGCTTTCGTTTGCTCTTTCCTATGAAGGCAGAAGCATGAGTGAAGCACATATTTTCGTGGTCGAAGATGAAGAGTCCTTCGTTGATGCTCTTGAGGTGGGCCTTGCTCGAGAGGGGTTCACGGTCAGCGTTGCGCGAGATGGTTTTGAAGCCCTTGAGAAGTTCGATGAGGTCAACCCAGATCTGGTTCTGTTAGACGTCATGTTGCCACGAGTGACTGGCATCGAAGTGTGTCGTCAGCTCCGGCAGAAAAGCACCATTCCGATCATCATGGTGACTGCGAAGTCGAGTGAGATAGACACCGTTGTGGGTCTCGAAGTCGGAGCAGATGATTACGTTGCGAAGCCCTACCGAATTCGAGAACTGGTCGCACGAATCAGAGCGGCCCTTCGGCGCAATGCTGGTGACATCACCGGAGAGGTCCCCCGACCAACGGCGACCTCGGTTGTTGTGGGAGATATCGAACTCAACGAGGCCGAACACACGGTGACAGTTCGCGGTGAAAGTGTTGCGATGCCGCTCAAAGAATTTGACGTATTGCGCCTACTGATGATGAACGTTGGCCAGGTCATGACGCGCGAGCTTCTGATCGATCGCGTCTGGGGATCTGATTATTACGGTGACACCAAAACCCTTGACGTCCACGTCAAAAGGGTGCGAGCAAAGATCGAAAGCGACCCGGCGAACCCGTCAAAAATCGTCACCGTTCGTGGCCTCGGGTACAAATTCGAACGCCCTGCGACGTAACGAGTAGCCGCTGTCTACGATGATGGCTGTGCCCGCACGACGGCAACACAGCCGGTTTCAGTCACTAGCGATCACCCATGCGGTGATGACCGCCGGTGAAGCATCGATGGTGCTTGCGCTTGCCGATTCATTCTTTTTTGATGTTGATCTTGACGCGGCGCGTTCACGGTTGCTGGCGTTTTTGCTTGTCGGGTTCGCACCATTTCTGATGGTGAACGCCAAGTTGGGCCCGATGATCGACCGACTTCGTGGTGGGCGACGGGCGATGGTGGTCGGCCTTGCAATCTCTCGTGTCGGGGTGCAGATCGGCATGATTTTCACCGCAGACGGGATAGCCCTATTCCCGTTTGTCTTTGCGGCTCTTGTGCTGCAGAAGACGTATGCAGTGACAAAACAAGCGATCGTGCCGTCAGTTGTTCGAAATGCAAGTGACCTCGTGGAAGCAAACTCAAAACTTGGCCGTATTGCGACGCTGACCGGAGCGTTTGCGGTTGTGCCGGCGGCTGGCATCCAGCAGTTGCTCGGAACGGGAGCCACGCTGTTTTACGGAGCGGTGTTCTTTGTCGCAGCAGCGGTCCTTGCCACACGACTCCCTCAAGCGCATGCGAATCGCTCAGCGAGCGAACCACTGTCAGAGCGTGGCGTGAAAAGTTCTGATGTGCATGTCGGATGGATCGCAATGACCGTGCTTCGATTTGCTCAAGGATTCACCTTGTTTCAGGTTGCGCTCTGGTTTCGGTCGAGCGCCGCATCAGCGCTGTGGCTCGCAGCTGCGGTCGGACTTGGCGCTCTTGCTCCGTTCGTTGGCAACACGGTGGGGCCTTGGCTTCGCCAAAAGACCGAGGTTGAGAAAATGCTCGCGGCGGCGCTTGCTCTTCCTGCGATTGCAGCCGGGGGAGCAGTATTTGTTGGCGGCTACTTGGTTGGTGTCGTGCTTTCTGTGGTGGTCAACTTTTCTGGGAGCATTGGCCGATTGGCATTCGAATCAATCGTCCAGCGCGATGTGGCAGAGCGAAGTCGAGCAGCGACATTTGCGTGGTTTGAGACACGATTCCAATTCGGATGGGTGGCTGGCGCAGCGATACCCATTCTTGTTGAGATGTCAGGAACGGTGGGCATTGCTTATCTTGCAGCCGTTCTCGTTGCGGCGCTCGTGTCATACGTTGCCGGTGCCAGGCCGTTGACGTCAGATGTGACCGCTACGACTCACTGACCCGTGCAATCCACAGGCCAGGCGCAGCGATTTCGCTCGGTGTTGGGCAGCGATCGTTGCCACTGAGCAACATCGCAATCGCTGCATCGTCACCGACCCTGTCAACAACGCCCTGCACGAATTGTTTGCCGCTATGAACTTGTTCCTCATCGAGCCGAATACCAAGCAGGCGATGAACAAACACATCGGAAGGAGATTGTTCCACGCGTTGGCGACGAACCGCTTCAGCGATTCGAAGCGCAGAACCCCCGACAACCCGAACAGATACCGCATCGACGATCCAATCGGTGAAGCCAACAACCGCAGCGACAGCGGCATCAAGTCGCGGCTCCATCTCACGCTGCTCCTCTGAGCTCACGGCCCCCAACAGAATCGCTGGATCACCAAGGGTTTGCTGGATGGCTTCCATCGGGTCTCCCGAGGTTGGGTCGAGACCGCCGAGCTTTTCAATCACCGCGTCAGGGTCAGGTCGGAACGCAGCGACATATTGACGGACCATCGCCGAAAGCGGGGTTGCGAAGTTCGGTGAACTCAGTACTGCCTGGCCTGCAAATTCATGTGCGAGCACCCATAGGCGTACTTCATCAAGTGGGATTTCCCACTGGGCTGCAAACGCGTCGATATTGGCGCCGATGAGCTTCAGTCGCTGGTCGGTCCGCGGAATCGGCAGGTCGTGAACTCCGAAACAGCGTTGAGCAAGATCACCGGTCATCGAACCGACCGCCATTCCGAGCATCGCCGGCGCCATCATTTTCGACAGACCAGCCATCATCTGAGCCATGGGGTCGGTTGCATCCTCGTCGACCCCGGTTGCACCACTGAGAGCCGTAGCAAGGTCGGTGAAGAGCGGGCGATATGAATCGAGGGTGTCAGCAGCCCATTGTGAACGGCTGCACGTGACGACATCGGTGGTCGAGAGGTCGGCTCCGGTGAGGTCACCGACATGCATACGTGCGATCGGTACAAGCGCCTCGAGGGCCATGCGAGACGCTGGGTCTACATTTGGTTCCTGCTCCCCACCAGTCGCTCCGAGGAGAGCAAATTGCCGCGCCGCATCCCAATTGATCGGACCCTGCCCCGACATTGCTTTCGCAATATCGCCAAGGAATGGAATTCCGCTGAAGGGATCTTCTGAGTTTGGCTCAGGAGTATTGGCCATACCTCTGATGCTAGGCACTTCTCGGGCGGGTAACGTCGCCGAGGTGGCGATGAAGGTACTTGTTCGTGAAGGAGCAACCACTCTTTCGCATCGGGTCATCGATCGGTTACTTGCGAACGCGGACCTTGAAATGGTGCCGCTCGATGCAGGAGTTGCCGATGTCATCGTCGATCTTCGTGTTGGTGATCACGATGGATTAGCCCGTCGGCGTTCAAGTGCGACCGTTGAGGGCGAAGCGTTAATGGAAGAAGTGCGGCGCGTGAATGCCCGCCGGGTAGTGATGTTGTCGTCGTCGCTTGTTTATGGACCTCACGCGAATAGTCGTATTCCCATCACCGAAGATGAGGTCATTCGGCCCGAGGCCTCATTTGTGTTTGCTCGCCAGCTCTCTTCGGTTGAACATGTTCTCGATCGATGGCGACGGGGGTCTGACGACCGATCGGTGGCAGTGCTTCGCCCGACGGTGACGATGGGCCTTGGAGCCTCATCATCGCTCGCAAGGGCCCTCGCAGCAGGGTCTGGTCGCCGACTTGGCGATGAGGAGTCGCCCGCACAGTTTCTGCACATCGATGATCTCGCTGCCGCTGTTGAAACGGTGGTCGTGTCTGAATACGACGGAGTTGTCAATGTCGCACCAGATGGTTGGGTTCCTGGAGATCGGGTACGAGCCCTTCTCGGGCGGCGCTGGCAGATCCCCGTTCCTCGATGGGTGCGTGAGCAGTTATGGGCTCTGCAGTGGAGGTTTCAACGTGGACCGATTCCACCAGGTTTGGGGCCGTACACGACAACCAGTTGGGTGGTGGCCAACGATCGACTGAAATCGCTCGGTTGGACCTCGTCGGTTACGAATGAACAGACATTCGTTGAAGGCACTGAGAGCCCTTGGTGGGCATCGATCACCCCCAAACGACGGCAGGAACTTGCACTTGGTGGAGCTGTTGTCGGCATCGTCATCGCAGCTTCCGCAATCATCGCGATCGGGGTTCGGGCGTTTCGCCTCCGGCGCCAGCGTTAGCCCATTGCACTCACGATGACTGCCGCAACGACCGCTGCGGTCACGGCGATTACCCCGGTGATGAGAGCAGAAATTCGAAGTCGTCGGCTTGGCGGCTCTGCAGCGAACACGATGCGGTGCTCGGCTGAGATCTCGGCCGGATGACGCCATTCGCGCTCGTGAGGTGGGGGAACAAGATCCACGAATAGTCGACTGTAGTAACTGTTCAGCCGAATCTGCAGTCACGGCACGCCTTGGGCACTACGATGCAAATGTGCAGGCTCCCGAACGTGACGACAACTGGTTTGACGTCACCTCTGCTGTGTTGAATGCCGGCGTAGCCCATGACTGGGCGGTCAGACCAGAGTGTGGAGCGGTCACATTGTTCTCAGGAACCGTGCGAGATCATGCAGACGGCCGAGATGATGTCGTCGCCCTGACCTATGAGGCGTATGAAGAAAAGGCGATTGATTCGTTCGCAGCAATCGCTGATGAACTGCGCAACCGTTGGCCCAATGTTGGTCGAGTACTGATTTGGCATCGCATTGGCCGCCTCGAGTTGTGCGAGGTTTCGGTGATTGTCGCCGTGTCATCCCCTCATCGTCCGGTCGCATTTGAAGCGGCTCGGTTTGCGATTGATGCGCTCAAGGTTTCATCTCCGATTTGGAAGCATGAAGAATGGTCAGAGGGCTCTGATTGGGGAACAGGAGCATCTCCGATCGAGCGGCCCCGAGATGTTGCATCGGAGCCAAACTGACATGCCGTTGCTCATCATCGCAATAGCAATTGTCGCTCTTGCGCTGTTGTTGATTATCCGTCGAACGAAGCGAAGTGACGATGCAGTGTCTGACTTTCGCCGGCAGATCAATGCACTGTCGTCCGATGCCCGCAAGAACGTGACCGAACGGGTTCGTCAGATTTCCGACGAGTCATCTGAAGACGAAGAGGGTGAATCTAATGGCTCGTGACCTTGCGATTGACCTCGGCACCGCAAACACCCTGGTGTACATGAAAGGCAAGGGCATCGTGTTGAACGAGCCCTCAGTGATTGCGCTCAACCGGCAGACCGGCGAAGTGCTTGCGACCGGTCGCGAAGCATGGCAAATGATTGGCCGTACACCGGGTTACATCGTTGCGGTGCGGCCTCTTCGCGGAGGCGCAATCACCGACTTTGAAATTACTGAACGAATGATTCGTTTGTTGCTGCAGCGGGTCGGTGTGAGCAGGTTCACGAGACCAAAGGTCGTTATTTGCGTTCCGTCGGCAATCACCGAGGTTGAGCGACGAGCGGTTACCGACGCAGCACGTCGTGCTGGAGCGGCCGACGCGAACCTCATCGAGCAACCAATGGCTGCTGCAATTGGGGCCGACCTCCCAATCGACGAACCCGTCGGAAACATGGTGATCGACATCGGTGGAGGCACGAGCGAAACCGCGGTGATCTCTCTCGGAGGCATTGTTGCCCTTGAAGCCGTTCGGGTTGGTTCATTCGACATTGATGCCGCCATCCAGAACCACATCAGGCGCGAGCATGGTATTGCCATCGGAGAACGAACCGCAGAAGAGATCAAGATTGCGATCGGCTCCGCAGCGGAGACCGTCGACGAGGCCACCGCAGAGGTGCGCGGACGCGACCTTATGTCGGGGTTGCCGAAGACGGTGGTGCTCACGCCGGAAGAAATTCGAGAAGCGATCGAAGATCCGGTGTCGTCAATCGTTGCGTCGGTGGTGCGATGTCTCGCAAAAGCTCCTCCCGAACTTTCCCAAGACTTTTTGGTGCGCGGTATGTACCTCGTCGGTGGAGGCGGTCTATTGCGCGGGCTTGCCGCAAGAATTGAACGAGAAACCGAGGTTCCGGTGCGGATGTCGAACGTCCCTCTTGAAGCGGTCGTTCTTGGTGCCGGCCACGTGATTGAGCATTACGACGCCCTTAAAGGCATGTTCATGGGCGCACGACGCTGACGACATCGCCGGTTGCGGTTGCGACGACGATCTCTCCACGGTGGTCTCGCTCGATTGACGTCGGCATTGCGACAACCCCGAGTTCGACAGTTGATTGCGAGACGTAGTTGTACGCACTGATGACGCCGGTGCAAAAGTCTCCGAACACGTACCAGCCCCATAGATCTTCGATGAGATCTCCCCGGTAGACGACACCGCCGGTAACGGAGCATGCCCCATCGACGTGAGGGTAGGTGTAGACCGGTTCGGCCACGATGGAACGCTCATCAGGAGACACGTCATCGTTGAAGGGGGCAGAACCCTCAAATGAACTCCAACCGAAGTCGACCCCGCGCCCGCCTACAAGGTTGGTATCTGCAGTGACTCGATTGATTTCTTCATGTTCATTTTGACCGACATCTGCGATCCAAAGATCGGCGGTGAGAGGGTCAACATCGATACGCCAAGGATTCCGGAGACCACTCGACCACACCTCCTCAAGGCCATCATCGACGTAGGGGTTATCCACCGGAATTCGGTAGCCACCATCTGAAAGTGGCTGAATTCTCAGGAGCTTTCCGAGAGGGTCGTCCAGGACGTGGGAGTGCCGCTCAGGGTCTCCTCCAGAACCTCCATCGCCAACGGCGATCAGCAGGCTGCCGTCATCAAGGATCTCGAGGTCGCCCCCGTTGTGGTTTCCGTATGGCTGAGCGATCGTCATGATCGTGATGAGGTCATCGGAGGGAAACGAGCCATCGGGGGCCCGAGGTAGTGCAGCGATAACTGTGTCGCCCGATCGCTGTTCTTCGGTCGAGGTGAAGTTGAGATACATCGTTTCACCATCGTGAGAGAGCACTGCTCCGAGCAAGCCCTGCTCAGCGTTTTGGCGAGTGAGGTGAGTGATATCGAGAACCGTTGGCAGGTCGTCGTGGCCGAGATCGTGGATCGTTCCACTCTGTGTGACGGCGAGCAGGCGTTGCTCGCGGTGATCAGCAACGGTGTCACTCAATGGGGCGAGTGAATGAGTGGTGGCAAATCCGACCGACGGATGTGTTGAAGAGGGAGCAGCTGGGCGGTCGGTCTCTTCATCACCGGTTGCGATGGTGGTTGTCGTTATTGCTGGCTGCGGTGGCAGTGACGTGACGTCAGACGTCGTGATAGCTCCCGAAATAGTTGGGTTTGGCACCGACGTTTCAACCGACGACCCGCACGCAGCGATGGTGGCAGCAAAGAGAATCTTCGTGACGGTTCGAACGATCATCGTTCGAGTCTGATGAGGCCTTCTTGAACAACGTTGATGGCGAGGTGACCCTCGGCGTTGTAGATCGAGCCAGCAGCAAGCCCGCGCGCACTTGACGATGAAATTGCGTGCTGTTCGTAGAGCAACCAATCATCAGCTCGGAATGGTCGGTGAAACCACATCGCATGATCGAGGGACGCCATCTGAACGCCGTCAAACCAGTTGCGGCCATGTGGAAGCAACGTCGTGTCGAGCAATGTCATATCGCTTGCGTAGGTGACGATGCACGCGTGCAGTGTCGGGTCTGAGGGCAAACTGCCGTTAGCTCGCATCCACACTTTTTGCCCATTCGTCGGTTGACTACCCCGAGACATCGGGTCACCGTTCACATAACGCACATCAATGGGGCGCGGAGTGTCATACATCGGACCGATTTTGTCTTTGTACGGCGCCATGCGTTCCTGGAAGTTCGGCAAGGTCTCCGGCGCCGGCACGTCAAGAGGGGCGGCGTTCTGGTGATTAAGCCCCGGTTCTTGATCGTGGAAACTGGCCTGAAGATTAAAAATTGCTCGACCATGTTGAATTGCCACGACACGACGAGTTGAGAAGCTTTTGCCGTCACGGATTCGGTCAACCTCGTACACGATGGGCACTTTCGGGTCTCCCGGGCGGAGGAAGTAGGCATGGAGTGAATGCACGAGCCGCCCAGGTTCTTCAATCGTCCGTGCGGCTGCAACCAGAGCTTGGCCGGCTACCTGTCCACCAAACACTCGTTGCCGATCTTCGTCAGGAGACAGACCGCGAAACAGGTTGACCTCGATGGGTTCGAGGTCAAGAAGAGAAATGAGATCGTCGAGTGCTTCCTGCACAACTCCATTCTTCCATCACATAGCCTGCTTCCGTGCAATTAGATGACGAGAAGCGGCGAGTGTTGGCTGAAACAAAGGGATTCATGCCCGATGAAGAGGGGGAAGCTCTCTTTCGCGCCGCGGTAGACATCTGTCGATCGTCGGTTGAAGGACCAATTGTTGAAATCGGTTCGTATTGCGGCCGCTCAACTATCTGGCTTGGCGCAGCTGCCCACGGCGCCGGTCGTGTGGTCGTGACGGTCGACCATCATCGAGGTTCTGAAGAAACCCAAGCCGGCTGGGAGCACCACGACCCCGAAGTTGTGGATCAACGAATCAACAAGATTGACACGTTGCCATTTCTGAGGCGAGCGCTATGGGACGCCGAACTAGAAGACACCGTGATCGCAGTCGTTGGCGCGTCACCGAGAGTCGCAACGGTGTGGTCTACAGAGATCGCAATGTTGTTCATCGACGGAGGGCACGGCGCCGAGCACGCCGCCGCCGACTATCGCTCGTGGGCGCATCACGTAGCCCAAGGTGGAGTGCTTGCCATTCATGACGTGTTTGCTGACCCAGCCGATGGTGGCCAAGCCCCACACGATGAGATTTACCGCCCGGCACTCGACTCTGGAGCATTTGTCGAGATCGGCGCAACAGGGTCGTTACGACTGTTACGCCGCCAGTAAGGGTCCTTGGCGGCGCTCAAGGACAATAAACGTGACCGCAGCCATGATCATGATTGCTGCACCGACAAGGCCGAGCAGTTGGGGGCTCACCGCGAACATGGTTCCTCCGATGAGCGGTCCAATGACTCGACCCCCAGCCATGTAGGCCTGCGCGTCACCAGCTCGTTCTGCCGGGTATTTCGAATGCGCAGCGAGCACTGAGAAACAAGCCGGTACCGCCATCCAGAAGAAAAATCCCCACGATGTCACTGCGAGTGCAAATGAGATCGGATGATGAGCAAAGCCGAGAGTGATTGCGCACGCTGCGGTCGCAAGAATCCAGCGACCCGCATGTTTTCGTTGACCCGAATAACGAGATGATGGAATGCCCGCAATTGAATTACACGAGTAGACGAGCGAAACAAGTAGGGCCGACATACCGACATCTCCTCGCCCGATGCTGTTCGAAAACACAAAGACCGAACTGCCGCCAAGGGTGAAACAGCCGAGAGCAAGCATTGCGAGAAGTGCTGATCGGGTCGGCCGATGTCGTTCACGACGAACTCGTTCACCGGAGGTCAAGCGACTGGTATGCACGAAGAGCAGTGGCACAAGGTGGAGGACACCGAGCGCGATGAACAACGTGTCAGTACCGAATCGGTCAAGAAACATCCCGACTGCTGGTGAGCCGATGGTGCCAACGATCGGTCCGATGACTGCGATATCGCCAGTTCTCGAATCATCACCGAAGACTTCGGCCCACGCGAGCCATGCGATGGTGCCGAGTGCAAGTCCGTTCACAAACCGGAAGCCGACAAGAGGCCAGAACTCGACAAGACCCGAACCAACATTGGCGATGACGCCGAGCAGCACGGCAGCCACCAGCAGTTTGCGACGCGGGCGAAACACTCGGCCCGATCCCCATGAACCAATCACGAAACCCAAAAGTTGGGTGCTCGAGATGAGTCCGACGCGGTTCACATTGATGTTGCCTTGTTCGGAAAGGCCTGTAATGAGAAATGGCGTCGCAATAAACACCAGGGTGCTGACAGCCGAAGCGGCAAAAATGACTGGTGGTACGCGCAGTCGCAGCGTGGCGAGCGCGCGTATCGGGGTCTGAAACATGGCTCAGGCGGCAGATGCGAGTTCGGCTTTAGTTTCTGCGATGAGGTCTCGGACTTGTTCGCGCAGTTCAGCAACATCGTCGAGCGACATCCCTGCCGTTGGAATTGGGTCAAGGATCTTCACCGTTGCGTTGCAACGCCCGAATCGCCAGTCGTGCTTGATGAGCGCATTGCGAGTTCCGTGCACCACTAAAGGAACAATCGGTGCTTGAGCTTCAATTGCGATCTTGAATGCACCATCTTTGAACTCTCCAAGTTCACCCGTAGCGCTTCTTGTTCCCTCAGGAAACAGCATCACCGATGACCGGGTCGAAAGACGTTCTGCTGCTTCGGTGTAGACACGAGCGCCAGCGCCTTTGGCTCCACGAACGAGTTTGATGTCACGGGACAGCATGAGAAGGAAACCGACCAGGGGAAGATTGAAGAAGGTACTTTTTGCAACCCATTTCATTTCAATGGGGATCTGCGAAATTGCAAGCATGTCGACAAAGCTCTCGTGATTTGACACCACTACATAAGGCAGACGGGGGTTCTCAGGAAAATCGCCCCGAACGGTGAAGGTCCACAGCGGGTTGAGACGGCCATGCATACGGGCGACTGATCGAAAGGTGTATCCAGCCCAGTAGGCGCCACGATCAAATGGCATCGTCACCAATCGAATGATGGCCACGACAGGAACAAGCCCAATGAGGAGAACAGCGAAGGAAATCCAGGCGTAGACAGAAATAACAGTTCGAGCAAAAGTGGAGTCAAGTGCGCGTGTCACGAGAAGAGTGTACGGCGGCGGCCAGGTGTGGCTTGGGACGCTCAGCGATCTAAGGGGTTTGCAAGATCAAATCTGAACAATGAACTCGCAGGTGATGATTGGCAAATGCTGTCGGCTGCAAGCACAACGGCCGCTGCGGTATACGAGGTGTGCTCGCCCTCGGGAAACACGATGCGATCAGGATGAACGATGCCGGTCCAGTAGGAACCATCGTCTCGGCGGTGACTTCGAGTCCATGAGAGAAGTTGAGAGGCGGTATCGACATCTCCAATCGCTGCGAAGGCAAGAGCTGTCTCGGCGGTCTCTGAGGCCGTCACCCAGGGTTCGTCGCTCACACAACGAGTGCCGAGCCCGTCCATGATGAACGTGTCCCATCCAGATGCGAGTCGTGCAGCCGCTGCAGATTCTGTGAGAGCCCCGGTGAGCACTGGGTAGTACCAGTCCATCGCCCAACGTGACTTATCTTCGAAAGAGTGGGGCCGGGTAGTGATGGCATCGCGCATATGGTCTGCTGCCTGCAGCCATTCATCGGCATCTTCACCGCAGAAGCCAGCAAGTACTGCCCCGCATCGAAGGGCATGCTGGATACTCGACGTGCCGGTGAGAAGTGCGTAATCCCATGGACGGTCATCTTCTTCGACTGCCCACAGCGCAAGCCCATCGCTTCGTCGTTGGGCAAGCACCCACGACAGCGCAGCGTTGACCATTGGCCATCGCTGTTGAGCGCGACGATCACGTTCGTGTTCGCTTGGCGCGCACAGAGCGTGATGTACAACACCGGTTGCGACATAGGCACATACGTTGGTGTCGAGTTTGCGCTCTGAAATTGAGCGATCACCATCATGATCAACGACGTAATAGTTGTGCCAGGCACCGTCGGGGCGTTGCACCTGTGCGAGCCAGTCGTAGGCGAGTTCGGCCTCAGCGGAACGCCCCGCAATATCGAGTGCCATCGCGGATTCAACATGGTTCCACGGGTCGCAATGACCGTTTGCGAACCAAGGAATCATTCCTGACGGACGCTGCAGCGACGCAAGATGAGCGGCAGATGCGGCTACCTCATCGGCAGTGATCACGCCAGGAAGGTGAGGAAGCACTAGACCCTTACTCGCCGTCACGGGACCACCTTCGTGCCGTACACGATTCGACTTTTGCCCAACACGGGAGCGAGCAACTTTTCCGCAACCGCGAGCGAGGTGGGTTGATGAGTGATTTCACGTTCAAGCAGGTTGCGATAACGCGTCACGAGAGGGTGGTCATCATTTCTGACCCCCACCGCACACTTCAGCCACCAATACGGCGAGTGCAGTGCATGAGCGCGATGTCCGCCGGTGACATCGAGACCTGCTGAACGCAGTTTCGCTCTCAGTTCGGTAGCGCTGTAGATGCGAACGTGTCCTCCGGGGCTTTTTGGAGCGTGATACTCATCTGACAGCCACCAATTGATGGTTTCGGGAAGTTGGGCGGGAACCGTTGCTGCAAACCGGCCTCCTGGCCGTAACACCCGAACCATTTCTGAGAGAGCCGATCGGTCATCTTGAATGTGTTCGAGAACTTCAGAGGTAATGACAACGTCGAAACTGCCGTCGTCAAATGGGAGTGAGGTTGCGTCGCCACGCAACACCCCGAGGGAGCCCTCAGGCGGAATTTCGCCAGCTTCCAACATTGCTCCCAATGTGTGTCGGGTTTGCACGACCTCTTCCTCGGCGTAATCGAGAGCGACAGATCGTGCACCCCGACGCGCGCATTCGTACACGTGACGACCGAAACCAGCCCCGACATCGAGCACGCGATCTCCTGGTCGCAGCCCAAGCTCATCGAACCTGATCGTCAGCATCTACAGCCGTCCGTTTCGCTGGAGTTTCGCAATGTTGCCGGGCATGTCGAGAACTTCTCGGTATTGGTCAACGGTGAGTTCGGCGCAGTGCCGCCACGACCAGCGCTCGGTGACACGCTGTCGGCCCGCAGTCCCAATTGCGGCACGGGCCTCTGGTTGGTCAAGAGCCTGTCGAATTGACGTGGCGAGTGACGACACATCTCCCGCTGTGCATCGGAAGACAGTTTCACCATCTGCACCGGTGACCTCTGGTAGAGCGCCACCATCGGTGGCGACAAGGGGCGTGCCGGTGCACATCGCTTCGATGGCAGGGAGGCTAAAGCCTTCGTACAGGCTCGGAACGACCGCGAGTTCAGCCTCGGCGTACAGCTCAACGATTCGTTCATCACTCACACCGGAGACAAATTCAATGTGGGGATGAAGGTTGTAACGATCGATGAGATCCATGCTTTTGCCTGGTTTGGGTCGACCGATGATCGTGAGCGAGATGTCTCGCCCTTCTTCGCGTAAGGCGACCATCGCCTCGATGAGGTATGCGAGGCCTTTCAGGGCCACGTCTGCAGATGCAGTGGTGATGAGACGCCCAGGCTTTCGCTCGATGTGGGGGAGTGGGGTGAAGAGTTCAGGGTCAACACCAACCGGCACCAATCGCATGCGGTCGAGAGCAACACCCATGTCAGCGTGGATGTCGTTGATTGAATTCTCACTCACCACGACGACTCGTGGCATTTGGCTTGCGACCTTTCCCTGCATTTTCACAAACGAATACCAACGGCCAATCGACCACCGCTTGTAGAAATTTGGCGCAGCTGCCTTTTCGAGCGCCCGATCTCGTGTGATCGGGTGGTGCAGCGTGACGATGGTGGGAATGATCTTTTCAAGTCGCTTGATTCCCCATCCGAGACATTGGTTGTCATGAATGAGGTCGAACTCGTGAGCGCGCGGTGCGAGGTGGCGATGTACGCGGGCGCTGAAGGCCAGTGGTTCAGGGAACACACCGGTTGAGAAGACACCGACCTCGAGGAAATCTTCGCGAGTTTTGAATTCCCAAAACGCGGGGAAACGGCCTGGATAGTGGTCGTTGAAGAGGTCGAGGCTTGGCAGTTTCGTGAGGGTGATGCGCTCATCGAGCACGGGGTAGGGCTGGCCGCCGAATACTTCGACCTCATGTCCGAGATCGAGGAGTGCTTTGGTGAGATGACGGGTGTAGACGCCTTGGCCGCCAACGTGGGGCTTTCCTCGGTACGTGAGGTAGGCGATCCGCAGGGGACCGTTTGGATCAAGACCCTGCGGCACCCGTGCAAGGCTATCGGCAGAAGCTACCGGCGGGTAGTTGGTGCTACGTCGGACACTCGGAGCTATTTGAAGGGTCGACGGAGAGGCTCTCGGTAAGTTGCCCACCCGAAGGGTCAGTGGCCTTTGCGAGAAGTGAAATCGGCGCCGGACTTGTTGTTGAGTGGGCGAAGAACGCAGTTCCTGCTCCGCTCACCGTCGCCTCAGTGTCGGTACTGGTTCCCATGACGATCGCAGCATTGGTTTCACCAGATTGGAACACATCGACATTCATGGTGATGTCGTCGTCATCGGCATCGGTCATCTTCATCGTAATTTCCAGGTCATACCGGGTGAAAAGTGCAACGGTGCCATACGTCACCTTTCGACAACTCAGGCTCACTGTGCCCCTCGGGCTTTGGTTCGACGGCAGCGTGGTTGTCGTTGTCGTGGTCGTCGTAGTCGTTGTCGACGTCGTGGTTGTTGTCGACGTCGTGGTTGTTGACGTGGTCGACGTGGTCGTTGGAGCCAATGTCGTCGACGGCACAACAGTGGTTGATGAACTTGTTGATGAACCAGACGCGATTGGTGACACAGCCTGCGGAATTGTTGTTGAGGGCACAGTCGTCGTTGAGGTTGTTGTCGCAACTGTTGTTGATGTTGTCGTTGATGCAACCGTTGTTGAGGTCGCAGGTAGAGGTGCTGAATCGGACGGTTCGATGGGTTCATCGCCGGTCTCTGCAGTTGTAGGAGGTAGCCCATCGTCACTCGATGCCTCACCTCGTGGCACTTCATCTGCGTTGATCGGTTCGGTAGACGATCGATCTGCGATCAACACAAAACTGCCGACCAAAATGACTCCACTAGCCGCAATGCCCATCATGGAGAGTGCTGCTCGACGTCCGATGCGACTGGTGGCCTGCAGTAGCGGAAAGCCGGTCGACGGATCGGCAGCCCCGAATGTCGCTTGATTCCCCGATTCGCTTCCAGATGCTGAACGAGTCGATGTTGATGTTGATGGCGAGGTGGTCGTTGCCTGTGATGATGTGGAGCCATCTCCACCGGCCCCGGTCGATACATCGGGATGGAGCAGGGCAACCCGCTCGAGGATGGAGGAGCGAAGACCGATCGGTGCTGCAAATGCTGGTGCCGCACCAACAAGGGCGAGAGGAGCAAATCGACGCCGTGAACGCTCGCAGGTGTTGCATGCATCGATATGTCGCGACACTCGTTTGCGAAGCAACACGGTGAAGTCACCCGACCACCCCTTGAGGATGGCGTCGAGTTCGTCGCATTCCTTTCGGCCCCGACGCGCAACGCAATATGCGCCAAGGCTGCGCTCAGTTCGTTCGCGCATCCGGTGAACAAGTCCGTAGCTTTGCTGCGCCGACACACCGAGAGCGTCGGCAAGGTCGTCTCCGCTCAGACCCTGACGGACGCTGAGTTCGAGAACGAGCTGATCGCGAGCGTCAAGACCTGAGGCTGCGGCCCGAACAAGCTCGGCGAGCTCAGCGCCTTCGAGTGCATCGTCGACAGCATCGGAAGAGGAGGGGGTAGAGGGAAGCATTGCGTCATGCTCTGGAGCTGAGAAGTCGGTGATTGCTTGACGTGACCGTCGTCGAGACCGTCGGTAGACCTCGTTGCGAAGAATTGCGAAAAGCCACGGTTTCAGTCGAGATGGGTCGCGCAATTGGCCAAGCCGCTCGGCTGCGAGCACGAAGACGTCTTGCACCATGTCGGAGGCGTCGTCGCGGTTGTTCGTCATTGCCGTTGCGGTGTCGAAGAGCGACTGCCCGTAGCGGTCGTAGATCGAACCAAGTGCTGATCTGTCGCCGGCAAGGTACGACGACACCAGTTCGGCGTCGACTGCACCGTTGCTCGTGATCATCGGTTCGTCCATACGTTGGTCTCTCAGCGTGGTCCTTCATAGTCACCTGTCCAGAGCATGAAGAACACAGAATCTTTCAGAAAGTTCTCAATATTCTTGCCGAAATTACTTCGAGAATGCCGAAACTTTTTAGGTCGTGGCAGGCTGGGCGGGTGAAAGCCCTCATCCAACGAGTCGAAGAGGCAGCGGTAGACGTCGTCAACGGTGACTCACGCGACCGCGTGGGCAGTATCGGAAGAGGCCTTTGTGTGCTCGTTGGGGTGACGCATGATGACACGACGGCCGATGCTGAACGCATCGCAGAAAAGATTTCTCATCTTCGAGTGTTCGATGACGATGACGGTGTGATGAATCTCTCAGCCACCGAGATTGGTGCTGAGCTGCTCATCGTTTCGCAGTTCACGCTGTACGGAAATACAGCGAAGGGTCGGCGGCCAAGCTGGATTGCCGCGGCTCGTCCAGAGGTAGCAGAACCCTTGATTGACCACCTCGTCGCCCAACTACGAGATCGCGGTTTTCGTGTTGAAACTGGCCGATTTAGGACGGAGATGAAGGTGTCGATTGTGAACGATGGTCCGGTGACGGTGACCGTCGAGTCAGCATCATCGGGATGATGACGAGCAGTAACGCAGCAATCGCAAACGGTGCATCACCAATACGGGTGTAGACCGTCGTTCCTGAGCGTCGCATCGGTGTCGAATACAGCACGGTCTGTTCACTGATATCGCTTCGCTCAAGCACGTTGCCAGAAGGATCGACGGTGGCTGAGAAGCCGGTGGGTGCCACCTGAATCACCCATCGACCGGTCTCGACCGCTCGAAGCTTGCTCGAAGCAATCTGCTGACTTTGGACGATTGTCCACGTGTAACTCGCTCCGTTTGTCGGATTGATAATGATCTCGCCCCCCGAGGTCACCGCATCACGACCGCGGCTTCCAAAAAACACTTCCCACGAGATCACGACTCCAAATGTGCCAACGCCGTCAACGTCGACGACAGCAGGCCCGGTTCCAGAGATCGCATCTTTCGGGATGAGCCCCGTCGGGGCGCCTAAAGATTCGAGCAGCGATCGAAATGGGATGTACTCCCCAAACGGCACTTTGATGACCTTGACGTATCGGTCGACGACATCTCCGTCAGGCATGACGACGTATTGAGCGTTGACAAAGTTGCCGGTCTCGACGTCATAGACATATTCAGCATCTTCAGTAACGCCGACGACAAACGGCACACCGAGACGCAAGGCTTCGGCACGAACGAGATCTGCGACAGCGCTGTCAGCAAATCGTTGCCGGTTGACATCAATCGCATTTTCAGGCCACAGCACCATATCGACCTCGCCTGCCTGGATGAGTTGGCTTGCAGTGAGATGCGCATTGGTGACGTCGATCGAAGGCACGTCAAGGGCACTTGTTCCTTGTTGGCCGCCCCCTTGCACTGCAGCAACCGAGACAGGGGCAAGATCGGTACCAGACGGTGCAACGAGAGCAGTGGTGAAGAGCACGACCAACGTTGCCGACATCCACATTGATGTGCGACCAAGGCCAGTCGAATGTCGACGGGTTGCGACGAGTTCGGCGATCATCGCCCCGATCGCAAACACCGTCAATGTGAGCAACGGCACCCCCCCAAGCCGGGCGATCGGAAGGAGTGGCCCCCCTGCCTGACCGATTCCGAGCGTTGCGAGCGGAATACCGCCGAATGGCATGACGAGCCGCGCCATTTCAACGAGTGAATGTGCCCCGACTCTCCCAAACCGTGAGCGCGTCGGAACAGCGGCGGCGAACGCGTGCAGCACCGCAAAAAATAGAACTGCAGCGACGTAACCAGGCGCGGTGAGGAAATACATCCACGCAGTGGTCGGCCCGAACCAAGAAATTCCGAACAGCAACCCGAGAACCCACCGGTCTTGCCAGCGATCTGCACGGAGCGAAAACAACAGCGCCACTCCGACAAATGCTCCGGGCCAGAATCCCCAAGGGGGCATTGATAGTGCTACCAGTGCCCCCGAAAGAAGCGAGGCAAGGCGAGATTGCTGTCTCGTCATTGCACGAGCGTTGCAAAGACGGCGTATCGCTGGGCGGTCGAACCGGGTGGGTGGCAGGCAAACAGCGTTGTTGTATACGCCGGAGTTTGATCGATGATCCAAAGGTCGGATGGTTCAATCACCTGCATGTCGGTGACGGCGTAGACGAAACGTCCATCGTCGGTATCGAAAATGATCTCATCGCCGACGACAAGTTCATTGATGCGCAGGAACACCTGGTGTTTGCTCACCCGATGACCGGCGACAACGACATTTCCTTGAGCTCCCGGCATTGCAGTGCCGGGCCAGTGGCCAGGACCGAGATCGAGGGTGGTGAGTCGAATTCCCTCGTGCAACCCCATTTCGACGTCGATAGCGGGAATCGAAATGGTGCCGAGCTCGATCACGGGCTCTGCTGCTTTGGTGTCTGAGGGGGGAGGGATCGGCGTCGGAAGAGTGGTTGTCGTCGTTGTTGTTGTGGTCGACGTCGTGGTCGTCGTCGATGTTGTAGTTGTCGTTGTTGTCGGAGTGGACGTCGTGGTTGTCGCAGCGACAGTTGTGGATGTTGGCGTTACCGTTGCTGCGTTTTCGTCGTTGTTAAAGAAGGCGACCGACATCACCGCAATGAAGAGGGTGACCACACCAATAGTGAGCGCAAAGCGACGTGACATTGCGTTTAGTTTGCCATCGATGCAAGTAATTCCTCTGCCGCGCGGGTGCCATCTGCAATGCATGCAGGAATTCCGATGCCTCGATATGACGAACCGGCGAGTTGCAGGTGATGGGGTAGAAGACCATTGATCGCAGCAACTCGTTCGGCGTGATGCGGTCGGTATTGGGTGAATGCATGGGCCCAGCGAGAGACCCTTGTTTCTGCATGATCGATGTGAATTCCGAGCTGCTGAGATGTTTCTTCAATTGCATGGTTCACCAGATCAGCATCACTGAGATGATCGATCGGGAGAGCGTCGCGCCCGAGTGAAATTCGAAGAATTTGTGAACCGTCATCTTGCGCGAGATGGCTCCATTTTTGAGATGCAAACGACACCGCCGTCACTAGCCGTTGTTGAGATTTAGGGATGAGGTAACCGGAGCGACTTTGAAGATGTTCAGGCCACTCGTTTGCGGCGACTCGAACGGTGACGATGGCGACATCCGATGTATCGAATGAACCCAATGCTGTTCTGAGATCTCCATCGAAGAGGCGGCTGGCATGGTGTGCAGGTGTCGCCACGATGACACCGTCGGCCTCGATGTCGTTGACCATCCATCTGTTGTTCGTCTGCTGTAGCGACTGGCACGGTGACCCACTGATGACGCGTGCCCGCTCTTCACCATGTTGCTGCAGTGCAGCGACGGTCGAGTGGATGAGTTGTTCCATGCCGAGAGGAGGTGCGCCAAAGATTGGGTCACCCTGAGGCGGAGCCATTTTTCTCAATTTGCGACCTGAGATGAGCGCGCTCCGACCCGCCTGCGAGAGCGAGTGCAATTGCGGAACTGCTTGCAGGCTGAAACGATCGGTATCGGCACCGTAGATCGAGCCGACGAGAGCATCAACGAGCCGATCGTGTACGTGATAACCGAATCGGCTCCGAGCCCATTCACCAATGGAGTCATGATCGATCGAGCTTCGAGGCCGAACGAGATCAAGCGCCGCTCGAGCGAGCGCGGTGGTTGGCAGTAGCCCTGAACGAGCGATCGCTGTCAGTGACGTTGGTACACCCAGTGCCAGATCAGAAGGGATCGGGTACAGCTTTCCCGCCCAGATTCCTGCCGATGCTGACGTGGGTGACACGAGTTGCTCGCCGAGACCCACCGTCGAGGCAAGTTGAACGGCATGCGGGGTGCGAAGAAGAAACGCGTCAGCCGATTCGTCGATAAGTGATGCGCCAAAACGGGAGGTGCGAATCTTTCCACCAAGGCGTTCCTCGGCTTCGAGCAGAACGATTTCGGTATCAGTGCCGCTCGTGAGGGTCACCAATCGATGCGCAGCAGCAACCCCGGTGATGCCCCCGCCGATAACAACGATTCGCTCGGCCGTTGGCATTGTGATTAACCCGCGTCGACGACCCGTTGAGCAAGAGCGTGTAAGACCGCTGGGTCATCGTTGACGCACGCGGTGCGATCGAATGCCAACCCAGCCTGCTCGGCGCGGGCCCGAGCTTCGATATCGAGGTCATACAGCACTTCGAGATGGTCGGCGACGAATCCGACTGCGCTGACGATCACTCCACGGTGTGTGCCGTTCGCTCCGAGGCCATCGATGACATCGAGAATGTCAGGACCGATCCACGGCTCAGGGGTACGTCCGGCGCTTTGCCAACCGATCGACCAACCGTTGCCCTCTTCGAGGCCGACTCGGCCAGCAACTGCCTGTGCAGTGGAGTGAAGCTCGTCTGGATAGGGGTCACCTGAATCAATAATTCGTTGAGGCAGTGAGTGAGCGGTGAAGACAACATGGCTGTCTGCTGGCATCTGTTCGAGACGAGCCGCAAGATCGCTGGCGATGAACTCAACAAATGCAGGCTCTGTCGCCCAGCTGTCGACACCAGAAACAGAGATGCCGTGCGGCTCAGCTGCAGTTCGCGTTCGGTCGAGGTATTGCCCGATGGAATACGTCGAATAGTGAGGGGCGAGGACAAGGCCGGTGATCTTCGTGACACCCTCTGAGGCGAGCTGCTCAACAGACGCCTCAATTTTTGGGTCGGCGTGTTTGAGGCCGAGTTGGACGCGATAGCCACCGGGGTCGATTGCGTCGAGTTCTTGCTGCAAACGTTGTTGCTGACGTTCGGTGAGTTCGGCTAGCGGTGAAAGCCCGCCGATCGCCTCGTAGCGGGCGACGAGGTCAGCGAGAGCCTCAGGAGTTGGTGGGCGACCCCGTCTGATATCGGTGTAGTAGGGCTCGATTTCGTCGCGGTGGCGAGGGGTTCCGTACGCCATCAACATGACGGCGGTGTGTGGTTGAGGCTGTGGGGAGGTCATGAGGGGGAGGGCTCCATGGCGGTTTGTTCTTGCACGAAAGCCACAACCTCAGTGAGGACTCCGGGATCAGTATCTGGTTGGACACCGTGCCCGAGGTTGAAGATGTGGCCGGGGTGACCACCATTGTCGCGAAGCACCTCCATTGCACCATCGAGCGCAACATTCACCCCCGCAAGTACGAGCGCAGGGTCAAGATTGCCTTGGACGACAAGGTCAGATCCCATACGTTCACGCGCAGACGAAATTCGTGTTCTCCAGTCGAGACCCAGAACCTGTGGCCCCGCTGCGTACATCGATTCGAGAAGGTGGTCACATCCGATGCCGAAGTGAATTCCTGGGACATCGGCATGGCGCTCGTTCAATGTGTGAAACACCCGTGTCGAGTGCGGTGCAACAAAGGTGTCGTAGTCACGAGCTGAAAGCGACCCCGCCCATGAGTCGAAGAGTTGAAAGGCGCGGGCACCGTGGGCGAGTTGAGCGGAAATGAACTCAATGGCGTAATCGGACAGACATTCCATCAAGTCATGCCAGAGCTGAGGTTCAGCGTGCATCATCGCTTTCGTGTGTTGATATGTGCGACTCGGAGCACCCTCGATGAGATAGCTCGCAACGGTGAACGGCGCTCCTGCGAATGCAAGAAGCGGAACCGATGCCGGAAGTTCGTTGACGAGAATGTCAACCGTTTCGGTGACATGTCGAATGTGCTCGGGCGTCAGCGGCGGCAAGCGTTGTAGATCATTGCGTGAGCGAAATGGTTGCTCCGCAACCGGACCGGTTCCGGGTGTGACATCGATACCAAACCCGGTTGCGTGCACCGGTACAACAATGTCACTGAAGAGCACTGCGGCATCAACGTTGTGCCGACGAACGGGTTGCAGCGTGATCTCGGCGGAGAGTTCGGGCTGGGCGATGGCATCAAGAATCGACCCGCTGCCGCGAAGTTCTCGGTATTCGGGAAGGCTCCGACCAGCTTGACGCATGAACCACACAGGCGTGTGTTGTGCGGGACGCCCGGCGCCGGCATTCAGGAAGGGTGAGTCGGTCATAAAAGAGGAAGCCATCGGCACCGTTGAAGATATCTGGACGGGTACACTTGACGGACTCCAAAGCCGAGTTCACCCCCGAAGACGGCGATGGAGACCGACAACAATGACCCAGTTACACCCAGAAATCGCTGACGAACAACAGTTTGTCGACCATGCGTATGAGTGCTTAGAGAGCAGCCGAAGCGCAGCGTGGAGAATGCGCGACATGCATGAGGCCGATTTGGGAGGAACATTTCAGGCGCGTTTTGAACGCAACGCTGTTGATGAGGCACTGGTGAAACGCCTTGTCGAGCTTGATCTCGGCGATGCAGCCCTTGTGTTTGGTCGTATTGATCGTAATGACCCTGAGTCCTCGGAGATTGAGGCTTTCCATATCGGTCGTCTCGCAGTAAGTGATGAAGATAGAGAACCGGTGGTGGTCGATTGGCGTGCACCGGTAGCTGAGCCGTTTTACCGCGCAACGGGTCGAGACCCGATGGGTCTTGTTCGACGGCGACATTTCGTGGTCGAGGGCCGATCAGTTCTTGGTCTGGAAGATGAACTTTTTGGCGAGGGCCATATTGGCATCGGTGATGATGGGTTGACCTCGACCCAAAATGAGTTGCGAGGGTACAGCACGCTGGTCGCTTCGCTTGAGCGAGGTCGCACCGGCACGCTTGGCGACATCGTTGCAACGATTCAGGCCGAGCAAGACGAAATTATTCGCTCGCCCCAGTCAGGCGTTCTGGTCGTGCAAGGTGGTCCTGGCACCGGAAAGACCGTTGTTGCACTTCATCGTGCGGCGTATCTGCTGTACACCCATCGCTTTCCACTCGAAGACCAAGGCGTGCTGGTAATCGGCCCGAACCGGGTATTTCTTCGCTACATCGAGCAGGTACTGCCATCGCTAGGAGAGGCGGGTATCGAGCAGGTTGTGCTCGCCGACTTGATCCCCGGTGTGAAGGTTCGTGGAACCGATACCGAAGCGATCGCCAGGGTGAAGGGCAAGCCCGAGATGTCACGAGTGATCGACCGTGCAATTCGA
>CALCBR010000019.1:0-42899 GCA_937897105.1 uncultured Acidimicrobiaceae bacterium | reverse complement strand
GCTGCATCACGAATCGTCTTCACTTGGTCGGCGAGAGCAGGGAGGTATGGGTAGCTCAAATAGAACCCGTCGGAGATTCGACCGCCGAGGCTGGTCATGCGTGGTCCTCGACCAGCCATGATGATTTCGATATCGGGACGGGCGTACTCCAAGCGGGCATTGTTGAGAGCGAAGGTTTCGCTCGTCATAGTGACCGTGTCGCCAGCAAATAGGTCTCGCATAGCGGTCACTGCGTCGGCCACCACTTGAAGTGGCCGTGTGCGTTCGACTGCTAGCGGCCCGAGAGCAAGGCCGCCACCGGCACCGATGCCAATAAAGGCTCGCCCATCGCTTAACTCGTCAATCGATGCAATAGCGGCTGCAGTCGCACCGGGATGTCGCACATAGGGGTTTGTGATTCCTGGACCGATCTTGATCGTTGACGTGCGTTGTGCGATCGCCGCAAGAGTCACAAACACATCACGCGTCATGACGCCCTCGTCAAACATCCAGCACCGGTCGTACCCCATCTGCTCTGCGAGCACCGCAAGTTCGACAATCTCGCCAACAGGTGCCTTTGCCATGAGGTTCACTGACCAGTTCACAGGTAAATACTGCCCCCTCTGCGGCTCACGAGCAGTGATCGGTGTCTCAATCGTTGCAACACCGATCTGCCACACTGCATACATGGCGTTCAACCAGTCAGCTGGCCCTCCGGCAAGTCCTCGTCAGATTGAACGACTACTCGAATTACTCCAGAGAGCCGGTCACGACGATTTTCGATCTGCACGCGGCCCAATGGGCTTCACCCAGCGCCAAGGTAATGGCAAGTTCACTCGAGCTGAGGCCGATGCTCTCATCGCCAAACTCGAAGGTGATGAGCATGACTCAACTGCTCCCTCGCAGACTCAGCCATCGGCACGTTTGACAAACGATGAGCGTGCGGTGCAGTCGATGCCGAGCGGTGTGTTGGCCGCTGAACTGCAGCGTCGAGGTTGGATTGTGATGGAGCCGTGACCCGACCTCGAATCACAGTTCGTTAGTTGAGTAGGTTGACCCAAGAGGAGGCCATGATGACAGAAGATCGAGGAGCAACCCGAGGCGACGACGCAATGCGTGCCCTTGCCTCGACAATGGATGCACCAGAATTCACGTCGACGAGTTTTAACAAACCCGGAAAGCCGTTATCAGAATGTCGCGTCGCAATTGTGACAAGCGCGTCACTCCATCGTCCTGATCAAGATCGTTTTGTGCAGGGTGACACCGGTTTCCGCGCATTTGACCGTGATGACCGCAACCTCATCATGGGCCACTGGAGTCCAAATTTCGATCACTCGGGGTTTCACCTCGACCTCAACGTCGTCTACCCGATCGATCGCCTCGAAGAGCTTGCGGCAGATGGTGTGATTGGAGAAGTTGCGCCACGGCATTTTGCATTCGCCGGCAATCAGCCCGACACGGTGAGTGAGATCAGACTCGATACTGGTCCTCAATGCGCAGTGCAACTCAACGCTGACGCAGTCGACGTGGTGCTACTCACCCCGGTTTGACCTCTCTGCACGCGTACCGTGAGTACGCTCGCCCACGTTTTCGAAGACGCAGGAATCGCGTCGATTGTTCTCGCCTCAATGGCTGACGTTGCGAAGAAGGTCGGCCCTCCACGGGTGCTCGCCTGCGAATTTCCGTTAGGTCGCCCACTCGGCAAACCCGGAGACGCAGCGTTTCAGCATCAGGTGTTGCAACAGGCGTTCAACCTTCTTGAGGCAGACGAGCCCATCTTTGAGCATTTCCCTGAGGTCGTCGAATCAGACGAGATGCCGATGGCATGTTCACTTCCCCCACGCGATGACCCGAACGCCCCACCAGCAGTCGACGAAGCCAGAGGTCTTATCTCGGCTTATCGACGTGCCGTCGAGCGTAAAGGTGTCACCGCAGTCGGTAGGGCTATCGAACCCGAGCAGATCCCCGCGGCCCTCGACACTCTTCACCAGTGGGCGCAGGGTGCCGCTTGGAAAGATGTCGAACTTCCTGGCAAGAACACAGTGGCGGTATGTCATGACATTCGTGCGTACTACCTCGAAGCAGCGCTCGAACTCGTCGGCGATCTTGCCCCCGGAAGCCGTTCGTTCGATGCATGGTTCTACGAGGTCACCGAGGCAGGAAAGACCATCCTTGAGGCACGGCGTTCCCTCAAAACACAAGAGGCCCCGTTCCCGTTCTGGTTCTACATGGTCGCCGGCCACCTCGAGTGACCACAGCACACCCGTGCTCGGTGCTCGTCAGCCGAGTCCGCGGCTGTCTTGCTTGAGTGCAGTATCAATACTCAGCGCGCTGGCAACCACCAACGAGTTCAGCGGTTCAGCTGCGCGTTCTGAAATCTGCAAGACGTAGTTGTCAGCTGTTGTAAACATGGTTTTCGCAAGGCCCTCCCACGTTTTTGTCACCCGGGCGATCTCGCGATCTGCAGCGTCGGTAATCGAGAAATTCCATGCCCGCCAGTTCTCTGCCTTGATTGAACCGAGACGCTCACCACCCGCTTCGAGAGCAAAATTGATTTTTCCGATGGCGTTTTGCTGAACGATGCGACCAAGTTCGACATCGTTTCCATCGCTCACGATCACCGTCGACTTCACGATCTTTCCTGGTCGGGTTAAGCGAAGGATGACGCGCCCGTCTACATCAGTGATGTCGAGACGGGTCGTAAGAAACTGGTCGAGACTCGATACGAGACGAAGTACTTTGCGAGCGGTCGACTGACCGACCTGATTGACAACTGCGATTGCGCTTCCGTGCTGGTCGAACACGGTGTACTGGTTTGAGAGCTCGATGAGCTTCGCTTTCTGATTGACGACGAGAATCGGCTCGGTGAGGATGCCCCCACCACCGCCCTCGACAGTTCCTTCGATACCAACTCCTCGGCGGCCGCGTCCATGCAACTGCTCATCGACCTTCGAACCCTCGTCGCCGATCGTGAGGCCGGCGTCGAGTCGGTCGAGGCCACTTGGCGCTGACTCTTCGGTTGGCGCAGCACTTGCGGCTGCGATGTCATCGGTGCCCTGAATGCCGTTATCTGACACATGCGATGTCCACGCATTTCCATCCCAGTAACGGTGTTGATGTCGCCCCGTCGGGTCGTCGTACCAATTCGCAGGAGTAGTCGTCATGACGTCAACAGTACTCACTCGAAACTACGTCGTGATTTGCTCCGGCGAAATCGCACCGCGACCAAATGGCTATTGTCGAGACATGTCAGTGCCGTCGCATGCATTTGGTCCAACCGAAATTGATCTACGTGATCTCACTATTGGAGATTTGCTTCGCGAGGCGGTGAGGGAAGTTCCCGAGCAAGTTGCGCTGATCGCTGGTCTGCCAAACCCCGACGATCGCCGCCAATGGACATACCGTGAACTTCTTCTTGAGGCGGAAGCGGTTGCCCGTGCCCTAACCACTCGATTTGAGCCCGGTGAACGCGTTGCGTTGTGGGCGCCAAACCTCCCAGAGTGGATGGTGCTCGAATTTGCGTGCGCAATGGCGGGCGTCATCCTTGTCACTGTCAATCCGGCGTTGCAAGCAAGCGAAGTCGAATATGTGCTCAACCAGTCGCGTTCAGCCGGACTCATCGTCGCAACGAACCACCGTGGCAATCCAATGCGAAAGATTGCTGACGAGATTGCGCCAAACTGCAACGAGTTGCGCGAAATCATTGCGATGGAAGATGTGCTCGAACTGGGGCAGGCCGCTGACCCTGAGATCGAACTTCCAGAGGTCGGGGCCGATGATGCGGTCATGATCCAGTACACCTCAGGAACCACCGGATTCCCGAAGGGTGCACTACTGCGCAATCGAGCGCTCGTGAACAACGCAACGCACACCGCTGACCGCATGGGAGTGCCCGAGGGAGGCACATGGGTATGCCCGATGCCGCTCTTCCACACCGGTGGGTGTGTCGTTGGTGTGCTTTCTGCAGTCTCAAAGAAGTGCACGTTTGTGTTGCTTGAGGCCTTCGACCCCTCGTTGGTGTTGGAACTCATCGAGGAATACAAGGGCTCGGCGATGCTTGCGGTACCGACGATGTTGATTTCGATGCTCGAACATCCTGAGTACCCAAACCGCGACATCACATCGCTTGAGGCGGTCTGCTCAGGTGGATCTACCGTGCCGGCACCTCTTGTCGAGCGAATTGAGAAAGAAACCGGTGCGGCGTTCACCATCGTGTTCGGCCAGACCGAATGTTCGCCGGTGGCATCGATGACCTCGCCACAGGACACAACAATCGACAAGACGCTCACGCTTGGCAGTCCGATGCCGCACACCGAAGTGAAAATCATTGATCCTGAGACCGGCGACATTGTTCCCTGTGGTGAACCCGGCGAATACCTCACTCGCGGCTACCACGTGATGATGGAGTACTTCGACATGCCCGAAGCCACCGCCGCTGCGATCGACGATGAAGGCTGGTTGCACACCGGTGACCTCTGCATGATGGATGAGCGGGGCTACACCCGTATCGAAGGTCGCCTCAAAGACATGATTATTCGTGGTGGTGAAAATATTTATCCGCGCGAAATTGAAGATGTGTTATTCGAGCACGACAGCATCGCAGAGGTCGCCGTCATCGGTCTGCCTGACGAGAAATGGGGCGAGACCGTTGCAGCAGTGTTGAGGCCGGCTCCCGGTGTGACCCTTCAGCGTCAGGAGTTGTTTGATTACGTTCGCAGTTCAATCGCTCCGCACAAAACACCACGCGATTGGTTCGTTGTCGACGAATTCCCGCTCACCGGCAGTGGGAAAATTCAGAAGTTCAAATTGCAGAAGATGTCTGCAGACGGTGAACTCAGCCCGCTTGACTAACTCTGATCGTTAGCGAGGCGGCATCCTGATGGCACCGTCAAGCCTGATGTTCTGGCCGTTGAAATAGGTGTTCCGCACAAACTCAAGCACGAGTGACCCAAACTCTTCGGGCTTGCCCAGACGTTTTGGAAATGGCACCGAGGCGCTGAGGTTCTCCAGCACCTTCGGTGGAACACCGAGCATTGGTGGTGTCGACATGATGCCCGGCATGATCGAATTGCAGCGCACACCCTGATCCATTAGGTCACGGGCGATCGGGAGGACGAGTCCATTCACCCCCGCCTTGCATGAGCCGTACGCGACTTGTCCAACTTGTGCGTCTTGAGCAGCAACCGATGCGGTCAAGGTGATGACCCCCCGTTCGCCGTCTTCAAGTGGTTCAAGATTCTCGATCATGCCGAGTGCAGAAAGCGACGCCATGCGGTAACTCGCCACAAGGATTCCCATTGCTGAGTACGCGTAGTCTTCGGTCGACATCCGCTTCCAGCCACCGGTTTCGCGATCGCGACCCACGGTCTTTCCACCCTTTGTTGTCATCGCGCAGTGAACAAGAATCCGTTCTTGGCCAAAGGCCTCACGAGATTCAGCAAACCCATCGAGCACGCTGTCTTCGCTCGTGACATCGACTCGACAGAATTGTCCACCGATATCTGTTGCAACGGCGCGCCCGGCCTCCTCGTTGAGGTCGAACACCGTGACCTGTGCTCCGGCATCGGCAAGGGCATAGGCGCTGGCACGACCCAAACCCGATGCTGCTCCGGTGACAATGGCGTGAGTGACTCCTGATTCGATCTGCATGACTGCCTCCTTCTGCTTTCGAACGTACCGACAGAAACGATGGTGAGAAGAGACGGAAAGCGGAACCTACAATTCGATGAGATTCCTTACCCGGTCGCCCGTGGATCGATCCTGGCGACATTTCCCATGAAGGAGAGAACATGAGGGTTGCGAACTCAGCAGGACGTGCGGTCATCGTGATCGGTGAGACGGCGGTCGACGTCGCAACGGCATCCGAGGGCTGTTTCGGCCCCGACATGATGTCGGTGTTCGACAACTGGGACGAGTTTTGTGCCTTTGCGGCGAACATCACCGAGGGAACAGACGCCCTCGACATGAACTCGTTGCAACGACCAGTTCCCGCTCCACGGCAAATCTTCGCCATCGGTCTTAACTATCGCCAGCATGCAGAAGAGGCGGGCATGGAGGTCCCCGAGGTTCCTGCGACCTTCACGAAGTTTGTGTCGTCGCTGTCGGGGCCGTTTGATGACATCCCAATCGTTGGAACGGCAGTCGACTGGGAGGTTGAACTGGTCGCAGTTGTTGGCCGACAGGCCGACAACGTGTCGGTTGATGATGCGTGGTCGCATATCGCTGGGCTCACCGTCGGCCAAGACATCAGTGACCGCAAACTCCAAATGGCTGCAGGCCGACAGTTCTCGCTCGGAAAATCGCGCCGTGGGTTTGGCCCGATGGGGCCGTGGATCGTCACCCCAGATGAATTCGATACCCCAGACGATCTCGCTCTGGGCTGTTCGATCGATGGAGAGGTTGTGCAAGATGCCCGCTCAAGCGATCTCATCTTTGACATCCCGACCTTGATTGCCGAGCTTTCTTCCGTACTCACCCTCTACCCAGGTGATGTCATCTTCACTGGAACCCCCAGTGGAGTGGGAATGGCGCACACACCTCCACGTGCGCTCGCTCCGGGCAACGTGATTGAGACCTGGGTGGAAGGCATCGGAACGATGCGCAATACCTGTGTGTGACCGGCCCCTCTGACTTCGCAATCGCCATGTGCGGCCTGCGAGCATGAGGAATGCCAAAACTCACTACTGAAGAGGTTGAAGACTTCCTCTCAGAGCCCGGGCATCTTGCTCGAATTGGGACTGTCGATGACGACGGTATGCCCCGCGTCGTTCCGCTGTGGTTCATCATCAACGATTCCCAACTGCTGTTCACTCCGAGAACCCCTGCACTTATCTGGAAGAACCTTCAACGTGACCCTCGTGTTGGGATCTCCATTGACGAAGAAGCGCACCCGTGGAGAAAGTTGACAGTTCAAGGGTCGACAACGGTGGTGTACGAGCCAGGAAATGACGACGAGTGGCGAGATCTTTACCGGGCTATTGCTCGCCGCTATGTTCCCGAGGGTGCTGCTGATGACTACGTCAATGGCACCGATGACCAACCCCGAGCGTTGTGTGCAGTTGATCTTTCTGCTGCATCAACAAAGGTGACGACCTGGCGAATGCCACGAAGAGGTGAAGATATTCGTGGTGTGTGGCACCAACGGTATTACGCCCCGGGTACAAAGTGGTCTGACGAGTAAGCCGTCCGCCTCTTGTGCACCTACCTAACGTTTGTTAGGTTCGCGGAGGTGCGACGATCACGTGAAACCCCAACAGGCCGGCAACGCGTGCTTGACGCTGCCGCAGAACGACTCGTCGCTCAGGGCTACACCGCAACAACCCTGCGAGAAATCGCCGCCGACATCGGCATCAAAGCAGGCTCGATCTATCACCACTTTGAGTCGAAAGAAGACCTCTTCATTGAGGTATTCAGCCGGGGTATCGAAGTGATGGTCGATGCCTTCGGAGATGTCGATACAGCAATGAACGGGTGCGACCGCGAGTCAGATCGTCTCGAGGCTCATGTCCGGGCGCACCTTGGCGCCCTCTTTGAACATGGCTCGTTCACGGCGGCCCACGTCACTGCCTTCTTCACCGCACCAGAAGAACTCCGTTCTGCGATCGTGCCCCTTAGAGACGACTACGAGCACAGATGGAATGCATTGCTTGCAGATGTGCTCCCCGAACTTGATTCAGCACGACTTCCCATCGCCCGTCTCTTCCTTTTTGGAGCAATGAACACGACGATCGAGTGGTTCGATCTGAGCGGCGATCTCAGTCTTGATGGCCTTGCCAATCTCATCACCGTCCAATTCCTCGAGGGCGTTGACGCCCTCAACCTGCAACGGAGCACACGATGACGTTCCAGACCATTCCAACCCGAATCGATTCATCAAGCGAACTCTTTGCGACGAACACCATGGCGTATCAAGAGCTGGTAGCGACCTTGCGTGAGCGCCAACAGATTGCGATCGACGGTGGTCACGGACGAGAAAAGTCGATTGACCGTCACCATGCTCGGGGAAAGGTCATGGCTCGCGATCGCATCGATCTCGTCACCGACGACAACACGCCATTTCTCGAGTTCTCGACTCTCGCCGCTTGGGGGCAATACAACGACGAGGCTCCGGGGGCAGGCATCGTTACCGGCATCGGCGTCGTTCACGGCGTGCCGTGGGTGTTCATCGCAAATGATGCAACGATCAAGGGCGGCTCACTCTTACCGGTGTCGATTAAGAAGCATGTTCGAGCCCAAGATATTGCCGCCGAAAATGGCCTTGGAGTGATCTACCTCGTCGACTCCGGTGGAGCATTCCTTCCGTTACAAGACGAGATTTTCCCCGATCGTGACCATTTCGGCGGCAGCTTTCACCGGCAGGCCCGAATGTCAGCCCGTGGTCTTCCGCAGCTCTCCGTCGTGCTTGGCGGTTGCACTGCAGGTGGAGCGTATGTGCCCGCCCTCAGCGATGAAGTCATCATGGTCGAAGGAATTGGCCGCATCTTCTTGGGTGGCCCACCAATCGTAAAAGCCGCTCTTGGGGAGATCATCGACCCCGATGACCTTGGCGGCGCAGTGAAACACACCCGTGTCTCGGGTGTGAGTGACAACATCGTGTCGACCGAGCATGAGGCCTACGCCCGGCTCCGTGAAATTTGTGCAACAACCAACCGTCGTCGAGTTGACCATGATGGAGGATGGCTCGAACGAACCGAAGTTGAACCACCGGCCTACCCGGCTGATGATATTTACGGCATCATCAATGACGACAGCCGTATCCCCTTCGATGCAACCGAGATCATCGCTCGTCTTGTCGACGGATCACGGTTTGCGACGTTCAAACCCGAATGGGGAACATCGATTATCACTGGGTTTGCCCGCATTCACGGGTACCTCGTTGGAGTCATCGCGAACAACGGCATCATCTTCTCTGAGGCCGCCCTTAAGGCAACACATTTCATCGAACTATGTGAGCAGCGCCGCATTCCTTTGCTCTTTTTGCAGAACACCACCGGATACATGGTCGGTGACGACGCAGAAGCAAGCGGGATTGCGAAGCACGGCGCGAAGATGGTGGCAGCTGTCGCCAATGCGACGGTTCCGAAATACACAGTGCTCATCGGTGGTAGTTACGGGGCCGGCAACTACGGCATGTGTGGCCGTGGTTTCGACCCGAGGTTTCTCTTCGCTTGGCCGAACTCTCGCATTGCGACGATGGCCGCTGACACCGCCGAAACAGTGCTCGTCGATATCCGCCGCGCCGGGCTGAAAGCTGATGAGACCTCCGAAGAGCAGATCGCCGAAATCGCCCGCACCATCCGAGAACAGTACGAGACGCAGAGCGACCCGTATTACGCAACGAGCCGCTTGTGGGATGACGGGCTGATCGATCCGGTGCATACGAGAGACATCCTCGGCCTCTGTCTCTCGCTCGCCGCACGTCAAGACGAACCGGCCGCAGGCCCGGGCATCGTGTACAGGATGTGAGGAAAGGAACATGAAGATCCTCATTGCAAACCGCGGAGAAATCGCACTCCGCATCGCCCGCACCGCACAGCGGCTCGGGCATGAAGTTGTCGGTGTGACCACCGATGTCGACAGTGCCTCTCAGCACGCCATCAACCTCAATGCCATCACCGTGCCGTCGTATCTCGATGGGGCAGCGATCATTTCGGCCGCTCGTGAATCTGGCTGTGGCGCCATCCACCCCGGATACGGATTTCTCTCCGAGAACGCTTCATTTGCGAAAGATGTCGTTGAGGCAGACCTCATCTGGATCGGCCCGAACGCAGATGTCATTAATTCGATGGGCTCCAAGATCAATGCGCGAGCGATTGCCGAATCTGCGGGAGTCCCGCTGATTCCCGGCTATTCAGACTCACAGGCCGAGGACGACCTTCGTGGTGCTGCCGACAACATCGGTTACCCCGTGCTCATCAAAGCCTCTGCTGGTGGTGGAGGACGCGGAATCCGAATCGTTGAATCGCCTGACCAGTTCGCGACCGCTCTCGACGAAGCGCGAACCGAAGCCGAGCGGGCATTCGGCGACGGCAGTGTCATCGTCGAACGGTACGTGCAGCAGCCGAGGCACGTGGAGGTGCAACTCATCGGTGACCGTCACGGTCGTGTTGAGCACCTCGGCACCAGAGAGTGCTCGGTGCAGCGCCGCTATCAGAAATTGTTTGAGGAGGCACCTGCTCCCAACCTTTCCGATACCACGCGCAATGGTCTTCACGAGGCTGCCGTTCGACTCGGTACAACCGTCGGTTACGACTCGGCCGGAACCGTTGAGTTCGTTGTCGATGGCACGACCGGTGAGTTTTTCTTTCTGGAAATGAACACCCGACTGCAGGTTGAGCATCCGGTAACCGAAGCGATCACTGGCCTTGACCTTGTCGAACTCATGATCGCCGTTGCGAGCGGTGAACCATTGCCCGATGACCTTAACGATGTGACGTTTACCGGTCATGCCTGCGAGGCCCGAATCGCAGCAGAGGATGCAAGCCAAGGGTTTATGCCATCTATCGGCCTCATCGACATTCTCGAAGTGCCGTCGAACGTCCGCTGGGATTCAGGGGTCGTAGCAGGAAGCACCATCACCCCGCATTTCGACTCGATGATCGCAAAGCTCATCGTGGCGAGCCATGACCGGCCATCTGCTCTTGCCGCGATGCGTTCGGCGCTCGACGAACTGCTCATTGCCGGCGTGAGTACCACAGCAGGATTTCACCGATGGCTCCTCGACCGCGAAGAACTCATCGACGCCACAGTCACCACAAGACTGCTCGATGCAATTGAGATGCCACAACCGCCTGCCCTCGAGACCGAACTTGCAGCGGCGCTATGGCGTGAACACCGTCAACGTGAATCAACGAGCGTGTGGACCGACATTGGTTCACTACCGATGACCCCGCACCGTCATCAACGCTCGATTGGGCTTCAATCAGCAGACGGTGAAATCCATGAGATCACCGACACCAGCAACGTGCAGGGCGGTAGGGGACTGCGAAGCCTGGTCGATGGCTCGCGCCAGCGTGTTGCCATCAACGTCGCTGGCTACACCCAAGCATTTACCGTCGTGCCGCGTACCGAACGTTGGGCGGCAGATCCATCTGGGCGTTCGTCGGGTGGTGACGCACTCGTTTCACCATTCCCAGCCGTTGTCGCGGAAGTGCGTGTGAGTTCTGGCGACGAACTCAAAGGTGGCGACGTTGCGATCGTCATCGAGGCGATGAAGATGCTGCACTCAGTGACCGCAAGCGGTGCAGCAACTGTCAGCGAAGTTCTTGTCGCTGTCGGTGATCAAGTTGCCGGCGGTCAAGAACTCATCAGATTGACCAGTGATACCGAATGAAGAACATCGAAGAAAGGACAGCGCAATGACCCATAGAAACATCTACATGACCGACGAACTCCAGGCGATCTATGACCAGACCGTTGAGTTTGTGCAACGTGAGGTCACGCCACATGGCGAGCAATGGGAACTTGATGGAAAGATTCCCCGCGAGGTCCACAAGAAAATGGGTGAACTCGGCATGTTCGGTCTCCGCGTTCCCGTCGAACATGGTGGGTTAGGACTCGGAATGTTGGCCTCAGCAACGTTCTCTGAGGCACTGGGTGCATCCACCTTCGGTGGCTTTGACGTGAGCGTTCTCGTGCACACCGATATGGCGGGGCCACACCTCATCAATTCAGGAACGAAAGAGCAACTCGATCACTGGCTGCCCGGCGTGTTGTCGGGAGAAACGATCCTTTCGATCGGTGTGTCTGAACCTGACGCCGGCAGCGACGTGGCTGGCATGCGCACCACGGCGGTGCGTGATGGTGATGGATGGCGAATCAACGGAACCAAGACCTACATCACGAACGCGGTGTACGGAAACATGACCATCGTTGCGGCTCGCACCAGCACCGAAAACCGCTACGGCATCACCATGTTCCTCGTCCCAGCGGGTACGGAAGGCTTCTCGGTTGCGAAGAAACTCGACAAACACGGATGGCGTTGCTCTGACACCGCTGAACTCGTGTTTGACAACGTGTGGGTTGCTGACGATCAAGTGCTCGGCACTGTTGATCGCGGCTTCTACGAGACCATGCGTAACTTCCAAAACGAGCGCATGGTGCTCGTTGGAATGGGCGTCGGAGCAGCCCAGGTTGCACTCGATCAGACACTTGAACATGTGCAGCACCGGCCAGCATTCGGCGGTCACCTTTGGGATCTTGGAGCTATCCGCCAGCGGCTAGCGATGCGTCAAGCAGAACTCGACGCGGTTCGAGCCTCGATGTATCACGCAGCATGGATTGGAGACGTCGGCGAAGACAACGTCAAAGAGATGTCAGGGGTTAAGGCTTACGGAGCTGAGGTCATCAACAACATCATGTACGACTGCGTGCAATTCCACGGCGGCATGGGTTACATGCGAGAAACCCCAGTCGAGCGAATGAGCCGAGATGCCCGCATTTTGCCAATCGGGGGTGGCGCAACTGAGGTCATGCTCGAAGAGGTCGCGAAACGATCGGTGATTGCGTGAACGAAATCGGTCGACTTCGGTCACTGCTGTTCGCGCCCGCAGTTCGGCCCGACTTCATCGCGAAGTTGCCCGAACGTGGAGCCGATGCAGTGGTCGTCGACTGCGAAGACGCAACACCGGCTGGTGCGAAAGACCTTGCGCGCCAACATGTTCGCGAACACGTTCCGGCTCTCGCCGAAAAATGCAAGGTGACGGTCCGAGTGAATGCGGTTGCGAGCGAATGGTTCGCTGACGACATCAACGATGGTGTCGTGCCGGAAGTCGCGGCAATCGTCGTACCAAAAATCGACAGTGTTGACGCTCTGAACACGGTCAGCGCTGCGCTCGAAGCGAATGGCCTTGGCCACATCGGGGTCATCGCCGGAATCGAAACCGCTCTTGGGGTTGCCGATGCACGACTACTTCTCGCTCACGAGCGCGTCGTCGCTGCGTATTTCGGCGCTGAAGATTTCATCGCCGATATGGGAGGTATTCGCACAGCCTCCAATGAAGAAGTGTTGTACGCGCGAAGCGCGGTCGCCCTTGCGGCTCGACTCGGCGGCGTACCGCTTCTCGATCAAGTGGTGACCGACTTTCGAGATGATGATCGGTTCATCGCTGAATGCGCGCAGGCCCGAGCGATCGGTTATTCGGGCAAGCTGTGTATCCATCCCGGTCAGGTCGCTCTTGCAAACGCTGCATTCATCCCCTCTGCCGACGAGGTCGACCGTGCTCGGCGTCTCCTGGAGGTCTATGAGAACGCAACCTCCGAGGGACTTGCGGCAATCGATTTTGAAGGTCAGATGGTCGATGAACCACTGGCAGTCCAAGCACGTCGCATCATTGCAACAGCTGACGAATAGGAGAAAGAACGATGGCTGAGATCATCCCCAAAGGAATGTGGTTCGAAGAACTCACCCCCGGGCTCGTGGTGCAACACGCACTTCGACGCACGGTGACCGAAGCAGACAACGTGCAGTTCACGGTCGCAACGATGAACCCTGCTCCGCTCCACCTCGACTTTGCCTATGCGGAGACCACTCAATTTGGCCGCCCGCTTGTGAATTCAATGTTCACGATCGCCCTCATCGTTGGGTTGTCGGTGCATGAACTCACCCATGGAACAACGGTGGCAAATCTTGGGTTCGAAAAAGTGAAGTTCCCGGCACCGGTCTTTCACGGTGACACCATTCGAGTCGAATCTGAAGTGCTTGAGGCGCGACCCTCAAAGTCATTAGACGACCGAGGCATTGTCACCTTTGAACACCGTGGTTTCAATCAAGACGACGTACTCGTCTGCACTGCCGTACGGCAGGCGATGATGCATCGTCGTCCTGCGTGAGGCGAAGCTCAGTCTGAAGCCTTCACCGATGCGAGGCTTGCATGGGTGCCATCGGGCAGTGCCGGCAATCGAAGCGTCAACATCCAGGTGAGCACCACAAATACTGCGCACCCAACCAGAGCAACGGTGAGGCCACCTGCCAAAAAGAGCAGCCCTGAGAGCAGGGTTCCAACCAATCGGCCTGCAGCATTTGCCGAGTAATAGAAGCCGACGTCGAGAGCGACGCCGTCATCGTTCGAGTAGGCAAGCACTAAAAACGAGTGCAGTGCGGAGTTCATCGCAAAGACGACTCCGAACACGATGAGACCGATGACCACCACCCACGTCCGGGCAACATCAACTGAGACGAGCACGGCAAGAGCGGTAGCGGTGACACCGAGAATGAACCCCCATTGACGGGTTGCGAGCACTTCATCGGTGGAGTTGCCGTTTCGTGTCAGTAACCGGGGGGCTGACGACTGAACAACCCCATAGCCGATCACCCACAAGGCGAGAAACGCGCCGACCGCTTCATGCGCCCAGTCAAGCTCGTTGGCGAGAAATACGGGAAGAGCAACTACGAACCAGATATCGCGCGAGCCGAAGAGGAAGAATCTTGCCGCCGAGAGTCGATTGATCTCAGACGACTTTGACAGTATCGACCGAAGCGGTGCCTTCTTTTTGGCCTTCCCGATGTCGGCATTCAAAAAGAGCAGGAGCGCAACGACGGTGATCGCCAGCGCCCCAGCCATTGACCACAGGGTGGCCACGAAGCCGATCCACGACAGCAATCCTGCGCCGATGAAGAAGCCGACGCCTTTCAGTGCATTTTTTGACCCGGTGAGAATTGCAACGAGTCTGAAGAGCCCGCCATCACCGGCAACTGCTTTTACTGCACTCTTCGACGACATTTTCGTGAGATCTTTCGCTACACCAGACAGTGCCTGCAACGCCATGACGAACGTGACGGCGAACCACACAGGCCAATCGTCAGAGAGGAAACTCAAGGCGGCCAGAGAGACGATCTGAGTGACAAGACCAGCAATGAGGGTGATGTTGAGACCCCGTCGAGAACCGACCCAACCACCAAGCAGATTGGTGAGAATGCCCATGAATTCGTAGGCGAGGAATAAGAACGCAATTTGAACCGCTGAATATCCGAGATCATTGAAATGCAACAGCACCAGCATTCGGAGAGCGCCGTCGGTCAAGGTAAATACCCAGTAGCCCGCGGTGACGAGAATGTAATTGCGAAGGTTCATGTATGGTCTGCTGCCCGCTGAACAAGCTCAACGAGTCGATGTGCATAGCCGAATTCGTTGTCGTACCAGACGAGTACCTTCACGAACCGGCCATCAACCACCATCGTTGACTGAGCATCGACAATTCCCGACCGCGGGTCGTTGACGTAGTCGGCGGAGACCAGTGGTTTTGTCTCGAACCCGAGCACACCAGCGAGTGGACCTTCGGCCGCTGACCGAAGAACGTCATTGACCTCATCGATTGACGTTTTGCGCTCCATCGATACCGAAAGGTCGGTGAGTGAGGCGTTGAGCATCGGTACACGCACCGCAACTCCGTCGAGGCGGCCGGCGAGTTCAGGCACGATCATCGTGACCGCGGTCGCCGAGCCGGTGGTCGTCGGAATGAGACTGTTGAGTGCAGAGCGTGCACGACGTAAATCTTTGTGAGGGGCATCAACAATGACTTGGGTGTTGGTGACGTCGTGGATCGTGGTGAGCGTTCCGCGTTTGATTCCAATTGCTTCATGCAGAGTCTTGACCACTGGTGCAATCGAGTTGGTGGTGCAGCTCGCTGCTGTGGCGATGGGGTAGGTCGTTGGCGAGTACAGATGGTCGTTACAGCCAATGACGACGTTGAGCACAGCATCATCTTTTACCGGTGCAGCAACAATGACCGAAGATGCGCCGTTCTTGAGATGGGGTTTGAGCGTCTTGACGGTTTTGAATTTGCCAGAGGCCTCGATGACAATGTCGACGCCCGCTGCAGACCAGTCGATGTCTGCTGGTGTTGCGGCACGAGAAAATGTGACGTCATTTCCATCTATTGACATGGCCTCGCCGTTGGAAGTGACCACTCCCGGGTACCGGCCATGCACGGTGTCGAACTCGAAGAGATGGGCTGCTGTCGCTGCATCTGCGTGTAGTTCGTTGACGTGAGCGAGTTCTAACGACCGGTGATTCCGGAGTGCCCGCGCTGCAAGCCTCCCGATGCGACCGAATCCATTGATTCCAACCCGAGTCATAGGGCCATGAAATCATGGCGCCGAGTTGAACTCAACTCGTTGCGGGTGAACTGCAGGTGAATTTCTGGGGAGTTCATACCTTGTAGACGAGTGTTCCCGTCGCACATACCTTGCCCGACTGGGCTCCTGTGACCTCGGCGGAACAGAAAATGATGGAGCGCCCCTGCCGGGTAATCCACCCTTCGCACACGGCGTCCTCATCGCTGATGGCGCCCATGAAGTTGATGTTCATTGACACCGTCACCATGCGTGTGGGTTCAATTCCAACGGCACCGATCGCAGGAACAACCGCAGTGTCGATGAGACTGGCGATTGCCCCACCGTGCATGATTCCGGCTGGCTGCATGATCTCGGGTTTGAGTGGCATGCGCAGACGTGAATAGCCCGTTCGGATCTCTTCAACGATGAAACCCATATGAAGGTTCATGTTGGTGTCTTGATCCCAACTTGGAAATCGTGACCAGATTTCGTGGATGTCGTCGGCAATGGGGGGGAAATCATCGGCGCGCATGTGATGAACCTAGGCGACACGATGACGTTGAGCGGTGTCCGGAACCTGCTGTCACCGGTGCGAACCGGGCTCGGTTGGTCGCCAGAATGAGGGCGATGGAGGTGCGATCGGTCAAACTCTTTTCGTGAACTCTCCGTTTGACACAGTGACGTTTTTGCGTGGCCCAGCGATGCCAAATCGCTTCATGCTCGCCCCGTTGACGAATCAACAAAGCCACGATGACGGCACGCTGAGCGCGGACGAACACAAGTGGTTGACGATGAGAGCACACGGTGGATTCGGAATGACGATGACCGCAGCTGCACACGTGCAAGAGATTGGTCGAGCGTTTCCGGGACAGCTGGGGATTTGCCGGGATGATCACATCCCGGCGCTTGCAGCCATGGCAGACGAGATTCGGTCGACCGGGAGCCTTGCAATCGTGCAGCTCCACCATGGTGGTAATCGGGTACCGGAAGCGCTTAACAACATGACTCCGGTATGCCCCTCCGACGACCCAGAAACCGGGGCTCGTGGTCTCACCACAGAAGAGGTTGAGCAACTCCGAGACGATTTCATTGCCGCTGCGCTGAGGGCACAAACAGCTGGTTATGACGGTGTTCAACTGCACGGAGCGCACGGCTATGTCATCTGCCAATTTCTCTCATCAGAGATCAACCACCGCGCCGACCACTATGGCGGCTCGTTAGAGAACCGATCGCGGTTGTTGTTCGAGATCATCGCCGGCATCCGTGAGCAGTGCAGAGATGATTTTCATCTCTCCGTTCGACTCTCCCCTGAGCGCTTCGGAATGGTGATGAATGAAATCATTGAGGTGTACTCACAGCTCGTCGACTCTGGTGATGTCGATTTCATCGATATGTCGCTGTGGAATTCGTTTAAAGAACCGAATGAAGACGAGCACAAAGGCCGCTCACTGATGGAAATTTTTGCCGAGTTGCCGAGAGGCGATGTGCGCCTTGGCGTTGCCGGAAAAATCCACGAACCTTCAGATGTGCAACGAGTGATCGACACCGGGGTTGATATTGCGATCCTTGGTCGAGTCGCGATTCTTCACCACGACTATCCGAATTTGCTCAGTGACGATGGTGGCTTTGCCCCCCGCCACGTGCCAGTCAGCGCAACCACTCTTGCCGAAGAGGGTCTGTCCGACACCTTCATCGCCTATATGAGCACCTGGAAAGGCTTCGTCAGCGACTGACCGGGTGCGCCGTTACGAACCCAAGCGCAGCACTCCAGCAAGCGTTACCTCGGCACCTGCGACCGCGTGCTCGTAGGTAATCGCTTCCGCCTCGTTGTGAGAGAGGCCATCAGCGCAGGGGATAAACACCATTCCGGTTGGAGCGACTTTCGAGATGTAGCACGCGTCATGTCCGGCACCTGAGGTGATGTCAACCGGTGCTTTTCCTTGTTCTGTTGCGGCAGACCGCAATGCATTAACGATCTCGGTATCAAACTCGATCGGTGCCGAATACCAGATCTGCTCAACCTGTGGTCGCGGGTGAAGGGTCGAGACAAAGTCGTGCAGTTCGGCATCCATTTCGGCGAGGACATCGGCGTCGGGATGACGAAGATCAACGGTCATGCGTACTGTGCCGACGATCGTATTTCGTGATCCGGGCTCCACTTCGACAACCCCCACCGTTGACCTTCCGGCGGGTGCCCGACGACGAGCAATGTTGTCAACTTCGGTAATGAGGCGAGCTGCAGAGACCATTGCGTCACTGCGTCGCTCCATTGGCGTGGTCCCTGCATGGGCCTCTTGCCCGGTGATCGTCACGTCGTACCACCGCACTCCTTGTACTCCGGTCACGATGCCGATCGTGTGGTCACCTTCTTCGAGAATGGGGCCCTGTTCGATATGAGGTTCGAGGTAGTAGCCAATCGGTCGATCTCCAGGCATTTCCGGCCCCGAGTATCCAATGCGGAGCAGTTCTTCACCGAGAACATCACCTTGCATCGATGTTGAACCGAGCCCAGCTTCAAGAGAGATGTCACCCGAAAAAACACCCGACCCCAACATCGCCGGCGGGAACCTTGCTCCTTCTTCATTGGTCCACGACACGACCTCGACTGGAGCCGCAAGTCTGACGCCATCGGCGTGCAGTGCTCGTAACACCTCGAGGCCGACCATGACCCCGTACGCGCCGTCGTATTTGCCGCCGGTTGGTTGTGAATCGAGATGGCTGCCGATGACGACCGGCGCACGAGACGGGTCTGTCCCCTCGTAACGCGCAAACAGGTTCCCAACTCTGTCGATGTGCACGCTGCAGCCAAGTGCTGTCACCCATTCAATGAATTGGTCTCTCCCCGCCTTGTCGACATCGGTGAGCGCGACCCTGGCGACTCCGCCCGCGTCGGTAGCCCCGATCTCGGCGAGTGTATGCATGGTTGCCCAGAGCCGGTCGCCATCGATAGCGACCTCTGCCTGGCTCGTTGACAGCGAAGTTGACGACATTCCTCAATCGTAAATGAGTTCTCCGACGCTAAACGAGGGCTACGGCATGGGGCACAATAGAAGTGTCGCAGTGGGGGCTGCGGCCCGGCGACGAGCCGTGTAAACAGCAAGGGGTAACTCATGCATGTGGGAATGTCTGTCATCTTTCAGAATCCAGGGGAACAGATCCCTGACAAAGATGCGTATGCACGCGATCTGCATCTCGCGATGCAAGCCGAACCGCTCGGGTTCCAATCGATTTGGAGTGTCGAGCACCACTTCACCGACTACACGATGTGCCCTGATGTTTTTCAGTTTCTCACCTACATGGCGGCAAAAACGGAGCACATTCAACTTGGGTCGATGGTGTGTGTGCTTCCGTGGCACGACCCGGTTCGCGTCGCCGAGCAGATTTCGATGCTCGACAACCTTTCAGACGGCCGTGTGATTTTGGGGATGGGCCGCGGAACCGGGCGAGTCGAGTTTGACGGCTTCGGTGTCGATATGGGCACGGCCCGACTTCGGTTTAAAGAGTCCGCAGAAATCGTCTTGAACGCCCTCGAACAAGGCTGGATCGAATACTCGGGCGAACTCCTTCATCAGCAGCGCAGAGATATCCGCCCCCGTCCGATCTCGACATTTAAAGGTCGGACGTATGCGGCCGCAGTATCGCCTGACTCGGCGCGCATCATGGCGGAAATGGGTGTCGGCATTCTCGTGGTTCCCCAAAAACCGTGGAAGGCCGTACGGCAAGAATTGCAGGATTATCGAACGATTTACCGAGATGCGAATGGCACTGAGCCACCGCCGCCCTATGTCGCGGGCTGGACATTTGTTGACGAGAGCGCAGATCGCGCCGAAGAAATGGCTCGCAAGTATGTCGGTGGCTACTGGGACTCGGTAGTCAAGCACTACGAGTTCAACGAACCGCACCTCAAAGAAATACCTGGTTATGAGCACCATGGCCTGATGTACGACCGTCTTGTGGCTCCCGGCGGGTACCAGCAAATGGAGGACTTCTTCATTGACCTCCAACTATGGGGCACACCCGAGCAAGTGACAGAAAAGATCATCAACCTTCAAGACGAGATGTACATGGATGGCTACATGGGCGTGTTTTCCTACGCAGGAATGTCGCTTGAAGAGGCAGAGCGGTCGATGCACCTTTTCGCCTCAAATGTGATGCCAGAACTGCAGGCTCTTCCCCCAGTGCACGATCGGCTTGGCGTGCCGGCGTAAGGACAGCAGATGCCACGTCTTCGACAAGTACCTCGCGCTGAAGCAGACCAGCAACGGGTATTACCGCTCTACAACTTCCTCTTTGGCGACCGTGACCCTGTCGACGAACCTGGCACATCGACTGGTACAACCGGTGACTGGTGGACCGTCTTTGCGCTCTCACCCGACATCTTCGATCATTCGGTGAAGGGCTTTGGTCTCTATCGCAGCCCCGAGCGTCGACTCGATGCCCAACTGCGCGAACTTGGGCAAACCCGAGCTGGATGGTTGACGGGTAGCCAGTTCGTCTACTCACAACATTGCAAGAGTTGCCGCGGGCTCGGCATGCCCGAAGAGAAGATCACCGCAATTCACGCATGGGAAGTTGCCGACTGCTTCGATGCGAAAGAGCGCGCGTTGCTCGCCTACACCGATTATCTCGTCGACCAGCATGGACGAGTTCCTGATGCGGTATTCGATGCGATGAAAGAGCATTTCAGCGATGAAGAAATTCTTGAGTTCACCTACATCACCTCGCTGTATTTCATGCATGCAGTCATGACGAGAGCACTGCGTCTCGAGTTTGACGATCGCGATGAAGTCATCGTCGAAGTGGCAGCACCAGAAGATTTTGACGCCGAGCAATTTGCCGGCCGGCGTCGTGGAGACGATTGAGATGAACGAGAAATTTGAGATCAGGGGTGTCAACCACATTGCGATGGTGTGCGCTGATATGTCGCGCACCGTGCGGTTTTATCGCGACGTGTTGGGGATGCAACTGGTGAAGACCCTCGACATTCCTGGCGGTGGCCAGCATTTTTTCTTTGACATCGGAAATGATGACTGCCTCGCATTTTTCTGGTTTCCCGGAGCGCCCGAACCACAACCAGGAGTCTCGAGTGCTGGCGGGATGCCCGGACGGGGCAACCTTGCTTCAGCCCATGGTTCGATGAATCATCTTGCGTTTGATGTTCCGCTCGACAAATTTGAGGAATATCGCCAACGCCTGATCGACGAGGGTGTTGACGTGTCGGACATCTTGGATCATGACGACAGCGAACTGACGGTCGCCGCCAGTTTCCATCCCGGCGTGTTTGTGCGGTCGTTCTACTTTTTCGATCCAGATGGCATTCTTCTCGAATTTGCTTCATGGACTCGCGAGATGGGCACCGAAGCAGATGTGGCGATCGACCCGGTCACCGTTGATGGAACGAAAGTTTCAGTCTGATCCACTCGGTTTCTCCCAAGGCAGAACCCGGAACACCAAACTGACAGAATCGAGCCATGAAGGTCGATCAGCTTTTTGTAAACGGTGACATCCACACCTTTGACCCGGGCCAACCACGAGCATCAACAGTGGCCGTTATTGCCGGTCGAATTGTTGCCGTTGGCGATGACGACCTTGCGGAGCAATTCACTGCCGATGCCCGAATTGATCTCGGTCGCCGCAGCGTCGTCCCCGGCTTCAACGACGCCCACAACCATATGGTGTTTTTCGGCATGAGTTTGGCCGACGTCGATTGCTCGTCTCCGCCAATGCGCTCAGTTGAAGACATTTGTGAAGCGATCCGACAACGGGCAGCGGAAACACCTGCGGGAGGCTGGGTGACCGGGGCGGGTTACGACCAGAACAAACTCGCTGAAGGTCGACACCCTCATGCCCGTGAACTCGATGCTGCGGCCCCACATCACAAAGTGTGGCTAAAGCACACATCTGGCCACATGTGCACGGTGAACACAGCAGTGCTCGACATGATTCGCGAGACCCCGGTGCCAGACGGTGGCGAACTCGGACGCGACGTCGATGGTGGGCTCGATGGTTTGGTCATGGAGCAGGCGCAGTCGATGGTGCGCGACCTCGTGTACCCACTCACCGTCGACCGCATTGTTGACGCCATCGACCAGGCGTCAAAGCGCTACCTCGCCGAGGGTGTGACGTCGGCGACGGAAGCCGGCGTCGGTGCAGGTCTTGTGTCACACAGCCCCATCGAGTTGATGGCGTGGATGGAGGCTCGGAAGCGAGGGGTGTTGGGGATACGCGCGAATTTGCTTGTTGCGGTTGAAGCCCTGCATCACATCTCTCATGCGGAAGGCGAAGACAGCGTGTTTGCTCTCGACGGTGGAATTCACTCCGGCCTTGGTGATGAGTGGCTTCGCATCGGCGGCACGAAGATTTTCTCGGACGGATCTCTGATCGGTCGAACTGCAGCCATGTTCGATCCATTCGAAGGCGGAGGCGTTGGTGAATGCAGTTGCGGGTTCTTCCAGACTGAACCCGAGGTTCTTCGCCGGCTCATCATCGATGCCCACAAATCAGGCTGGCAGGTGTGCACCCACGCAATTGGTGACCGAGCCGTTGCGACAGTGCTCGATGCATACGAAGAGGCACAGAAGCTCTACCCACGGCACGACCCGCGACATCGGATCGAGCATTGTGGCGTCTTGCAGGAGCACCTCCTCGACAAGGTCAAAGCACTCGGGGTGATTCCGGTGCCGCAAGGCAGATTCATCTCAGAGATTGGCGACGGTATGAAAGGCGCGCTTGGGGTGCATCGAACCCCAGATGCGTACCGGCAACGGTCATTTCTCGATCGAGGAATCCCTCTTCCGGGGTCAAGTGACCGACCGGTGGTCAACGGAGCGCCTCTTCTCGGTATTCACGACATGGTCAACCAGCGGACGGCTTCAGGAGAACCGTTCGTTCCTGAAGAGGCGATTTCGGCCTCCGAAGCGATCGCTGCGTACACCGGAGGGTCGGCGTACGCAGCCTTTGAAGAGAGGGTGAAAGGCACGATCTCTCCAGGGAAGCTTGCAGATTTTGTTGTTCTTGGCGAAGACCCGCTGACGATCGACAAAGACGGCATCGGCCAGATTTCGGTCGACGCCACGATCGTTGGTGGCAATGTTGCTCACGACCTGCTTGGAATCGCGAATTAGGAGAACAGATGAACTACGACTATCCACATCTCACCGTCACCGTTCATGATGGAGTTGCGACGGTGTTGATCGATAATCCGCCGATCAACCTGATGACGTCTGGTCTGTTCAGGTCGCTCGCAAAAGTGTCTGTCGATCTTTCGAATGATGATGACGTTCGAGTCGTCGTGCTGCGGAGCGCGAATCCCGAGTTCTTTATCGCTCACTTTGATGTGGCCGCAATTCTTGAGTTCCCCACAGATGGTGAGGCCGTCGAAGAGCCCGAGCTCGGTGGTTTCGACCGCATGTGCGAGGCATATCGAACGATGGACAAGGTCACGATCGCAGAACTTCGTGGCAGGGTCGGCGGCGGTGGAGCGGAACTTTCCTCAGCCTGCGATATGAGATTCGGCGATCTCGAGACATTTCGGTGGAACCAAATGGAGGTTCCACTCGGCATCCTTCCGGGCGGTGGCGGCACCCAACGCATCCCTCGTCTTATTGGTATCGGTAGAGCGATGGAAGTAGTGCTCGGGGCTGATGATGTTGACGCTGAAACTGCAGAGCGTTGGGGGTTTTTGAACCGAGCGATGAGCGGCGATTCGCTGTCGGCCTATGTCGATGCCGTGGCAACACGCATTGCTTCGTTTCCACCGGCGGCGGTTCGTGAGGCAAAGCGGGCTGTGAACGCGAGCGTCGAACGAAGCCTTGACGAAGGCTTGAAATATGAGTCGTATTTGTTTCAGGTGCTGTTGCGCGATGCTGATGCCCAGCCGTCAATGCGTCAGTATCTTGACGCCGGCGGGCAAACCCGAGACGTCGAGCTGCGCATCGGAAGCGTGATGGGCGAGCTCTTCGATACGTAGACCTCGCGCGTAAATTCACCGTCATCACAGCTTTCAGGTGATTAGGTTGACGAACATGAAGTACAAAGCCGCTACCACAATCTCCATCGCAGCGGTGGTGGCGATCGCATTCGTCGCCTGTTCTGCTGATGTCGAAGTTGCCCTCGATGAGACGGTGACCACTGAAGCCGAAGCTCCAGCGGAAGAACAGGTCGATGAGACGGTCGATGCTGGTGAATCAGAAAACGACGCTGAGGTGGAAACAACAACCACAACGGAGGTCGTGGTCGATTCGACGATTGGCGAGTCAGAGCCGACTGAAGATGCTGACGATGAGGCGCCCAGCACTACCGTTCCTCCGACGACAGCGACGACGGAGCCACCCGCTGAAGAAGAAATAGTCGAAGAACTCGAACTCATCGAAATCTTGGGCGTTCGCGTTGGCGCCGGTAGTGGCGAGTACGTCGTTGTTGTTGGTAACCGACCAGAGGGGCTTGAGCGTTTCAAACTTTCGCTCTCAAGTGCTGACGGCTATTGCACTCCAGAGCAATTCAATAACCAGGGTTATGACAACGGTGACGGCTCATATTCCATCGATTGGTTTTCAGATACGTGTGGTGGCCGAACGATCGGTGTTTCGTGGGTCCACGAAGATGGCCGACGAAGCGGGATCTCCTACCACACTTGTGATGACGGCGTGTCCCTAACCGGTGAGCTCTGCTAGTTGCTTGGTAACTGTTCGCACGGTCGCTGGGGTTACCCAATGCACGTCACATCTAGCCCGGCGAGGGTGACAGTGGTGTCGCGTGTCTGCAGCCCCAACGTTGTGGCTGCCGCAAGCACGGCCTCAATGTCACCGCACCGCACATCGATGCCGCTCAGTCGTTCTCCTCGACCATCGTTTTCTTCAACGAACCGTATTCGAGCATTATCAAACTCAAGAATGGGCTGGTTGTGGTCGTCAAGGTCGAACGGAGTCTGAGTGATTTCGGCCCATCGAGTTGCGAGGGTCGAAGGATCAGGCGAAGAGATCGTGGCAGCAGTAATTGCGCTCACGCGATCGGTGCGCACAAATGGTTTCCAGTTCTTTCCCGCCGGCCACCATGGTCCACCGACCTCTCCGCCGCCTTTCATTATCATCTGATCCATTTCGAGAAATGATCCACCGGTGTCAGCCGGATGGAGTTGCATGCCGACGTGCCCTTCATCGGGATAATTGAGCTCGAACGCAACCCGAATTCCTAGCTCATCAACAATGTTGCGCCGAGCCGCAACGTCATCGACTTCGCAGATCACCATGTAACCGGTATCCCCACCGTGTCGGGAGATATAGCGACCGGCTGCAGTTGTCTCGAGGTCAGACGACATCGGGGTGACACATTCAAGAAACTGGGTGCCGATCGGCCATAACGTGTTTTTCAGTCCGAACTGTCCAACACCGGGGTCGGTGAAACAGGCCTCGAGGCCAAGAACTCCTGCAAGATCCCGTGAAACCTCGTTGAGATCAGTGCACGTAACACATATTTGTCGAAGTCGAATCCACATGCTGCGAGACTATGCCGATCGACAGCAACGGCGCGCATTGCAAGGAACTACGTTTGACCTCAGGTCATGAGCATCTTCCCACCTTCCAAACATCACGTCGTCGTGTTGCCGATCGATGGTGATTTCCCATTGGTTGCGACACCGCCTCTTGGCGTCGAGAGTTTCTGCAAACGTTCGACATGTGACGTGACTTCGCGGTTGTTGGACGAGAGCGAGGGCTGAGCGGTATGGCAACGCTCGCCGTCATCATGGCTATGAGAGCAGAAGCGGGGCCGCTCATCGATGAGTTAGGGGCTGCTCGTTACGAACTGAGTCCTTCATTGCCGACACAACTGTTTGTTGCGGAGCGCTCGGGCGACACCATCGTCATCGGGGTGAATGGAGTTGATCCCGAACATCAGGTGGACCTCGTCGGCACCGAGCCAGCGGTGCTGACAACGATGCACGTCATCGAGCATTGGCAACCTGATGTGGTGATGTCCGCGGGTACGGCGGGTGGATGGAACCGCTCGGCGGCGCAGATTGGTGATGTGTTTGTCGCATGGCCACATGTTGTCCGTCACGACCGGCGCATCGGAATTGAAGGCTTTCGCGATTACGGGATCGGTCGACATCGGGTATGGGCACATAGTGAGGAACTCGCCCAACATCTCGATGCAAGAAAAGGCATTGTGACAACAAGCAACTCACTTGACGAAAGTGACACCGACCGAGAATGGATTTTGGCTCTCGATGGAGAGGTGAAGGAGATGGAGGCTGCGGCTGTGGCGTGGGTCTGCGGTCTCAGTGGCACGCCATTTGTTGGAATAAAGACGATCACCGATCTTGTCGACCACCCAACTCCGACAGCCGAGCAGTTCCTGGCGAACCTAACGACTGCATCAACACGGCTCTCCGAAGTCTTGCCGATGGCAATTCGGTGGTGCGCCGAGAGAGTGAATGCGGCCTCGCATTAAGGTCGACAGCATGATCGAAACAGCGCCATTTGGAAACACGGGTCACCTGTCATCGCGAGTGATATTTGGTGGTGCGGCACTTGGAGCGATGTCACAAGAACGCGCTGCTGCGACCCTTGATCTTGCTGTTGCGGCAGGTGTGAACCATCTCGACACTGCGCACTCGTATGGGCACGCAGAAGTGGTGATGAACCCTTGGCTTGCCGAGCACCGCAGCGAGGTCTTTCTTGCAACGAAAACTCGAGAGCGAAGTGGCGGGGCGGCCCGTGCGGGGCTCGAAGATTCGTTGCGTCGGCTTGGGGTTGACCAGGTCGACCTTATTCAGTTGCACAACTTGGTCGAAGAACATGAGTGGCGTGAGGCATTCGCTCCCGGTGGAGCCGTTGAGGCCCTAGCTACGGCACGAGATGAGGGTCTCGTTCGGTTTATTGGGGTGACGGGACATGGGCTTCGTATCCCTGCCATGCACACGAGGAGTCTTGACGAGTTCGCGTTCGACTCGGTGCTGTTCCCTCTGAATTATTCATTGTTGAAGTCGGATGCATTTGCTGCAGATGTTGGCGAACTCATCGCTCGCTGTGTGGCGAATGGCATCGCCATCCAGACCATTAAGTCGGTCGCAAAGTCGAGATGGGAATCTGGATACGACGGTCCTCGCTTCTCTTGGTACGAGCCTCTTCGAGATGAAGGAGCCGTTGAGCGAGCGGTCCGTTTCGTTCTCGGACGAGAGCATCTCTTTTTGAATTCAACAAGCGACGGAGGCGTGTTGCCGATGGTGCTCGACGCAGCGAAGCGTGCCTCGGTCGGCGATGTTCCAACCGATGATGAGATGGAGCATGATCTCCAGAGTTTCGAGATTGCACCGTTGTTTGATGGCGCTGATCTTGAGCGAATCTGACTAGATCTTGAAGGTGACGACGAGGGGAGCGTGATCGCTCCACCGTTCTGCATAACTTGGGGCCCGATCGACCTCAGATGTTGCTGCGAAGGCAGCGAACTCCGGTGAGGCAATTTGGTAGTCGATACGCCATCCGACATCGCGGTCGAACGCTTGTCCTCGGAAACTCCACCATGTGTAGGGGCCTTCCACCGGTCCAGCAAGATTCCGGGCGAGGTCGACCCAGCCGAGGTCGTCAAACCAATGGTCGAACCATGCACGCTCAGACTCTAAGAACCCGGCATTATTTCGGTTGCCTTTCCAGTTCTTGATGTCGAGCTCTGTGTGGCCAACGTTGAAATCTCCGGTGAGAAGAACGTGAGCCCCTGATGACCGAAGTGTTTCCATGCGCTTCGTCATGGCTGCGAAGAACGACAACTTTTCTTCCATACGGTTGTCATCGCCTGCGTCGCCGGTGTGCACATACGCAGAGATCACAACGAGAGGCTGATCAAGAAAAGGTATGTCAATTACGGCTTCCACCCAGCGCCCTGTGTTGTTGAAACGTTGAGCGGGCTTCCCGATATCAATTCGCGAAGTTTCAATGTTGTGCGAGCTGACGACCGCGACTCCAGCGCGGCCTTTTGCTGCGCTCTCGGCGTGGACGCGATGCCATTTTTCTCCCCACAGTCGGTCGACATGTTCGGTAAAGATGTCGTCGGGCGCACGCACCTCCTGCAGAGTTACGACGTCTGGACGACGATCAGCAATCCAGGCAGAGATGCCGTTTCGATCAGCGGCGCGTATCCCGTTGACATTGACACTTGCGATGGTGAGCGATCGACGACGAGCCATTCGACGATTGAAACACAGATTGATGTAGCCGGGCGAAACTGCGGGTGAGGTGGTCGCCGTCAGGAAGAGTTTCGGCTCGAGTTCCCATTGCCGTTGCCTGAGTTTCCGTTATCGGAGTTTCCGTTGTTGTTCCCGGGGTTGTTGCTGTTGCCGTTGCCTGAGTTCCCGTTGTTGTTCCCCGGGTTGTCGTCGGTGTCGTCAGCGACCCCGTCGCTTGCATCTTCACATTTCGGATTTTTAGACGCCGTCGAATTGTCACACGAGGGCACAACGACGATCGCTCCTTCGTCGGCTTCCTCAAAGCAGTTTTGAAGGGAGTTATGCCTGCTGGCTGATGCCGTTGATGTCGATGAGAATGTCTGCTTTTCCGTAGACGTACACGCAGATATTGCCTTGGGTTGAAACGGGGGCGATCATCGAGTTTGCAACCGTCTGGCCAGTTGTGAAGTTCAAGGTCGATGTGTCCGGTCGGGCACCACATGGATACACCGTGACGAACCCACCAGTTTCAGGAGCGACGGTGTCGACCGCAGTGACATTGAGCGTGACGACAGAGTCTTGTGTCATCAAGATCTCATTGTTGATGCTGATCGGCACCACGAGTTCAGATGAGGTGCCTGTGAGGGTCCCGATCGAATCTGTCGTACGAGTATCAGCAACCCTCGTTGGTTGTACCGCCGCGAATTCTGACTTATTGGTAAACAACCCGTTGATGTCGACGAGCACATCTGCTTCGCCATAGACGTACACGCAGATGGTGCCCTCTTGTGAGATCGGGCTGATGAACGAGTTCGCGATCGTTTGGTTACTTCTGAAGTTGAGGGTCGACGCGTCGGGAGGGGCTCCATCACATGCGTAGGCCGTTGCAAACCCGCCTACCGGCGGAGCAACAGTCGACGTCACCGTGAGAGTTGCAGACACGGCAGAGATGTCGCTGTGATCAATTCCTGCCATATCTCGTAAGGGGATCTCGATCGACCGATATGCAACCGGTTCATCGATGACATCACCCAACCCGTTACGGGTGTCAACTCGACGCACCGGAGCGAACGAGGCGTAACCGCGTTCTTTTGCGATTACTCCAGTGGCATCAACGATGACATGCGCATCGCCATAGACGTACACACAGATCTCACCGGCGGTGCTGACTGCGGTCAGCACGCCGGCAGCAATGGTCTCACCACTAACGAAGTTGAGGCTCGACGCATCGGGCACGGTGGAGCCGCACGGGAAGACCGTTGCGAAGCCACCGGTAGGAGGTGCCGAAGTCTCGGTAAGCGTGAGGTTGAGAGCCACCGCTTCGATCGTCTCTGCGGCAAGGCCAACAGCCTCGGTGACGTCAACTTCAAGAATCCGTTCACCGCTTACCCTCATCGCCGAACGGGAGGTCGGTGAGGCCTGTCGAGTGTCAGCCACACGCGTTGGCGTCACCTGCGTGATGGTGGCAGGCGCTTCTTCAGGTGGTGTGGAGGGTGGATCATCTTCGGGAATTGTTGGAGCCGGTTCTTCAGACGGAACATCTGCTGGTGTCTCAGATGAAAAGCTTTCAGACGGTGTGGCGATCACGGTCGTTGATGCGCTGCTCGCCACCCCACTTGCGTTGATAGTGACGACTGAAAATGCATAGTCGACTCCGTTTGTCAGACCATTAATTTCACAGGTGTGCTGGGCGTCAGCAGCAATAAACGAAGTGGTGCACAGGCCATTAGGCGTACCCGTCACCGTGAACGAGGCGATCGGAACTGCACCTGCATCGCCAGGTGTCCAACTAATGGTGACCGCTGCATCTGATGGATCTGCAACAACGTTTTGTGGCACCGAAGGGATGTCACTCGGTGGCAGAGAGCCTCCCGCCACCATCAGCATGCGATTCGGTGAGTTCGTTCCGACGCTAGAGAGCACATCTTGGGTCGCGTCGTTGATGAGGAGTGCTGCAATGTCGCTCGGAGAACTCGATGGTTGAGCAGTGAATGCAATGGCGGCGGCACCAGCTGCGTGCGGGCTTGCCATCGATGTGCCGCTCATCGTTTGCTGTGAAGTTGACGAACTGATGCCTGCGCCGACAATTGAGTCACCAGGAGCAAACAGGTCAAGACATGAACCGAAGTTCGAGTACCAGGCCCGCGTATCGACGCGAGTTGTCGCTCCAATGGTGAGTGCAGACGGCTCTCGAGCTGGTGAAACGTCGCAGGCGTTCTGAGACTCGTTGCCGGCGGCCACCGTGACGACGTATCCCTCGGCGACAAGTTGTGCGACAGCATTATCGAGCATCGTGGATGGACCACCGCCAAGGCTCAGGTTGACGACCCCTCGCCGAGTTCCGAGATCGATAGTGCGTATCCACGACAAGCCGGCAAGCACATCAGAAGTCGAACCCGATCCGTTGCAATCGAGCACTCTGACGGGCACGACGAGAGCATCGTTAGCGACGCCAAGAGTGGCTCCGGCAGCAGTGGACGCGACATGGGTTCCATGACCGTGACAGTCATCAGACCCGAGGCCATCGTTGACGGCATCAAACCCGGCTGTGAGGCGGCTGCCAAATTCTGTATGTGCAGAGATGCCCGTATCAACAACGAAGATCGTCGCCCCACTTCCGCGGTTTGTGGTGCTAAACCGGTCATCGAGAGGAAGGTTCGACTGGTCGATTCGATCTTGACCCCAACTCGAAGGGACGCTCGTGCGTGCACCGTTCGATGACCCGACGATGACGGTTTCGGATGGGCTTGTTGGCTCGCTTGACCCGAGGGCATTCGAACTCGCAACAGTGAATGAGTATTGGGCGCCGGTGACGAGGCCAGTGATCTCGCACTGTGTCGACTCGGTCACGCAGCTCGCACCGCCTGGGTGCGCGGTGGCAGTCGATGATGTCACAGGCATCGTGCTGTCGGGTGCAGTCCACCACACACTGACGCTATTGATACCGGTTGCAACCGCTTTCACTTGTGCAGGCGGTTGCGGCGGACCAGCGGCGGTGAAGGCCCAATTCAGCGTGATCGAACCTGTGTCGGCGTTGTACCCGTCAACGGCAACGAAATAGGTGGTTGCCGCTGATGGCGACAATGTAATCGATGATGTCAGCGTTCCTGCAGCGTCGTCGTTTTCGGCCACGCGCTCCAGTGTGAGCAGGTCGGACCCTGTGTAGACAGCGAGCGTCGTGTCATAGTTTGAACCGGCGGTATCGAGTGCAAGACGGCCAGCACCTAGAGCGGTGATTTCAAACCACATCGAGTGATAGGGGCCGAACACGTGCGCTGGCTCTCCAACCTCTGCGGTCGCGAACTGATTTGATGAAACAGTGGTGCCACTCTCGCTCGGCTGAAGAGCGAAGGGGGTAGCGAACGAATCGTTCCCGTTTTGAGGGACGAACGTTATTGAGCTGTTCGGGCTTCGCCCGATTGCGTTAATCGCAACGACGTTGATCGTGTAGTTAGCCCACGGTTGAAGGCCGCTGATCGCACACGAGTTTTCACTGTCATCGACGGTGCAGGAAGCAGTATCTGGTGATGTGGTGACTTCGTAGGCAACGATGGGATTTCCCCCATCATTGATTGGTGGAACCCAACTTACGGTGACGTCATCACCTTGATCTTCGGCACGAACTGAGGTGGGGGAATCGGGAGCTGTGAGCGTCGGGGTCGCTGTGAAACTGAAGCCCGTCGACACAGCGCCGGTGACTTCAGAGGTTGTCGCATGACGGATGAAATATGTGGTCCGCTCATCAGCCGTGAAAGAAGAACGTTGAGGAGTGAGTTCGGTGATGGGCTCGACACCGGCAACAGCGACCAGTGAAGCGAGATCGCCGCCGGTGTAGACCTCGAGGGTGCTTGGTAGTGATGTGCCGGTGCGATCAAGGGTGATCGTTCCATCAGCACTTGCGGTGTGGGAGTACCAGATGCTTCGGGTGCCTTCGCCGGGTTCACCACTTTCAACGGTGGCGTCGCTCACGTCAACCGTAAAGACCTCCGAGTCGCTAGTGATCGCAGTGGCCGTACAGAAATCATCGTTGGGCACTTCACGAGTTGTACAGCTGGCGGTGAGATCCCAGTTGAGATCAACCTCGCCACGGCCCGACCCCCAACTGTGAACGCGCAGATGGTACGTCGAATTGGCCTTGACCGTAAAGGTGACCTGTGACTGCAGTGAGTAACTACCGTCAAACCGGTAGTCATCGTTCAGTGCGAGTCGGGTGAGGGAGGTGAGTGCAGACCCTTGGTAGGCAGAGAGCACCGTGTCGAACGATGAGCCACGAGTGTTGACCGTGAAAGATCCATCGGAAGTTGGGGTGTAGGTGAACCATATTGATGCGCCCCCGTAGCCGCGCCCGAGTGATGGCTCATTTTCTTCAAGGGTTGCGTGAGCGTTATTCCCTTCGGCTGAGCCCGTGAGCCCGGCGAGTTGGGTTGCGCCAAGAAAGAAGTCGTTCGACAGAGCGATTTCAATCGAGTTACTCAGAAGAGAGCGAGGAGAGGTACCCGCCGAATTTGATGCCTCGACAGCAAACGACCACGTTCCTGGGTGAAGACCAGAGACCGAGCACTGAAAAGTCCCGCCCGACCACTGACATCCGGTCGACTCATCACCCTCAGAGTTGATGGCGATGACCCGATATCCCGTCACCCCAGCGTTTTCGTTGTTGTCTGGGGATTCCCATGTCACAGTCGCAATGCCGTTGTCAGAGGTGGCGATCACATTGCGGGGCGCAGAAGGTGCAATCTCAGCTGAGCCGAGATGCAGCAATCGGTTCGGCGTGCCGTTTCCCGCACCTGTGATCTTCCCGATGACATGAGAGTTACCCAGCTCGGTACTGACGGTGGTCGCCGACGCAGCAAGGTCGCGACTCCAGATGAGTGCTGCGGCACCGGCAACGTGGGGACTTGCCATTGACGTGCCTGAGATAGTCCGAGAAGTTGTGTAGGGGGACACATCGTTTGGCCATGCGGATTCGATACGGAGACCTGGTGCGAAGACGTCAACGCACGAACCATAGTTGGAGAACGACGCCCGGCTATCGCCTGAGGTGCTCGCAGCAACGGTGAACGCCGATGGTTCGCGCGCCGGGGATGCATAGCACGCGTTCTGGTTGGAGTTACCGGCCGCGACGGCAACCACGATGCCATCATTCACCATCGTCCGAACTGCAGCATCGAGAGCGCTTGATGGTCCTCCACCGAGGCTGAGGTTGGCGACGGCTGGCACGCTGTTTTGATGATGAGCGATCACCCAGTCGATTGCTTCGATGATGATCGATGTGGAGGTGCTGCCAGTGCATCCGAATACGCGAACCGGAATGATGTCGGCCCGTTTTGCAACACCGGAGGTAGTTCCAGCGATCGTGCCGGCAACGTGCGTGCCGTGGCCGTTGCAGTCATCGGTATTGGTGTCGTACGTGATCCAGGGCAGCCAATTCCACCCGGCGTTGTAGTAGCGGCGACCGCTCTTGAGACGATCACCGAACTCTTCGTGAGGTGAAACTCCGGTGTCGATGACGTACGCAGTAACACCTTCCCCGTCAGCATCATAGGTATAGGTCTGGTCGAGAGGGAGTGCCGTTTGATCAAGGCGGTCGAGCCCCCATAGGCCCTCAGATAGATCAGATTGCACCGCTGTTGGAACCACATCACCGGCGTTGTCGAGCGTGATGATGGCGTCGTTTTCAATCGAAAGAACACCGGGCAGCGACTTGATCGATTTGGCATCGGCATCGCTTAACTCGACTGCATAGCCATCAAACGCATGTTCATATGTGGCGATGACAGCATCGCCGAGGGCAGAGACGATGGCTGCTCGAGTCGTTGTGTTGGCCGACCGGTCGACCGTGATGATGTAGCGACCTGGGATAGGTCCGGGCTCAGGTGACGCTCCGACATCTTGACCGTTTTCTGGCGTACGCCCTACTGAAACCGTCGAATCTTGTTCGATGGTGTCGATCGCAGCGTGTGTTCCCAGTGCTGAAACCTGCTCATCAGAAACCCAAGCGACGACGGTGTTGAAATCAGATATTGAGTTGACGACTGATGCACCGGCGTCGCGGAGTGCCGCTTCGAGGTTGTTCATACTCGTGCGGGTGGGATCGATCGAAATGAGGTACTTGAAGAGCGGTTGTCCCCCGGAAAACGTTGGAAGGGTGATCTCGACCTCGCTCTGAGAAGTCGGAATATCAGAAGCACCCACATCTCTTGGCGCCAAAGTGAACGAGGTGGCGACTGCAACCGAAACAGCAGTGATCAATTGCGCCATGGGTGTGACACGGCGCGTCGTTCGAAAATCCCGATGTTGAGCGGGTGTCGTCACGTGCTCTCCTCACTTGTCAACGTACGCAATCTTGTGATCGATATCAAGGCGCGAATTGTTACACAGGTCGCATTCCTCATGTCGGCGAATTTTGCCTGTACCTTTGATCGTGCTCTGACAGCGATTCACCACGACCGTTCTGCTGAGATGAAGATGGTGTAACGCATTGGTCGAAAGTAGGAAAGATGACAGAAGAGCCGGGTGATCTCAGCGGCCTCCGTCGCTGGGGCATCGTCGCTGCAGCATTTCTGTCATGCTTCACCTGTTTTGGGGTGGGCTACTCGTTCGGAGCGTTCTTTGACTCGATGTCTGAGGAATTCAACTCAGGCAAAGGCTTGACCGCTCTCATGTTCTCGTTGACCACCTGCTTCTACTTCCTGGGAGGCCTGATCACGGGAAGGCTTGCCGACCGTTTCGGTCCGCGGCGCGTGGTGTTCGTCGGGGCTATCAGCATGGGAATCGGTCTCTACCTCACGTCTCTCGTGCAAGAGATTTGGGTTGGGTTCATCACCTATGGGGTTGGCGTCGGCACGGCAACGGCATGCGGATACGTACCGATGGTTGCGACGGTTGGAGGATGGTTCAACAAACGCCGCACGTTGGCACTCGGAATTGCGGTGTCGGGCATTGGTGCCGGAACACTCGTCTGCGCCCCGCTTGCAGCATCACTTATCGATCGGTACGGATGGAGAACGACGTACGTGGTGTTTGCAGTTGGAGGTACGGCAGCTCTGCTCATTGCCTCGCTTGGAGCGGTGACGCCACCGCTTGTTGGTGATGGGGGTGTGGTTCAGCTTCGGACGCTGGTGCGAGACCGCCGGTTTATCACTCTGTATTCGGCATCGCTCATTACAACGATGGCGCTGTTCGTCCCGTTCGTTTTCATCAAGACATATGCAACTGATCGCGGGGTGCCATCGGCAAGAGCCGCTGCGCTTATCGGTCTCATCGGTGCCTCGTCAATCGTTGGCCGGCTCGGATTGGGCGCGCTCGGAGCCAAAGTCGGACCGATACGTCTCATGCAGGCAGCGTTTGGCGTGATGGCAAGTTCGTACGCGATTTGGCTCGCCGCCGATGGCCGCTACGGGGTACTCGTCTTGTTCGCAGTGGTTCTCGGCGTCGGCTACGGAGGGTTCATTGCATTGTCACCAGCAGCGGTAGCGGTGATGTTTGGAACGAACGGCATGGCGACCATTCTCGGCGCAACCTACACAGGAGCCGGAATTGGTGGGCTCATCGGGCCGCCGCTTGCAGGGGCAATCATCGACAGTTCTGGGTTCAATGCCGGAATCACTTACGCCCTTATTACTGCCGGGGTGTCGACAGTTGTGCTCTATGCGTTGCCAGTTGCCCGAGGAGCTCAGACGTAGGTCGTCCTTAGAGACGTCCGGCTGCCTCGGCTGCCTGAGATGCACGGGTGAGTTGTTGCTCAACGATGTCGAGGCCAGCAGACCAGAATCCTGGGTCGGTGAGATCGCAGTCGACAAGGGCGGTGAGTTCCTCAGGTTTCATGGAACCGCCGGCTCGAAGCATGTCGAGATAGTTCGGCACGAATACGTCACCTTGCGCCTCGAATTTCGCATACACACTTAATGCGAGAAGTTGGCCATAGGCGTATGCATAGACATAACCCGGAGTAGCGATGAAATGAGGGATGTAACTCCACCAGTTTCGATAGCCCTCGGTGATCTCGACAGAATCGCCGAGCATCGCCCGTTGAGATGATTCCCACAGATCACCAAAACGCTCGACGGAGATCTCCCCTACCTCTCGCCGCTCGGTGTGACACGCATCTTCAAACCGATTCATCGCCACTTGACGGAACACGGTTGCGATCGAGTCTTCAAGCGTTGCTGCGAGAAGCGCGAACCGTTCGCCCGGGTCTTCAAGCATTGAGAGCAGCCGATTGTTCGTGACGGTCTCACCGAACACAGATGCTGTTTCGGCAAGAGTGAGAGGCGTCGACTGATGAAAAATTCCTTGTTCTCGGGCGAGGAAGCCGTGAACACCGTGACCGAGTTCATGGGCAAGTGTTGCAACGTCGCGTGGAGTCGATGTCCAATTGAGCAACACGTACGGGTGATGGGAAGGGACTGCGTACGCGCAGAACGCGCCCCCTCGTTTACCGGGGCGAACCGGAGCATCAATCCACCGCTCGTCAATAAATCTCCCGACAATCCCAGCGAGCTCGGGTGAGAAACTCGCGTAGGCCTCTCGTACGACTGCGCTGCCTTCCTCCCAGCCGATCGAGGTATCACTCGTTGCGACAGAGGCCATCCGGTCAAAGTCGCGTAACTGGTCGACACCGAGAACCTGGGCTTTGAGGGCATACCACTTTTGAGGAATGTCGTACCGGGCGACCACGGCGTCAATGAGCGCTTGCACGCTCTCGTCGCTTGCTTCGTTCGCCATATTGCGACTGGTAATCCACGTTGGATAGTTCCGCAAACGGTCATCAACCGATTTGTCGAGCAGCAAAGTGTTGTAAATGAACGCCCGAGTTCGGAGACCTGGTTCGAGCGCAGATGAAATTGCGTGAGCAGCCTGCTCGCGCGAAGAGGTATCAGGGGCGTGAAGGTTGGCGAGCGCCGACATCAGGCTCACCTTGCCGCCGAGAGACTCCGGTAGATCAACTTCGATTGCTGATGTGTGCTCTTCGAAGAGTCGGACCCATGCGCTTGCACCGGTCAACGAGGTCTCGGAGAGCACCGTTTCTTCTGGTTCAGAAAGCTGGTGAGGCTGATAGCGGCGCATGTTCTCAAGGTGGTGTCGGCAGAAGTCAAAACGATCACCCAGAAGAAGTTCGCGTGAGCGTTCGCTGGAAACCTCCGCCCACTCGAGGTCGATGAACAGCAATTTTGTGCTGACGGAATTTGCTTGTTCGTTGATGAACTGCATTTCGGCCGCAATTTCAGGGTCGGCAGTATTTTCTGAAAACTTCAGCGTCGTAAAGTGCCCCGCCCGGCTGAGAAGTTCAGACGTCTCCGACAGCACACTCATCATCTCGAAGAGCTCATCGGATGAGATGTGAGCGATGGTTCCCTTATAGTGCTGAAGGCCGTCAGCGAGGACTTGGGCACGTTCGACCAGCTCGCGAGGCGACGATGCATCGACGTCTGAGAGCAAACCTGAAAGATCCCAGGAAACATCAGCGGCGGTGAGATCGGTATCGGAAGATGACATGTCTCCAGTCTGGCCGCAAACTCTCCATTGCTGCCATGTCTGCATCGAACACGTCGACACCGCCCCCAGCCTGAGTACCAATCGAGGTCTGCTCACATCGCCAACTGTTTGATTGGCTGAGTTACGCGCTAGACATCGACATGCGATGAAACCCCTTGTCGACGAGCGCCCCCCACATCAAAAACCACAGCTCCGCAACGGAGAGTTGCTGGCGATGTTGTCGCTCATCATGGCGTTGATGGCGATGGCAATCGATCTCATGCTGTCTGCGTTCGATGAGATGAGAGCAACATTTGGTCTCGATCCCACATCGAATGATGTCGCAGGAGTCGTCACCGTCTTTTTCATGGGGTTCGCAGTCGCTCAATTTGTGTATGGGCCGTTGACAGATCGATTTGGTCGCAAACGAATTCTCGCAGTGAGTATTGCGATTTACGTAGTGGGAGCGGTCGTGTCGGCGCTGGCACCGAGTCTTGGTTTGTTGCTCGCGGCGCGTTTCGTGTGGGGCATCGGGGCGGCAGGGTCGAGGGTGGTTGCAACTGCAGTTGTTCGTGACCTGTTTGAGGGTGTCGAAATGGCGAAGGCGATGTCACAGATCATGGCCGTGTTCATCATGGTTCCCGTCATTGCTCCGGCGCTCGGCGCCGGAATCGTTGCGTTTTTGCCCTGGCAGTCGGTGTTTTGGGCATGCGCACTCTGGTCGATTGCGCTCTGGTTGTGGTCGCGTCGACTGCCGGAAACGTTGCCGGTGGACCAACGGCGACAACTCGATCGAGCAGATATTGTCGATAGTTATCGAACCTTCTTCGCAACCCGGCCAACGCTGTGGTACTCGATCTCTTCAATCTTTATGCAGAGTGTGTTCACGATGTACCTCGCATCATCGGAACTCATCGTCAGCGAGATTTTCGGACATCGATCATGGTTTCCGTTTGTTTTTGGCGTGACTGCCATCGGTTTTGGAGTTGCCTCGCTCGTGAACGGCAAGGTGGTCGTGCGGTTTGGAGTGAGAACAGTGCTCAACCGGATGCTGATGGTGCTCAACCTTTGTGCAGCACTTCTCGTCATCATCGCAGTCTCGGGAAGTGGTCGGCCGTCGTTCTGGGTGTTTATGCCGGCGCTCGGGCTCATGCTGTCGGCGTTCATGTTCATCATGCCGAACATGAACGCAGAAGCAATGCAGCCTTTACCCCATATTGCCGGGACGGTTTCTGCGTTGTCGGGCGGATTTCGGATGCTGGGTGGCTCTATCCTCGGCGGTCTCGTCGCAACCCGCATCGATATTTCGGTCACGCCGTTCGCAGTTGCCGCGCTCGTGTTTGCGTTGTTGTCGTGGGCATCCGCCTACGTCGCTCAAGTGGAATAGCGCAGTTGGCAGTAGTTGGCAGTGTGATCGGATCCGAGTCCACTTGTAGCAACGTGGGGTGGGTACTCAGCAGAGGCGATACCGTACGGCGTGTGGACGTACGAATTGGTGTAACGCAAACTGCGAGAGAATTGGCATTTGAGGTTGACGACGATCAACGTGACGACCTCCATAGCCGAGTTGATGCTGCCCTCGGTGGGGCCACCGATGTGTTGTGGGTGACCGATCGGAAGGGCCGCGAAGTCGCGATTCCCGCAGCGAAGATTGCATACGTCGAACTCGGTACGTCAGAAGAACGACGTATCGGTTTCGGTGGCTGACGTTTCTCAGACGTTCGACCCACAATCACGGCGGGTTGCAGTGCGGCCCACCGCTGCGGGCCTTCGTGCGGTGAGGTCGGGCGATCCGTGGCTATTCGATGGATCGATCGCATCCGCTGACCCCACCGGTCTTCCCGCGGGAAGCGTTGCCGTCATCTTCGACGACCGACGTGTAGTCGGGGTTGGTCTTTGGGACCCTGAGTCACCAATTCGAGTCAAGATGCTGCATGCAGGTGGCGCGCTTACGGTCGAACCTCGTGTGTGGGTTGATCGGCTCGCCGCTGCGCTGGATCGTCGCCACGGGCTAGTCGATGACTCATTGACGACTGCCTGGCGGTGGGTACATGGGGAGAACGACGACCTGCCAGGGTTGGTGCTCGATCGTTATGGCGACACTCTCGTCATCAAGTTGTACAGCGCCGCATGGTATCCGCATCTCGGCGACATCATTGCGGCCGCACAAGAGGTACTGCCGAGCGAGAGGGTTGTTCTTCGCTGCGCTCGTCGAGTGTCGCCTCCGGCCGGTGCTCCGGGTGACGGGGATGTGCTCGTTGGTTCGCAGTTTGATGGAACTCTGACGTACCGCGAACGTGGCCTCACGATGAGTGCTGACGTTCGCCGGGGCAACAAAACAGGAGCCTTCCTCGATCAGCGTGACAACCGCATGCTGGTCGGAGCTGCATGCGATGGTGCGAGGGTGCTCGATGTCTTCACCGCAACAGGAGGGTTTGCCCTCGCAGCGGCGGCGGGCGGCGCTCGGAGTGTTCACCTCGTCGATATCTCTCAGCCCGCCATCGATGTCGCGAAAGCGAACATCGAATACAACCGAAATATCGCTGCAGTTCGAAGATGTGAGATCACTGCGCAGCAAGGAGATGCGTTTGATGTCATGGAGTCGCTCGCCGCTGCGGGGGAGCAATTTGACGTCGTCATCATTGACCCGCCGTCGTTTGCTCAGAACGAGAAGTCAATTCCGAAGGCGCTGTCGTCATACCGTCGCCTCGCCCGAGCCGGGCTGCGGCTCACCGGCGACGGCGGCCTGCTCCTTCAGGCCTCCTGCTCGAGCAGAATCACGATTGACGACCTTGGGCGGGAGATGCGAACTGCATCTCGCGAAGTTGGCCGACCGTTCACAGAGCTACGCAGGACTGGCCACGCAATTGATCATCCGATCGGCTTTTCGCGAGGGGCTTACCTCAAGGCGCTGTACGCCGCCGTTGCGGCTTCGGTCTGAGGCACGAAGAACCGTTCGATGATCGGCACAAAGGTGTCAAGAGGCGCTGACGTGTAGTCAGGGTCAAACGCCGTTTGGTCGTACTTGTGACAGAACTCTTCGGTGTATTCGAAATATGGAGAGTCTCGGTAGTTCTCTCGAGTGTTCGGGTCAGCACCGATGTGATGCCAAAAGTAGTAACCCTGGAAAATTCCGTGGTGCTCAACCATCCAGTGATTGGCTTCTGATACGTATGGCTTGATGATTCCTGCCGCAATCGACGGGTGATTCATCGGCGCAAGCGTGTCACCAATGTCATGCAGCAGGGCGCACAACACATATTCATCATCGCGGCCGTCTTCGGCTGCACGAGTGGCAGTTTGGAGCGAGTGCTCGAGCCGAGAAACCGGGAAGCCCCCGTCGTCGCGTTCGAGAATTCGGAGTTGTTCAATAATGTTGGCGGCGGCAAGAGCCTGAGTGACCGGGAAATCATTCTGAATGATCTTCCAGTCGGCCTCGGTTGATTCTTCGAAACTACGGAAAGAAGCCTTTGCGTTCATGACAGTACCGTAGCCCTTTCTGACGGGTATGTCGGACTCGGTGGGGTTCTTTGGTGCAGACTTTGGGGGATGTCGTCGCTAACGGACTTCGCAAAAGCGAACACTTCGCTCGACCGTGTCAAGATCGCACACCTCAATCGTCTTGTCTCCGAATGGGGGATGCTGGCTGATTTTTGTTTCGCAGACTTATTGCTATATCTGCGAAGCATCGATGGTGTGTGGATGACCGTAGGTCAAGTTCGCCCGGCAACCGGCCAAACGATCTTCACTACCGACTATGTGGGTGTGCCTGCGAACGAGTCGGAGAACATCGTTCTCTCGGAATGTTTCGAATCTGGTGAGGTGATCGACGGCGAGGTCCTTGTCGAGGGCCTCGACGACGAATCACGAATGATGGCGATCCCGGTCCGACATGAGGGCGAAATCATTGCGGTGATGACAAAGGAGTGGATCGAACAAACCGGACGCCGCCCCGGGGAACTCGAACGCGTGTACACGCAGATTTCTGAGCATTTCATTCGCATGGTGTCGTCGGGAGAGTTCCCGACGAGTTCACGTGTCGGCGACTCATCGTCGGCACCGCGCGTTGGCGACGGTGTGATGCACCTCGATCGTGACGGTTGCATCCGATTTGCGTCTCCGAATGCGACCTCGGCGCTTCACCGCGTTGGCATTCAGTCGACCCCGGTTGGCGTTCGTTTAGCCGAATTGGGTTTCCACGATGGGTCGGTCCGTCAGGCGTTCGAGCGTGGAGTGCCGGTTATCGAAGAGTTTGAGCAAGGGGCTGAGGCCACGCTGTTATGTCGATGTGTCCCGTTTGTCGAAGGTGGTGAGGTCGTAGGCGGGGTGCTGTTGGTTCGCGATGTCACCGAATTGCGTCGTCGTGACCGTCTGATCCTGTCAAAAGATGCCACCATTCGTGAGATTCACCATCGGGTGAAGAACAACCTTCAAACGATTTCATCTTTATTGCGACTGCAGGCCCGGCGGCTCACTCACCCTGAAGCGGTTGCGGCTGTTGGTGAGTCGGTTCGCCGTATCCGCACGATCGCCCTCGTACACGAGGCGCTCTCGCGCGAACCTGGCGACGACGTGACCTTCCTTGAAATCGTCCGCCCCTTGGTTCGGTTGGCAGAAGAAGGTTTGCAGTCGTCTGATCGACCGGTGCGGTTTTCGGTCATCGGTGATGGTGGGCGAATTCCCGCTCGGATCGCAACACCGTTGTCGGTGGTGCTTACTGAACTTCTGCAGAACGCAGTTGAACATGGCTTTGGCTATGGGGACTCTGACGGCGACGTTGTCGTTTCGCTTGCTCACGAAGGTGATTTACACATTCGTGTGACGGACAACGGGCGCGGCGTGATGCACGCACCGAACGCGGGGGTCGCGGGGGTCGTGGGCGCGCCGAACATGTCCGCACGAGATCACGAGTCGCCGGTTTAACCCCGCCTACGTTTGGAGGGCCGCGCCCACTACTCTGGCGCGAACGACGCAGAGATCCCGCCTCTTTCTCATCACAGGGTTTGTTCAAAAAAAATGCAGCTGCCCTGGTGGATGGAGAGGGAGCATCGACGCACGGCCGTCTGCACCCCCTGGTCGAAGGTAAAGGTATATAGCTCCCGATCAACACCGCCTTGACCGTCGAAACGGACTTACAGAATTGTGACGACTATCGTCGGGACGCGGACGCGCTCGTCGCCGCGCCTTTTCGCACCGCCGGCCTCCTCGTTTGTAGACCTCATCGCGATA